>NZ_CP013377.1:332856-665712 GCF_001718415.1 Burkholderia pseudomultivorans | reverse complement strand
CGACGTTCTTGCCCGCAACCGGCGTCACGCCGGACCCGCTCGTGCCCTGCGCGGCGGCGATCGCCGCCGCGACACTCTTGACCGGACTGGACGGCGTGCCCGGATCGGTCAGCACTATCGGCAGATCGATCGTTCGCGATGGAATGGCCGGCGAGTAATCGGCGGTCGAGCTCGCGCGCTCGTCGCCCCTGAATGCGCCGCCCGACTGAACCCAGGTATGGATCGCCTTGCCCGAGCCCGTGAACGTCTCGGTGCCCGTCGCACCGATGTTCTGCACGTTTGTCGGATGGTTGCCGTCGCCCGCCACGATCCGGCTCTTGTCGTTGATGCCGGACGCAGCGTCGATCGTGATGTGACGGCCCGCGGTGATCGTGCCGGGCTGCGACGCGGTGACAACGTCCGTGGTCGACTTCACGTCGACGGTGTAGACCGTATAGGTCTCCACGAGCCGCCCAGCCACGTCGCCGTTATACGCGGCGATTGCCTGATTGAGGCTCCGATAGGCGGCTGCGGTCGCGTTGTACCACTGCTGGAATGGCGCACATGCGGCGTGGGTCGAAGTCATGCACGACGGGCTCGGCACCCCGAAAATCGGCCGCTTCTCGCCGGTCACGTCGGCTTCCGTCGGCGGCTTGACGGCAAACCAGTCGCTGCCGACCTTGCTTCGGCCGGCGAACAGGCTGCCGATTGCCGTCATCCAGAACGGTCCCGTCGTCATCCATGCCGGATTTGCGTCCGGGGGCGGAGCGACGCCGAACTGTGCCCAGATATCGGCAGGCACTGTCCGGTATGCACCGGTCTGAGCCGCAGCCCCGCTCGCCCCGAAGTTTCCGGCAGGGTAAGCCGTCACGTCGATCTTGCCGGCTACACCGTTCATCGTGTACTTCGCATACTCGGCAAACGGATATTTCTCCGACGGCAGCAAGATGAATTTCTGGTCGTCGTCCAGCGCCCAACGGTAGTCGGTGCCGGGACGGATTTCCTGACTGTTCTTCTGGTACAGGTAAATGGTCGACGGGTCGATCCTCTCGGTCGAGCCCGGCACCTGATACCACAGCTGATTGCCGCTGTCGGTCGCGATCGTCGAAGTCCGGAAGTTCGAATTCAGGTTCTCGAACCGGGTCGCGTCGATCGCGATATCGCGGCCGGCATCGATCTGTGCGCCGTCGTTCGTCACGGTCTGCGCGCTGCCGGTTGCCTGTCGGTTCGCATCCAGCGCGCCGCCGATGCGAATATCGCTACTCGCGTAAACGAGCGCGTCGTTCCGGTTCTCGAGCATCCGTGCACCGATGTCGAGATCGCCGCGGGAAGCGATCACGCCGCCGATGCCCTCGGCGTTCCGGTCGTTGACGATCGTGTTCGCGCCCATCGTCACGGTATCGCCGTAGATTCGGCCGCCGGCATTCGCGATGGTGTCGCCGGCAGTCACCTTCGTTGCGCCGCCGTCGATCAGGCCTTCGTTCGTCACCGAGTGGCTTGCATGAACATCGGTCGCGTTGCCGCCGAAAATCTCGCCGGTCGAACGGTTCAGCACAGTATCGGCGTACACGTTCGCGGCATTTCCCGCCGACAGCACCCCGCTGTTGTCGAGCACGCTGCTGGTCGTCTTCAAGTCGCGGCCCGCTACGATCCGGCCGCGGTTGTTCAACGCGCCTTGTGTCGTCACCTCGACGTCGCCCGCCGACTGGAGCTTGCCGTCGTTGTCGAGCGTGCCGACCGAGACCGTCAGTTGCCGACCGCCGTTGACGTCGCCCCGGCTGTTGATCAGCACATCCGATGCCGTCAGCGTGGCCACGCCTTTCGACTGGATGCTGCCCGACGTGTTGTCGATGCTCGATGCGGCAAGCGTCGCCGCCTGGTCCGCACGAATCGAGCCGCCGGCGTTGTCGATCGTCCGGCCGGCATCGAGTACAACGCTTGCGCCCTCCATCCCTGCGGCCAGCCCCGGCACGCCTGCCGTCGTCGGCAGCGACGCGTCGACAGTCTGCGCATTGCGGATCGTGTCGCCCGTCACCGACAGCGCGCCGCTCGCATGCATGGCGCCGCGCGTGTTGTCGATCGTCTTGCCGGCGACCGTCACGTCGCCGTTGCCGCCGATCTGGCCTGCGACGCTCGACACCGTGCCGGCACTTCGTACCGTCAATGCGCCATCGGCGACGAGCGAACCGGCGTCATTGGTCACGGATGCCGCGTCGACGCTCGCCGCACCGCTCGACGAGATCGCGCCGCCCGTGTTGTCCAGCGCGCCCGTCGCCAGTATGACGCCATTGCCGAGAACCCGACCGCCCGTCGATTGCCCCGGCAGGACGCCGTTATCGAACGTCCGGCCGTGTGTATCGATGTCGATCGCTCCCGCTGCCTGCATCAGCCCCGACCGGTTATCGAGGGCGCCCGAGCGACTCGTCAGCGACTGGCTCGCCGCCACGTTGCCGAGCGTGTTGTCGATCGCCCCGTGTCCGGCCGCGAGCGTCACATTCGCGCCCGTGATCGTGCCACCCGCGTTCAGCAGGCCCGCATGGGTCAATGTCGTGTCGCCGAAGGCCAGCAGTTTGCCGCCTGCGTTGTCCGTCGTACCGGATGTCGTCACCGACAATGCGCCGGACAGCGACCCGATGGTGCCGGCGCGATTCGAAACGGTCTGCGCCGTCACGGTCGCGTCGTGGGTCGCCGCAATTGTGCCGCCGGTGTTTGTCAACGCGTCGGCTATGTCGAGCTTCGCCGCATCGGCCGCCAGCGTACCGTCCGAATTGTCGAACGCACCGGCCTGCGCGTTCAGCGCGCCGGCGGCGGCAATCGTGCCCCGCGTATTGTCGAGTGCCTGCGAGACGGTCAGCGTCGCCTCGCCGCTGGACGCGCCGATCTGGCCTGCCCGATTGCTCAGCATGGCGGCCTTGACCGACAACCCGGTTGCGCCTGCCAGTTTGCCTCCGTCGTTCGATATCCCGCGCTCGGCGGTCAGCGACAATCTGGCCGACGAAGACCCGATCTGGCCTCCCGCATTGACGAGATCCCCGGCCCGGACCAGCGCGTCGCGCGCGGCCGCGATGCTGCCGTTCGCGTTGTCGATCGTGTCGCTTGCGATGTCGAGCACATTGGCGGAACCCACCGTGCCGCCCGTGTTCACCAGAGACTGATCCGCACGCAGCGTCGTGTCGCCGGCGACCGATCCGATCGTGCCCGATGCGTTGTCGATGCGGTTTGCCGTCAACGAGATGCCGTTGCCGCCGACCATGACGCCGGACCGATTCGAGACGACACCCGTCGCCGTCACAGTCAGTGCATCAGTCGTGCCGATCCGGCCGGCCGTATTTTCGACATCCGTTGCGTCGATTCGCGCGGCGTGCGCGCCGATCGATCCTGCCGAGTTGTCGAGATGCGCTGCGCGGACAGTCAATGCGTCGCCGGATGCGAGCTTGCCGCCCCCGTTGTTCAGCGATTGCGCGACGTCGAGCGACGTATCGCCCGCCACGGAACCGATCTGGCCCTGTGCGTTGGAAACCGTATGCGCGGCCAGCGTCAGGCCGTGGCCGCCTGCGATCTTCCCGTCCCGGTTCGACACGCTGCCGGTCGCCGTCAGCGCCAGCGCGCCCGGCGAGGTGCCGATCTCGCCCGCGACGTTCGTCACATCCTTGGCGGCGATCCGCGCCGTGCGGGCGATCACGTGCCCCTGCGTATTGTCGAGCGCGCCAGCCGCGCTCAGCGACAGCGCGTCCGCCGACAACGTGCCGGACCGGTTCGAAACCGCTTGTGCGGTCACGTTTGCCAGACCACGCGCGCTGATGACGCCTGCATCGTTGAACAGTTGTGCGGCATTCAGCATCAGGTCCCGGCCGCTCACTGTCCCGCCGACGTTCGACAACGTGCCGTCGGCCGTCACGTCGACCGCACCGGCCGCATTCACGGTCCCGCCATCGAGCGTCACGTCGTTCGCGAGCAGATTGACGCTGCCGCCCGCTGCCAGCGTGCCGCGGCTCGTCACCTGTGCGGCGCGCGCCGTGACCGAACCGCCGTCGACCAGTTGGCCCGCGGAATCCACGCCCGCGTACGCATGCCCGCCATTGTCGACCGACAGCGCGGCCGTCAGGTTCGTATTACCGCCCGACACAATCGTTCCGGTATTCGACAGCGCCTGCGATGCGTTCAGATCCGTGGCCTGCGCGCTGACTATCGTGCCTTGCTGCACAACTTCCGCGCCGTCGATCCGGATGTTCGCCGCCGACTGCAGACGCGCGGCCGGCGCAATCGTCACGTCGCCGTTGTTCGACACACGAATATCGCCCGTCAGCGAGGTGATCGATCCGGCATCGCGTACACCCACGCCCGCCTCGGTCCCGATCATTCGCACGCTATTGGCGAACATGCTGCCCAGCGCCTGCACGTCGATCGCGACGCCCGGCGCCCCGCCTGCGCCGTCACGGGCTTGCGCGGCGTTGTCCGCATAGTCGACGCGGTTCGCGCCGGCCACCGCATCGATCGAATCGGCCCACACCTGGCCGTTGATCGTCATCGCACGTGCAATCAGGTCGATCGCACTGCCGCGCGCGTCGAGCCCCGCACCGTCGATCCCGAGTCGCCCCTGCGTCACGTCGAAACCGGCCAGCGTACCGTCCGGATTGAAGGTCGGTGCACCGGTTGCCAGCGTCACGCGCGGGACGTTCAGAAAGCCGCAACCCGCACAGGTGATGCCCGCCGGGTTCGCGATCACGAGATTCGCGCGGTTGCCCGCGATCTCGGTCGGCCCGAGCAGCCGGCTGGGATTGCCCGACGTGACCTGATTGACGATCACGCGCGCCGCCTGATTGCCGAGGAACGGATTGCCCTGGACCCAGCCGGCGAGTTGCGTCTGCGTGTTCCGGCCGCTGTTGACGAGCACGGCGCCCTGCGTGCCGACGTTGTACTGCGTGAAGCTGTTCAGCGAGACGCCGTTCTTCGGCGCGGTGATATTGACGAGCGGCACGCCCGATGCCGACACGCCGACAACCGGATGCGCCGGCCCGCTGCGATCGGGTGTGATCGGCAGCGTGGCCTGCGCCTCGGCGACGAGCGGCTGCATGCCGAAGGTACAAAGCGCCGCAAACGCGATCGCGCGCGCCGCGAACCAGATCGAAACGCCGGATTCCGGCGCCGAGGTCGGTACCGTTCGTCGCATGCGCGCACCTTCGCCGCCTCCATGCGCAGACGCATTTTCGTCGACAGCCACCAGCATGTCGCGTACGGCATTGAACACCAGGCGAAAGATTCCGGAATTCATGTTCGAGGTCTTCCTGAAGAGTCGTGCGACCGGCGGCATCGCACGCGCGTCGATGCCGCCGGTCGCAGTCACGCGTTATTTGCAGCTCAGCATCGCGAGGCCGTTGATGCCGCCCGCCGTCGGCGCGTAGACGCCATACGACACGACGAGATACGGCGTCGCTGCGTTCGGGCCCATGAACGACGAGTAGAGCGACGAGCGCGTCCCGGACGACGTCAACATCGCGCCCACCCGGCTGTTGCCGCTGAAGCTCTGCGCCTTGTCGGTGCCGATCGAGTACTGCAGCGTCAACGCCGCGTTCGCGTAGAACTGGCCCAACGCGTCGCTCTGCCTCTTCACGACAGCAATCGCCACGTCGAGCGAGCCGGGCACGGTATTGCCGTCGGTCGACGTCGGCCGCGTGGCGGCGACCAGCGAGCAGTTCAGCTGCGACTGATCGGTCAGGCTGACCGTGACCGGCGCGCCGACCGCCCAGGTCTGCCCCTGGTTGGCGTTGTAGGAATGGCCGGCGGAGTCGCTGCCCGCCGTCCAGCGACCGATCGCAAAATCGCCGTTGCCGGCGAGGTCGGTCACGGTGCCAGTCGAAAGACTCAGCGTGTCCTTGCCGCGCGGCAGCACCGTATACGCGCCCGGCGCCTCGGACTTGAGCAGCGACGCGTCGACGCTTCTGGCCGACAGCACCAGCGAGCCGCTCGGGAACGACCCGTCTGCGTTCCACGAGACGGGCGGCGTCAGCACGTTCACCTCAGCCAAACTGCTCGACAGCGCCTTCGACTCGCCTTCCACGCGAATCGACGACGAGGACGAGGACGCACCGCCCGCCGATGCATCGATCGACGCGACGTTGCTGCCGCCATCATCACCGCCGCCACACGCGCTCAATCCCAGCGCGGCGGCCACCGCCAACGTCGCCGCCGCGACCTGCACAATGCGATGCTTCTCACCTGGGTGCTGCATGGTTTCTCCTTTCTTCTGATTGACGATCAACACAACGCCGGATCGAGATCCCCGACCTCGCCCGGTTCACCCCGCTACGCTCAGAACAACGTGCTGGCCTGAAACAGCAGTGTTGGCGAATCGGTCCTGAAACCTCGCGGCTTCGACAGTGGCCAGCCGAGCGACGCGTCGTAGCTCAGCGTCGCGCCGAACACGCGTTTCGCCGCGAGACTGCCGCGCACCCCGACGACGGCGCCGACGAGCGTGTCGCCGATCAGGAATTGCGCGGCCGCCCCGCGCACCCGCCCCGCATCGACGCCGGCATACAACGCCTGCGTGCCGACTCGCGTCGGCACATACCAGTCGAGTTCGTTGGAAACCACCCAGCCGCTCTCGGCGGCCAGCGTCAGTTGTTGATCGAAGCCGCGCACCGCATAGCGCGTGCCGATCGTAAAGTAATCCGAAGGAGTCAACGGCGTGCGGGCGTTCTGCATGTTCCAGCCGAACTGGTACGTGAACGCGTGGCCGCCGATCCTGAACGGCGCCTGGGCGCCCAGGCTCGCGAGTACCACCTGCGTCTTGCCGTCGAACGCCGGTGCACCCACCACGGTGCCGGCATGACTGGACCAGCCCGGCAGCGACGCGCGCCATGCGAGCGAGCCGTCGAGCACCACGTTGCCGATGTATTGCCGATGCGCGGCGCCCACTTCGTAGCCGACGATGTCGCGATGCTGGACCGGTATGTCCATTCCGTCGATTGCGTTGCGGCTGATCTTGCGGAACAGGTTGCCGTGCAGCGCCGTCCGCGCGTGTGCGTTCCGGTAAATCACGCCTGACAGGCCGGCTTGAAGCGAAGACTGGACGCCGCTGTATTCGATCGGCTCGCCGAAGCCCGCCGCGGTCTGCTTGTAGCGCGAGCGGCTCGCGTTCAACGTCAGCATCGCGTAGCCGATCGGCACGCTGTAGTTGGCGGACACCGACCGGTTGCCTTTGTCCGACGCGCCGAAGTTCGCGTTCGTCGTGCCGGCGATTTGCAGTTGGTCGTAGAGATGGAGCGGCGAGTCGAGCGTGAGCGAGCCCGACAACTCGTACTTGCCGGTCGAATCGAGACCCGCGTTGTCCGCGCCGATGACGGCGTGCCAGCGCTTGCCGGTACCGGGATGCAGCACGATTTCCGAGTCGCCCGGATGCGCGCCCGGCGCGATGTCGACGACGGCGTCGGACTGCGACTGCAGGCGGCGCAGGTTCTCGAGCCCCTGATCGATGTCGCGCTGGTTCAACAGCGCACCGGTCGAAGTCGGCAGCGCCGTGCGCAGCCAGCCGATGGCGGGGCCGTCCGCCCGCACGTCGCTGATGCGCCCCGGCACGACATGCAGCGTCAGCGTGCCTGCCTGCAGCGACTGGGTCGGTACCAGAACGCGCGCCGTCACGTAGCCGCGCTCGATCAGCGCGTTATTGGCCGCATCCTGAATCTGCCGGAGTGCGGTCTTGCCGACGCACTGCCCCACGACCGGTTGAAGGAAACGTGCGAGCCAACCGGACGTATTGCCTTCCAGCGCGACCGCCTGAATTGGAAAACACGGCGTGTCGAGCGGCAGGTTCGCGATGCCGGTGTCCGCCGGTTTTTCGCCGGTGGGCGCCAGCACGTTCGGGCTCGGATTCAGTTCCTTGACGGCTTCGAGCTGCTGCTGTTGAAAGCGCTGGATTTGCGGGCCGGACGTCATTTCGGACGGCTTCACGCCTTGCGCCAACGCTGAAACGCTCGCCAACGCCGAAATCAACGCTGCCGAAGTTTCTCGATGCTTCATTGGTTAGCGGCGTAATGATTGATCCTCGCCGCATCCTAATTCATCGATGCATTTACAGATATATCTACACCAGCTTCATTAAATCGTTTTTAACCTAGCGCCTTGAAATTATGATTTGTATTTGTCCTATATTTTGCGGGGACGTGGTCGCTTTACTTCCATCATCGACCGAACGGATTTGACGTTTTGAAACCTTTTCCGGCTTGATATCCATATTGCGCAGCCCATCTGAACACTGAAACCCACCACTTCCATTCATCCATCAAGACAGAATCAAGCCGATTCAAAGCATGCTTATTCGCATAAATAGAGATAACTCCGATCGGACGCCACAACGGACCCCGTTTTATCAGATTGACACATCGCCTTTTCTTATTCCTCGCCTCAACGCTTCGAATAAGACGAGTCCGCATTGCATCGATGTCGTGCATTTACAACAGACATCGAACTATCTCGAATTTGACGCGTCATTTTCGTCGTGCGCCAACGCCTTTCACCCGCGCATGTGATCCAGCGCTCCACCGCCCCCAACTCGGCACGATCCGCATTCCACCCGAGCCGCCCGCTCGCGAGTATGCTTGCAACTCAAAGGCTCACCAACAAAGGGCCGGCGCTGCACACGCCGGCCCGCCAACTGCCATTCACCACCACGATCCATGGATTTCGACGTCATCGTTCTCGGCGCGGGCATTGTCGGCGTGTCCGTCGCGCTGCACCTTCAGGATCGCGGCCGCAAGGTCGCGCTCGTCGACCGCAACGCCCCCGGCGAAGGCACGAGCTTCGGCAACGCGGGGCTGATCGAGCGCTCGTCGGTCGAGCCGTATCCGTTCCCGCGCAGCCCGTTCACGCTGATGCGCTACGCGCTGAACCGCTCGACCGATCTCTACTGGCACAGTGCGTCGCTGCCCGCGTTCGCGCCGTGGCTCGCCCGCTTCTGGTGGGAGTCCGCGCCGCAGCGCCACGCGGCGGCCGCGCGCGACATGCTGCCGCTGATCGAGCGCTGCATCGTCGAGCACGATGCGCTGATCGCACGTGCAGGCGCCGGCGAACTCGTGCGCGCAAGCGGCTGGATGGAAGCGTTCCGCACGCCGGCCGCGTTCGAGCGCGGCGTCGCCGACGCGCAGCTCACCGCGCGCCGCCACGGGCTCGGCATCACGCCGCTCGATGCGGCGGCGCTGCTCGCGCAGGAGCCGAGCCTCGCGCCGGGCTTTTGCGGCGCACTGCACTGGCGCGACCCGAAAAGCGTCGTCGATCCGGCCGCGCTCGTCAAAGCGTATGCGCGGCTGTTCGAACAGGGCGGCGGCACACTGCTCGACGGCGACGCCGCGACGCTCGAAGCGCTGTCGCCCGGCTGGCAGGTCAGGACGCGCGACGGCACGGCTGCCGCGCCGTCGGTGGTCGTCGCGCTCGGGCCGTGGTCGGACACCGTGTTCGGCAAGTTCGGCTATCGCATACCGCTGCGCGAGAAGCGCGGCTATCACATGCACTACGCGCCATCCGCGCGCGGCGTGCCGTCGGCGCCGATCGTCGATCGTGAATACGGTTACGTGATCGCGCCGATGCGGCGCGGGCTGCGGCTGACGACCGGCGTCGAGATCGCGCGACGCCGCGTGCCGCCGACCGGCGTGCAGCTCGAACGCGCGGAACGGATCGCGCGGCCGGTGTTCGGCTTCGGCGAACGGCTCGATCCACAGCCGTGGCTCGGCTTCCGGCCGTGCACGCCCGATATGCGTCCGGTGATCGGCCCCGCACCCGCGCATCGCGGACTGTGGTTCGCGTTCGGGCACAACCATCACGGGCTGACGCTGGGCCCCGTGACGGGTCGCCTGCTGGCCGAGATGATGACGGGTGAGACGCCATTTACCGACCCGGCGCCCTATCGCGCCGATCGGTTCTGAGCATGCTGCTGCGCCGCGCCGGCGAACGGTGATATCGCTCGCCTGCCGGCGGGCTGCACGAGACAGATTCGGATTCAGTCCCGAGGGGCAATCAGGATCCCGCGATTGGCAAAGAAGCGATCGAAGGTATCGCGCGGCATCGTCACGTATTCCTGCGTGTGCCGCTCGAAGCCCGACGGATTATGAAACACCCAGTCGCCCGTCTTGCCGTCCATGCCGAGCACCAGGACCAGATGACCGCCACGCGCCGGCGGCTCGGACGGTGCGTGCCGGATTCCCGGATGAACCGACGCCATCAGCATGTATCCGTCGCGCAGCCTGGCTTCGAGCGCCGACGACTCCGTATGTTCGACGACACTGCCCTGTATCCGAAATCGCTCGCCGAGCCAGTTCACGAACGGCCGGTAGTGCAGACGCTTGCCGCTGTCGCCGAGTTCGGGGCGATACACGCCGAACGCCACTGCGTCGCGAACCAGTTCGAGCAACGGGAATACGCGTTTCGTGCGATGCGCGAGCAGCATCTTCAGGCAGGCAATGCCGCAGATGTGCGGGCTCCATCGCGCGTATTCCTCGGGGCTCAGTGCGCCCGACTCGTGCCACAGCGGATCTTCGTCGGAGCGAAGCTCGCCGGACAGGAACTTGTCGATCAGCGTCCTCGACTCCCACTGCGAGAAATACGGTACCCGGGTCATGTGTGGTCCTGAAAATTGAAATGGATTCCGGTGACTGCAGCCCGTCAATCCAGCGCGCGCCCGAAAATCCGGATCACCTCGTCGAGATGCGCGGCCATCGCGTGCCGCGCGGCGTCGGGATCGCGCGCACGAATCGCATCGAGGATCGCACGGTGTTCGAGCTCCGACCGATGCGGCATGTCGTCCGGCATGTACAGCGACTGCAGGCGTCGGAACATCGGATCGTACTTGTGCGCCAGCAGCTGCTTGACCATCAGCGCATAAGCGGGGTTGTCGCTCGCCTCCGCGATGCGGATATGGAACAGCCGGTCGCCCGGATGCGTGAGCGAGCCGCTGCGATTGTCCTCCTGGTTGCGCAGGAATGCCGCGTGGATGCTTTCGAGCTGCGCGTCCGAGCCGTGCTGCGCGGCAAGCGCGGCAGCTTCCGGCTCGATCAGCCGGCGCGCCTGCAACAGCGCGAACGGAGGAATCTCCGTGTCGAGATCGAGCGCGATGCCGAACTCCGGATCGATTTCGACGACCTCGAGCGGCGCAGTATCGACGGCCTCGATGCGCGGCGATGCGGCAACCGGTTCGGCATGCCGGACCTTCACGCCGTCGCCGACGCGCACGCTGACGAGGCCGCCAACCTCCAGCGCGATCAGCGCCTCGCGCACCGACGTACGCGACACGCCGAACTGCTCGGCCAGTTCGCGTTCGGGCGGCAGATAACTGCCCGGCGGAAAATCGCCCGACTCGATCATCGCCGTGAGCTTGTCGGCGATCTGCTGGTAAAGGCGGCGGTTCTGAATCGGCTGGATGGGCATACGTGGACGCAGGGGATCGGTTTCATTGCGGACGCGCCTTCGAATCGGGCCAATCGTCCGCAGGCATTTTATCCGTCGTGTTCACATGGCGGGATGCCAACGCGCGCCTGCGTGCATGCTCGAATTCGGCGGGCGCGGGCTTGCCGGGATGATCGAGCATGAGCCCGTGCGCGTCGTGCCGCGCGCAGAATTCGCCCCCGCGCCGGCAACTGGCGTTCGAAGCCGAGCATCCGACCGAGCCAATACCGGTGGGCCTTTCAGCCGGTTTCCGGCCCCGCCCGGCGCGCCGATCCGCGCCAAACTGACAAAACGGTCATCTTCGCGTCAGGGTTTCAACGGGATGCGCGCGCGATCATGACGCGGTGGACTGCGCACCGGTACGTCGCCTTCCGCCCGCTGCCGATCCCTGCGGGCATCTCCGTCCCACGCGGCGTACCCCGTGACTGAGCGAGCAGACATGGCCGCGCAGCCCGCTTTGCCGCCCCGGACGTTCGCGTCCGGGGCGTTTTTGTCAGTGCTTTCCAAGAAAATAAGCGTGGATTGTTTCTAAATCGGCAAAAGGTAATTTGAGCCAGACAGGATGTTTTTTCCGGTCACAGACGCTTACATTTAGCGCACCACTCATGGAAACCCCTAACGGAATCGCCCTCGCGCAGTAACAGCCCTGCGGGGGCGGAAACCGCACGAGCTTTAGGAAACGGCAAAATGAAGGCTTCCAAATCTCTGCCTGCGCTCGATCCCGCCGACGTCCACGTCGAAATCCTCGAACAGTCCGACACGCTGCTCGTCGTCCGCTGGGTCGAACCCGGCCGCTGCCACTACGGCGAACAGCGCTGGCGCCGCCGCTTCGCCCAGCGCACCGGCACCTGCGCGCTGTCGCGCCAGGTGATCCACCGCGGCGACGAAGTGTTCCGTCCCGCCGAACGCCCGGCGCCCGCGAACGCGGCAGCCATGATCTCCGCCGCCGAAGTGCTCGGCCTGTCCGGCGGCAAGTAAGCTTCAGCGACCCGATACGGGCCCGGCAGCGCGATGCGACGCGCGCCGGCCTGGAAGCGCCGGTCTAATTCCCCGCTTGTCTGCCCGGCCGGCGCCCATTATTGTTACATCACTCAATGTAACGATGGGACGTGACAGCGACCCGTTTGCCCGTCGCGCGCCGTCCCGAGGGAGGCAGACATGCATGCATGGAGCGCGCGCCACGTCCCGGCGCAAGGCGGCAAGGTCGCGGTCGTGACCGGCGCCAACAGCGGCCTCGGCTGGCAGTTGGCGGAAACGCTGGCCGCAAAGGGCGCGACGGTCGTGATGGGTTGTCGCGACGCGATGCGCGGCGCGGCGGCGGCCGATGCGATCCGCCGGCGCCATCCCGATGCGCGTGTCGAAGTCGAGCCGCTCGATCTCGCGGACCTCGCATCGGTCGAACGCTTCGCGGCCGCAGTCGCCGACCGTCACGGGCGCGTCGACACCCTCTGCAACAACGCCGGCGTGATGTTCCTGCCGCTGCGGCATACGCGCGACGGCTTCGAGATGCAGTTCGGCACCAATCACCTCGGCCATTTCGCGCTGACCGGCCACCTGCTGCCGGCGCTGCGCGCGGCGCGACGCGCGCGCGTCGTGACGATGTCGAGCGGCCTCAACCGCGGCGGACGAATCCGCGTCGA
The DNA here is from genome assembly GCF_001718415.1 of Burkholderia pseudomultivorans. Taxonomy (NCBI): domain Bacteria; kingdom Pseudomonadati; phylum Pseudomonadota; class Betaproteobacteria; order Burkholderiales; family Burkholderiaceae; genus Burkholderia; species Burkholderia pseudomultivorans. The sequence goes on along the minus strand of NZ_CP013377.1, from coordinate 652,663 downwards.
CGACCTGCGCGCCGAACGGCGCTACAACCGTTATCTCGCGTATTGCGATAGCAAGCTCGCGAACCTCGTGTTCGCGCTCGAACTGCAGCGCCGCTTCGAGCGCGCGGCGTTCGCCGGCATCAGCGTCGCCGCGCATCCCGGCTACGCGGCGACCAACCTGCAGTTCGCGGGCCCCGAGATGGACCGCGCGTCGGCACGGGCCGCGCTGATGCGCGTGGCGAACCGTTATCTCGCGCAGTCCGCCGAACAGGGCGCGTTGCCCGCGATTCATGCGGCGACGGCGCCCGATCTCGCGGGCGGCGCCTATCTCGGGCCGTCCGGCTGGCTGGAGGCGCGCGGCCTGCCGGCACCCGCCAGCGTGCCGTGCGCGGCGCGCGATACGGCCGCCGCCGCGCTGCTGTGGGAAGCATCGGAAGCCGCGACAGGCGTGCGCTTCCTCGATGCCAGCCGGCCCGCCGGTCGCGCGCCGCTCAAGCCGGTCGGCGCGGCAGCCGGAGCGCCATGAAGCCGGCGCGCACATTCTTCATACTTATTACGCCATCTGAGAGAAAGCCCGGTGAAAGATTGATTCGCCGCGCCACTGTTACCACCCAGGAAACAATCTATCGTCAAAATCAGCGTTTACCCTGAAGCCTCCGGTGACTAAGATTTAGTCAATCGCTTAAGACATGGTGTCGAGAGCGAACCGAATAAAACACCGGAGGTCATCATGAAATCGCTCGTTATCGCCGTTGCTGCCGCTGCCGCCCTGTCCGCTTCGTTCAGCACCTTCGCTCAAAGCACCGTGACCCGCGCACAAGTGCGCAACGAACTGGTCCAGCTCGAAAAGGCCGGCTACAAGCCGGGTCTGGCAAGCCCGTACTACCCGAACGACATCCAGGCCGCCGAAGCGCGCGTGCATGGCGCCGACAGCAGCGGCTACGGCGCGCAGCCGGCACCGGTCGTCCACTCGGGCGCCCCGGCTGCCGCGACGTCGAACGCACGCGATTCGATCTTCTTCGGCCAGTAAGCCGATGCGTCCCGAGCGGACGCCGCGTTTCACGCGAATCGCCATCCGGACGAGCCCCTCATGCGGGCTCGTCTTTTTTTGTGAAACGCATACCTCCGCCGCCCGGCAGCGGGTGGCTTCGCCCGGGCGCCTTGCGTCCGGGCGCTTTTTCGCGCGGTTCGGGAATACGCCGGCAGCGATGCCGACGGCGGTCGATCGGGAAATCGGCGGATCGGGACAAAGACGCCGCTAGGCACGCGGCGCGAGCAGAAATTCGCCGACGAGCCGGTGCATGCGCGCGGCCTGCGGGCTCGTCGCGAGCGCGCGCCAGCAGCCGTGCACGAGCCCCGCGCCCATCCAGTAACGCGCCGGCCCGCCGGCTGTCACGATCCGTTCGACATACACGCGCGCGTCGTCGCGCAGCGGGTCGTGCTCCACGCCGATCGCGAGCACCGGCGGCAATCCGTCGAACCGCTTCGCAGCCAGCGGCACCGAGGCGCGCAGCAGCGGATCGTCGTTCAGCAGCGCGTCGAGTGCCGCGTCGTCGTCCTCGAAGCGGCCGTTCCAGTACAGCGCGCGATAGCGATGCACGTCGTCGAGCGTCAGCATCGGCGCGTGCGCTTCCGTTTCGCGCGCCGGCGACTGCGGCTCGATGCCGAGCGCCGGATAGACGAGCGCGATCCCGTCGAGGCCGCCCTCGCCCGCGTCGCGCAGCGCGGTCGCGACCGCCGCGGCGAGATTGCCGCCCGCGCTGTCGCCGGCCAGCGTCAGCGGCCGCACGCACGGCCCGAACGGCAAACGGCCGTCGCGCGCCGCACGCGTGACGGCCAGGCAATCTTCGAGCGCGGCCGGCGCGCGATGTTCGGGCGCGAGCCGATAGTCGACCGCGATCACCGCCAGCCCCGTGTCGGCAGCGAGTTGCGCAGTGATCGATGCATGACTGTCGAGCGAGCCGACCACGAAGCCGCCGCCGTGAAAGAACAGCACCGTGCCGCGCGCTTCGCGATCCGCGGGCCCGTAGCGCCGCAGCGCGATCGCACGCCCGTCGGGCGCGTGCCACACCGCATCGTGCTGCACGACGCCGGCCGGCAACGCAGCGGGCGTCCACGCGGCCGCGAAGCGGTCGTACAGGCGGCGCTGCGCGTCGGGCGAGCGCGAAGCCGCGTCGGCCGGATACCACGTATCGACGGCCGCGACGAACGCCGCGATTTCGGGTTCGAGCATCGGTCGACGGCCCTAGCGGCGCGGCGGCAGTCCGATCACGCGCCCCGCATAGGCGGGCGCCGCGCAGTCGCGCTGCAGCGCATGAAGCTCGGCCACGCGCGCGGCGACATCGTCGTCGAACGGCGCCGACTTCGCGCCGCCGCGCGTATCGACGTGCAGCATCATCTGCTCGCTCGCCGACACCGCGCCGTCATGCCCGTCGGCGAACAGTTCGAGATACAGGTGCAGCCGCTTCGCGTCGTGCGCGAACACGCGCGCATCGACGCGCACGCGCGTGCCTTCCTTGATCTCCTGCAGATAGTTCACGTGCGCTTCGAGCGTATAGACCGAGCGGCCCCGCTCGCGACGCGTCGCGTCGTCGAGACCGATGCGGTCCAGCAGCGCATCGGTCGCGAAGCTGAAGATCAGCATGTAGAACGCGTCGCGCAGGTGGCCGTTGTAGTCGACCCACTCGGGCCGCACGACGTCGCGGTATATCGTCAGCGGGGTATCGCCCGTCATCGTCTAGTCCTCGAATCGCATCCCGTGCCGCGCCTTCACCGCGGCGATTGCCTTCAGCACCTCGGTAATGCACTCGTCGCGATAGCGTTCGAGTTCCTTGATGCTGCGCGTGCCCTGCTGCGCCGAGGTGCCGTCGACGACGCGGTCGATCAGCTCGTCGGTCAGCGTCGGCGCGACGAGCTTGGTCCACGGCAGTTCCAGCGCAGGGCCGAACTGCTGCATGAAGTGTCGCATGCCCGCATCGCCGCCGGCCAGCGTATAGGTCAGGAAGGTGCCCATGAACGACCAGCGGATGCCCGCGCCGAAGCGGATCGCGTCGTCGATCTCGCCCGTCGTCGCGACGCCCTCGTTGACGAGATGCAGCGCCTCGCGCCACAGCGCTTCGAGCAATCGGTCCGCGACGAAGCCCGGCACTTCCTTGCGCACGTGCAGCGGCCGCATGCCGAGCTTGCGGTAGATCTCGATCGCGGCTTCGACCGCTTCCGGGGAGGTCCGCGCGCCGCCGAGCACTTCGACGAGCGGCAGCAGGTAGACCGGATTGAACGGGTGACCGACCACGCAGCGCTCCGGATGCGTCGCGCGCGCGTAGAAATCGGTCGGCAGCAGCCCCGACGTCGACGACGCGATGATCGCGTCGGGCTTCGCCGCGCGGCTGATCTGCTCGTGCAGTTCGAGTTTCAGCGCCTCGCGCTCGGGTGCGCTTTCCTGGATGAAGTCCGCGTCGGCGACGCAGGCTTCGATCGTCGCGACGAACCGCAGCCGCGCGGGATCGGCGCCCGGCGCCAGGCCGACGCGTTCGAGCGCGGGCCACGCGTTCGCAATGTTCGCGCGCAGCTGCTGCTCCGCGCCCGGCGCGGGGTCCCACACCACCACGTCGAGACCGTGTGCGAGCGCGCGGGCCACCCACCCGCTGCCGATCACGCCGGTGCCGATGGCGGCGAACGTCTTGATGTCGGTCTTCACTGCCATGTCAACGCATCCTTCAAATCGAGGGGAATCGGTCGGCCGACGCGCGTGTCGCGCGCCGCCGGCTTGCAATGCAATACGGGTACAACGCTCATGCGTATTCGGCGAGTGCGCGACGTTCGAGCGGACGCTCGCCGCGCGCCGGCAGGCCGAGCTTGCGGCGACCCTCGGCCGGCGTCAGCACGCGGCCGCCGAGGCGTTCGATGATTTCGCGCGCGCGCTCGACCAGCGTGCCGTTGGTCGCGTGCACGCCGCGATCGAGCCAGATGTTGTCTTCGAGGCCGACGCGCACGTGGCCGCCGAGCAGCATCGCCTGCGCGACCATCGGCATCTGCATGCGGCCGATCCCGAAGCCGGCCCAGTGCGCGCCCGGCGGCAGGTTGTCGACCATCGCCTTCATCGTGCCGGTGTCGGCCGGCGCGCCCCACGGAATGCCGAGGCACAGCTGGAACAGCGGCGGATCGTCGAGCAGCCCTTCCTTCAGCAACTGCTTCGCGAACCACAGATGGCCGGTGTCGAAGATTTCCAGTTCCGGCTTCACGCCAAGCTCCTGGATGCGCTTCGCGCCGGCGCGCAACTGCGCGGGCGTCGACACGTAGATGTAGTCGCCGTCGCCGAAATTGAGCGTGCCGCAGTCGAGCGTGCAGATTTCCGGCAGCAGTTCCTCGACATGCACGAGGCGCGTGAGGCCGCCGACCAGGTCGGTGCCCTTGCCGAAGCGCATCGGATCCTCGCCCGGGCCGATCTCCAGATCGCCGCCCATGCCGGCCGTCAGGTTGATGATCACGTCGACGTCGGCCGAGCGGATCCGGTCGACCACTTCGCGATACAGGTTCGGGTCGCGGCTGCCGCGCCCCGTTTGCGGATCGCGCACGTGGCAGTGCGCGACGGTCGCGCCGGCCTTCGCGGCCTCGATCGCGGCGGCCGCGATCTCCTTCGGCGTGACCGGAATCGCCGGATGCTTGCCGACCGTATCGCCCGCGCCGGTGACGGCGCAGGTGATGATGACTTCGTGGTTCATGCTGTTGCCTCGCTTGACTCGGGTTGTGTCGTATTGCGGGTGAATCGTTCGGATGAACGGCCGACGCGCGTGTCGCCGCGCACCGGCCGTGACGGCGTCACAGGCCGAGGTAGGCCTTCACGGCGGGCAGGCCGTCCTTGCCGTCGAAGGTCTTGACGCCCGCAAGCCATGCGTCGAGCACCTGCGGATTCTTCTTCAGGTAGGCCTTCGCCGCATCGGTCGGCTTCGTCTTGTTCATGACCGACTGCATCAGCTGGTTCTCGAGCTGCGTCGTGAAGCGCAGGTTCGTGACGAGCTTGCCCGCGTTCGGACAGCGCGTCATGAAGTCGGGCGACGTCAGCGTGTACACGCGCGCTTCGCCGTAGTTCGGCCCGAACGCCGCATCGCCGCCCGACAGGTAGTTCATGCTGATCTGGATGTTCATCGGATGCGGCTCCCAGCCGAGGAACACGACCCACTTCTTCTCGCGGATCGCGCGCTCGACGGTGACGAGCATGCCCGCCTCGCTCGACTCGACGAGCTTGAAGCCGCCGAGCCCGTACTGGTTCGTGTCGATCATCTTCTGGATCGTCGCGTTCGCGCTGCTGCCCGGCTCGATCCCGTAGATCTTGCCGTCCAGTTCCGCGCGATGCCTGGCGATGTCGTCGAAGGTCTTCAGGCCGGCCTGGTATGCGTAGCTCGGCACCGCGAGCGTCGCCTTCGCGCCCGACAGGTTCGGCGGCTCGACGACGTTGATCGACTTGCTGTCGAGGAACGGCTGAAGCTGCTTCTGCTGCACCGGCCACCAGTAGCCGAGCGATACGTCGAGCTGCTTGCTCTTCAGGCCGGCGAACGAAATCGGCACCGAGGAGATCGTCGTCGTCGGCTTGTAGCCGAGCCCTTCGAACACGGTCGACGCGAGCGCCGTCGTCGACGTGATATCGGTCCAGCCGATGTCGGCGAAACGGACGTTGCGGCACGTCGCGCCGTCCGTCTCGGCCTGTGCGGCATTGGCGAGCGCGCCCGTCGCCAGCGTGACCGCGACGAGCGCGGCGATCTTTGTCGACTTCATGGTTTCTCCCGGTTGGACCGATATGCATCGGGTGCGCGGATTGCGCCCCGGCCTGCATCGTGGACTCAAAAGTAACGGGCCATTTTCAACGCAATACGACCGGCGGCGACCTGTTCTTGCCTGGTTGCGACTATGCGTGGAAACCACTACGGTTCGGCTCGGCCTTGTCGGACGGCGTCCCGGTCAATTTTCCGAGGAATCGGGGCTTGTCCCGATGCGTCATGCGTTGCGGTGCAGCGCGGGGGAGAGTGAGGAGCGGAAAGGCAGCGTTCGATCGGCGCCGAACGCGCGGCGTCGTGCCGGAACACCGGTGCAGTGGCGCAGGCATGGCCGGCGCGCCGGCCATGCGCCCGCCCGCGTTCACGCGTAATTCATCATCACCGATTTGCTTTCGGTGAACTGCTCGATCACCGCGCGGCCCAGCTCGCGTCCGAATCCGGACTGCTTCATGCCGCCGAACGGCATCGCGTTGTCGAGCAGCGAATGGCAATTGACCCACACGGTGCCCGCCGCGATGCGCGGCACCAGCTTGTGGATTGCCGACAGGTCGTTCGACCAGATACTCGCACCAAGACCATACGGCGTATCGTTCGCGAGCTGCACGACGGTGTCGATATCATCGAACGGCATCGCGACCAGTACCGGCCCGAAGATCTCCTCGCGCACGACACGCATCGCGTGCGTCGTATCGACCATCACGGTCGGCTCGACGAAGAAGCCGCGCCCGTCGATTGCACGCCCGCCCGCGAGCGCGCGTGCCCCCTCGTCGAGCCCCGAGCCGATATAGCCGCACACGCGCTCGCGCTGCTTCGCCGACACGAGGGGGCCGACCTGCGTCGCCGGGTCCATGCCCGGGCCGATCTTCAGGCTGCGCGCGATCTGCGCGACGCGCCCGATCACGTCGTCGAATACCTTTGCATGGACATACGCACGAGAACCGGCCGTGCACACCTGCCCCTGGTTGAAGAAGATCGCGTTCGCGACGCCTTGCGCGGCCTTGTCGGGATCGACGTCGGGCAGCACGATCACCGGCGACTTGCCGCCGAGTTCCAGCGACATCCGCGTCATGTTGTCGAGCGCCGCGTGGCCGATGAGCTTGCCCGTCTGCGTCGAGCCGGTGAACGCGATCTTGTCGATGCGCGGATCGCGCGACAGCGCGGCGCCTGCCGTGGCCCCGCGCCCCGTGACGATATTGACGACGCCGTCCGGAAAACCCGCATCGCGGATCAGCTCGCCGAGCCGCAGCGCCGTGAGCGGGGTATCCTCGGCCGGTTTCAGCACGACGGTGCAGCCTGTCGCCAGCGCAGGAGCGAGCTTCCATGCAGCCATCAGCAGCGGGAAGTTCCATGGAATGATCGCGCCGACCACGCCGACGGGCTCCTTGCGCGTGTATGTGAATACTTCGCTGTCCGGCAGATACGGCATGCCCGCGTCGATCACGCTGCCTTCGATCTTGGTCGCCCAGCCGGCCATGTAGCGGAAGCACTGCGCGGCCATCGGCACGTCGAGGCCCTGCGCGACCATCACCGGCTTGCCGTTGTCGAGCGATTCGATTTCGGCGAGTTCGCGTGCGTTCGCTTCGATCAGGTCGGCGAGCGTCAGCAGCAGGCGTTCGCGGTCGGTCGTCTTCGCGGTGCGCCACGGCCCCGCGTCGAATGCGCGGCGTGCGGCCGCGACGGCCTGCTCCACGTCGCGTCCGTCAGCGTCCGGCACGCGCGCGAGCACGCTGCCGTCGGCCGGGTTCACGACGTCGAGCTGGCGGCCCGACACCGCATCGGCCCATTCGGCGCCGACCAGCATCCGCTTCGGTTTCGCGAGAAACGCGCGGGTCGCGTCGAGCAGCGGGAAAGTATCGTTCGTCTCCATGTTCGTCCTTGAATAGAGCGGTCAGTAGCGTTCCGCGACGCCTTCGATCCCGCGTGCACGCAACGCACGAATCAGACCGGTTCGTACTGTCGCGACGTCGGCCAGCGCGGGACGGCGGTGTGCAGCGACTTCGGCGGCCGTATAAGGCCTGAAGTCGCTCGGCAGCGCGTCGCGGTTCATCGTCGTCAGCACCCAGTTCAGCACGTCGGCCAGTTCCTGGTCCGATAGCGCCGAGTTGGACGCGCCGGGCACGCGCATCACGTATTCGCGCCCCGCCGGCAGATGCGCGAAATAGCCGAGCGAATTCGACAGCGGCGGCACCTTGCCGGGAATGCCGCCGCCCGTCGCCGTATGGCAGCCCATGCAGTTGAGCATCCAGTGCTGTCGCACAAGCGCCGCGCCGGCTGCCCCGTCGGCATGCGCCGGTGAAACGGCCGCCCATGCGGCGGCCCAGGCGAGCAGCAGCGCCGGCAGTCGACGCGTCATGCGGCCGGCGCGCGACGGCGGCGAGCGCACGCCCCGGACGCCGTGCGCGGCGTTCACAGCCCGAGCCCCTTCGTGACGATCGCGCGCTGCGCATGAACGGCCGTGCCGTCCATTTCCTTCGCGCGCGCCGCACGGATATCGGCCGGCGTGAACGGCTTCGCGTCGCCATGCTGCGCGTTCAGGTCGAACACGACGTAATTGAGCACGTTCGCGATGTCGTCGTCGCTCGCGCTCGCAAACGACGGCATCTTGAAGTTGTAGTGCTTGTCGTGCACCTGGATCTCGCCGAACATCCCGTGCAGCAGCGTCGCGACGAGCTGCGCGCGGCCCTGCTCGACCGTCGCGTACTTGCCGGGATACTCGATCAGCGGTGGTGCGAGTCCGTCCTGCCCCTTGCCGCCCGCCTGATGGCACACCGCGCACTGCGCATCGAACAGCGTCTTGCCGGCCGGGTAATGCGCGGCCTGCTGCGCGACGGCCGCACCCGACAACGTCAGCGCCGCGATGCCCGCGGCGGCGATCTCGATCGCATGTTTCATCTTCATTGTTTCGCCGCTCCCAGCAGGACCGATACCGAGCAGTGATAGTTCGCGTTGCCGTTCGCCATGCACCAGTTGATGTCGTTGTTCAGCGACAGCTTGTACAGCGGCTTCTCGCGCTCGTTGCGATTGCAGAAGCACTTGCCGCACGACGTCTTGCCGCAGCAGTCGTTGTACGACACGATGTAGTCGGAGCCGTCGTGCGGATTGCGGCAGGTGCCGATCCACGTGATCGGCGACGGTGTCGTACCGGGCGGGCAGCTGCTCGACGTGCCGCCGCAGCAGCTGCACAACCAGCCGTCGATCGCGCAGTACTTCCAGTAGTCGCAGCTGGTCGGGTCGTCGCTGGCGCCCGCTGCGGGCGCACCGGATGCCGCCGGCGCCGCATCGGCCGCGTACGCAGTGCGGTCGACCGGCAGCAGCGGTAGCATCGCCGAGCCGACCAGCACCTTGCCGAGCTTCGCCATCGCACTGCGCCGCGAGCTGTGCTGCGCGACGCCGCGCGCCGACCGCTCGAACCATGAATCAAACAGCCCCATGTCGTTGTTCTCCCGTGATGTTGAAGGCGGTTCGGCCGGTCACGCGTGCTGCGCGTGCGCGCCGTGATCGTGAGCGTGATCGCCGTGCACGAACTGCTGCAGCGACGCGACGCCGCGCTCCTTTGCCTCGAACAGGCTTTCGAGGTGCTCGCGCGTATTGACGAGACCCTTCGCGCGCACCGTGCCGCTTTCGTCGAGCAGCACCGCATACGGCAGCTTGCCGATCTGGTATGCGAGGCCGAGCTCCTGCGACAGCACGTACGGGAAGCGGCCGAGATCGTGCTTCTGCGCGAAGTGCGCATGCTCGGCGAGATCGCCGTCGCTCGCGAGCACGATGTTCACCGGTGTCGATTCGCTCGCCTGCAGCGACGGCAGCAGCGGCAACAGCTTCTTGCAGACCGGGCAGGTCGGCGACAGGAAGAACAGCAGCGTCGCCTTGCCCGTCGCATCGATGCCGCCGACCTTCACGTGCGCGCCGCGGATATCGGTCAGCTCGAAGGTCGGCGCAATCGCGCCGACCGCCGGCCCCTTGTCGATCATCAGCGCGCCGGCCGGCATGATGCGTTCGTACAGAATGCCGATCTGGCGCACGAGCGCGAGACAGATCGCGCCCAGCGCGAGAACGACGACCCAGAGCAGTGCGGTGGAAACGGTGAGAGCGGTTTGCATCATGAATTCCTCAGGTGGGAAAGGCGCGGCAGGTTGGCAAGCAGCACGTCGACCGTGAGCAGCGCGCAAACGATCAGCAATACGGAGAAAAACAGCGTCAGGTAGTCGAACCACACGACCGCGCGCGCACCCGGTTCGACGAGCGCCGTCGCGACCAGCGCGACGAGCAGCAGCACGCGCGCGACATGCAGCCAGCCGATGCCGCGCGGTGCATGCGAAGGCGCGCGGGTCGCACCGAAGCCCGAGCAGCCGCAGTCGATGTCGGTATGGCCGCGCACGATGTTGATCGCGAGGCCGGCCGCAAATGCGGCGAGCAGCACGATCAGGCCGATCGCGCCGGCCACGCGTGTATCGGGGAACAGCAGCGCCGCCGCGCCGGCCGCTTCCGCGAGCGGAATCGCGAACGCCGCGGGCGCGGTCAGCGCGTCGGGCAGCAGCCGGTAGCCGGCCAGTGCGTCGCGGAATGCGGCCGGCCGCCGCCACTTGGCAAACGCGCCGAGCAGCACGACGACGGCCGCGCCGGCCGGTGCGCCGGTAACGAGAACGGGATCGAGCGTCATCGCGGCCTCACGGGTTGACGAGCAGCGTCGACGTATTGCCGATCTGCTTTTCGACGTGCTGCAGCCGGCCGGTGCGCGCGTCCATCACGACGAGGTCCGACGTGCCCGTCAGGCCGTAGAACAGCGGCTTGTCGTCTTCGCTCGCCTGGATCGACACGAGCGGATCGATCTTCTGCTGCGCGAGGTTCCAGCGCGTGATGCGCTGCTTCGTCTGCAGGTCGTACACCCAGACCTCCGTGCCGGGATCCTTGTGCGAGTGCTCGTCGCCCTTGTGCATCAGCACGTAGAAGCGGTTCAGCTTCGCCTGCACGGCGGTCTGCTGCATGCCGCCCGGCCGCCAGCCGTCGGCGCGCTCGGCAGCCGTCACCAGCGACCATGGCTTGCCGAAGACGGGCTGCGCGCCGCTGAAATCGGCACTGCGCACATTGCCGCTGAAGGTCGTGAAGAGATAGCCGCCGCGATACGGCGACGCGTTCACGAAGGCCGGATCCTTGTCGACGTCGATGAACGCGTCCGACATCGTGCGCCGGGTCTCCTTGCCGTTCGCGTCGAGCGCGACGGTCAGCGCCTTGCCGCTTTCGCACAGCGCCGTGAAGCGATCGTTGCCCGACGGATAGGCGAGCACGCACGCGGCCATGTCGACCTCCGACAGCACCTTCTTCGACGCGACGTCGATCACCGTCACCGACGCGGCCGGCGTGATGTTCGCGACGTACAGCCGCTTGCCGTCCGCGCTGAACGCGGTGTTGTACGGCGACGGCACGTGCTGCGCGTGCTTCGGCGGAATCACGATCTCGCCCGCGTGATCGAGCGTCGTGTTGTCCGTCATCTCGACGACATCGGTGCGCGTGCCGTGCGAGCCGCGCGAGAAGTACGTGGTCGCGACGAAGCTCGTGCGGTGATCGGGCGAGATCGCGAGCCCGGGCGCGAACCCGCCGTCGATCTGGCCGAGCAGTTTCCTCGCGTCGGCGTCGTACACGTAGATGCGCCCGTCGGTCATCGACGGCATCGAGATGTCGACCACATAGACCTCGTGCGGATGCCACGGCGGCATCTTCTGCACGACCAGTTCCTCGGGTTTTTCCGTCGCATGCGCGCCGCCGCACGCTGCCGCCGCGAACGCCAGCGTCGTCGCGAACGCGGCGGTTCGTCGCCTTGTCCTCATGTCGCCTCCAGTGGGATTCATGTTGTGTGCGGCGACTGTAGTCCTCCAATAAATGCGCTCAGCACCGAGACCGGCAACCCGTGCGTGCCAATTCGGGATATTGGAAATCGGCGTGAAAGGCACGTGCGGCCTCCGTCACAGGCGTCGTGATATCGCGCCCGGATTAACCCTCGTGGCGGTTGCACCGACCGCGCGGTCGGTTTAATCTTGCGCGGTCTGCTCGATCCCACCGGAGGCGCTGTGTTCGTGTTTCACCAGATGTTCGACGACGCGGACCGGCACGCGGAGGCGCTGCGCGGCTGGGATCAGCGCTATGACCAGATCGGCCCCGGTCCCTACCGCAGCACGGTCAAGCAGGCCGCACCCGACGGCCTGCTGCTGTTCCAGGAAACCGTCAACGTCCGCATCGCGCAGCGCGGACGGATGCCGTCCGGCCATACCGTAGTCGGCATCCCGCTCGCCGGAGCCGGCCCGCTCGCGTTCTGCGGCGCGCCGGTCGAACGCAGCGCGATCGTGATTGCGCGCGGCGGCGTGCCGTTCGAGGTCCATTCTCCTGACGATATGTCGCTGATCTGCGTCGTGGTCGATGCCGCGCTGATGCAGCAGATCGAGGATGCGGCCGGCGTCCGGCTCGACGACGGCGCGTACCGGCGCGGCGTCGTCGACATGCCGGGCGCCGCTCGGATGCGCGCGAGCCTGCAGATCGCGACGCTGCTCGAGCGGATGCTCGCGGCGCCGGACGCCTTCGCCGACGCGCGCGCACAGCGCGAACTGCGCGGCGAAATCGGCAATGTGCTCGTCGATCTGCTCACCTACGGAATGCCCGCGCAGCCGCACGGCCTCACGCATGCGTGCCGCGCCGACATCGTGCGACGCGTCCACGATTACGTGATCGAGCATCCGGAAGCGCCCGTCGACATCCTGAGCCTGTGCACGCAACTGCGCGTGAGCCGGCGCACGATGCAGAACAGCTTTCAGTCGGTCGTGCAGACGGGGCCGCTCAATTACGTGCGCTCGCTGCGTCTCGCGCAGGTGCGGCGGCTGCTGCTCGATACGCGACAGGCCGACCTGTCGATCGCCGATGCCGCCGCCCGCTGGGGCTTCATCCATCTCGGCCATTTCGCGCGCGCATACAAGGCCCAGTTCGGCGAACTGCCTTCGACGACGGTGCGCCGCTCGGCACGCCATACGAAAACCCGCTGACCACGCAAAACCCGCGATAATCACGAACGGCCAGCCCGACTCCCGCCGGGCCGGCCCCGGCGCACACCCGTGTGTGCACCGCCCCGCACGATGCAAGACGTTCACCGGATTTCATTCCCACTGCAATGCCCGAGGATTTCCACTTCCTGCTGCTGCCCGGCTTCTCCGCCCTCGGCTTCATGTCCGCCGTCGAGCCGCTGCGCGTCGCGAACCGGTTTCGCGCCGAGCTCTACCGCTGGCACGTGATCAGCGTCGACGGCGCGCCCGTCGCCGCGAGCAACGGCATCCCGGTCGCGGCCGAAGCCGCGTGTGCGGACGTCGAGCGTGTCGACACGGTCTTCGTCGTCGCCGGCTTCGATCCGCTCGTGTGCTACACACGCCCGCTCGCCGACTGGCTGCGCCGCCAGCACCGGCACGGCGCGACGCTCGGCGGGATCGACACGGGCAGCTTCGTGCTCGCGGAAGCCGGGCTGTTCGATGCATCGCAGCCGCTCACGCTGCACTGGGAAGCGCTCGCCGCATTCCGCGAACGCTATCCGGATCTGAACGCGACACAGGAGCTGTTCGAGATCGACGATCGACGCATCACCTGCGCGGGCGGCACCGCGTCGATCGACATGATGCTCGACCTGATCGGGCGGCGGCATGGCGCCGATCTCGCGGCCGTGATCTCCGAGCAGTTCGTGGTTACCCGGATCCGGCAGCGCTCGGACAGCCAGCGGCTCGAGATCGCCGCGCGCTACGGCGTGCACAACCGCAAGCTGATCCAGGTGATCGGCACGATGCAGCGGCACATGGAGAATCCGCTCGGCTCCGATGCGCTCGCGGAAGAAGTCGCGATCACGCGGCGTCAGCTCGAACGGCTGTTCAGCACGACGCTGAACGACACGCCGACGCGCTTCTACCAGAACCTTCGTCTCGAACGCGCGCGCGAGCTGCTGCAACAGACCGACATGAGCATCACGTCGGTGTGCGTCGCGTGCGGGTTCGAATCGCCCTCGCATTTTTCCCGCACCTATCGCGCGCGGTTCGGCGTGAGTCCGCGCAGCGACCGGCGCGCGACGCGCTGACGCCGGGCGCTGCGTTGTTGCGCGGCCCCGCGTTCGCATCCGGATAGAATCGTCGTTCGATCATTACCGCCCGCACCGGCTCCGCCATGAACGACACTTCCCGCTCCCTCGACGACCTCTCGCCCGATCGCGTGACGACCGCGTTCGATCTGCCCGGCCATACGACCGTACGCTCGCTCGGTGTCGCGCAAGGCATCGTGGTGCGCTCGCGCTCGATCGTCGGCTCGTTCGGCGCGGGCCTGCAGACGCTGTTCGGCGGCAACATCACGCTCTATACGTCGCTGTGCGAAAAAGCACGTCAGCAGGCCTTCGACAAGATGCTCGCCGAGGCGCGCCGGCTCGGCGCGAATGCAATCGTCGCAATGCGCTACGACTCGACCGAGATCGGCACGGGCGTGACGGAAGTCATCTGCTACGGCACGGCCGTGCGCGTGGCGCGCGACAGCGGGGCATGACGGTGGCCTCGCCATCACGCGACGGCACCAGTCGCCGCCGCGCCTGACGAGCGTCACGCATCGCGTTCGAGCGACTTCATGTTCGTCAGTTGCGGGAACAGGCGCATCCATGCGAGCGCGACGGCAATCGTCGCCGCCCCGCCGACGACGATCGCCGTCGGCGCGCCCCACCATGCGGCGGTCACGCCCGACTCGAATTCGCCCAGCTGATTCGATGTACCGATGAACAGCGCATTGACGGCGCTCACACGCCCGAGCATCTCGTCGGGTGTGCGCAGTTGCACGAGCGACAGGCGCACCACCACGCTGATCACATCCGACGCGCCGAGCGCCGCGAGTGCGAGCAGCGACAGCGCGAAATGCCGCGACAGCCCGAACACGATCGTCGCGATGCCGAACGCGAGCACGCCGCCGAACATCGCGCGGCCGGGCCGCGCTTTCAGCGGAAAGCGCGTGAGCCACAGCGTGCCCGCGAGTGCACCGACCGCGGGCGCCGCGCGCAACGCGCCGAGCCCCCACGGCCCGACCTGCAGGATGTCGCGCGCATAGATCGGCAGCAGCGCGGTCGCGCCGCCGAACAGCACCGCGAACAGGTCGAGCGACAGCGCACCGAGAATCGCCGGCTCGCGCCGGATGAATGCGATCCCCGAGAACACCGACCTCAGCGTGACGGGCTCGCGCGAAGGCGGTGCGCTGCGCAGCGGAATCCTGCCGCTCAGCATCGCCGCGATCGCGAACGCGACCACGCTGGTGCCGAATGCGACCGGCGCGCCGAAGCCGTACAACAGCCCGCCGCATGCCGGGCCGAGGATCTGCGCGGCCTGGTTCGCGGACGTCGACAGCGCGGTGGCGCGCGGCAGTTCGGGGCGCGGCACGACGGCCGGCAGCAGCGACGACACCGACGGCGACTCGAATGCGCGCGCAGTACCGACGATGGCGGCCAGTGCATAGACGCCCGGCGCGCCCAGCCAGCCCTGCGCGGCGCCCAGCAGGAACACGCCGGACGCGAGCGCCTCGACGCTCTGGCAGATCGTCGCGATGCGCCGCCGGTCGTAGCGGTCGGCGACCTGCCCGACGACGAGCGTCAGCGCGAACATCGGCACGAACTGCGCGAGACCGACGAGCCCGAGTGCGAACGCGCTGTGCGTGATCGCGTAGACATGCCAGCCGATCGCGACCGACAGGATCTGGAACGCCAGCGACGACATCACGCGCGTGCCCCAGAAGCGCAGGAACGGGACGTGGCGGAACAGGTTGGCAGGCGGGTCGGACGGCAGGCTGGCTTCGGGTAACGGGGTCGTCATCGGGGTCTCGGCGATCGGCGCATGGCGAGCGGCGGCACGGTGCATCCGGTCGCGGGCCGCTCGACCGGCGGCCGTGCCGCGGCCAAGTCGCGATGATATGACAAACGACGGAAACGAGCCGACGCCCGGGTCGGCGCGTGACGGCGAAAAAATTCGCCGGAATCTTGCGGACGGCGTGCAGGTTGGGGTATTCGGTCATCGCGTGAGTCGCTTTTATTGCGCCGCTCACGGCCCGCCCGAGGTCGTCCCGCTTGCAACGATCAACCGCGCCGGATACGAATCGCTGCGGAAAATCATTTGACGATTGGCAGGGCATCCGATAAATAGACGAACAGAGAGCGAAAGACGGGGTTGGCCGGCGATGCCGCGAATGTCGGGGCGCCCGCCCGCAGGCCACCACTGTCCGTCTTCCGGAACGTCGAAACACGGCAATCGACAAAAACATGTCGATTCAATAACGACAAGACACCATGATCAGCAAGGCCGGGATTACCAGAACAAAATATTGGCAACGGGCCAGATGGCTCGCGCTGTTACCCGTCAGCGCGTTGCTCGCGGGCTGTCCACCGTTGATCGTTCCGAATGTCCAGACGGAGACGTACCACAGGATTTACAGCATTCCCGCCAATCCGGTTCCGTGGCTTGCGCTGGAAAAAGACGGTATCGACCTTTACATGTATCAGGATTGCTTCCAGGGTAAGTGCGAAGAGCAAAACCTGGTTGCGTTGAAGAGCGGCGCCGCCCCGGACTGGAAAAATCTTCTTGATGCGCCCAAGCTCAGCTGGCAGGTTCAGGGTGAGAACGTGCCCATGCGTCGCCCGCTCTCCGCCTATGTTCCGGGAACGAAATATCGTTTGATGGGGGCATTCGGCCGCTATCCGGAAATCGTGCTGGCCAATCCCGGTTATCTGGCCAACAACAAGAACACCAGTTCGTCGCCGCCCGAGGTCCTTTACCGGAAAGTCGAGGATTTCAACACGCTGGCTTATCCCGGCAACATCGACATCCAGCTGGTGATTTACGACGACGATCATCAATGGATTTTTGCGAATCAGCCCGAATTCCATCCGGATCTCAAGGATCCGCCCACCGACCTGTTCGTGCCCGGCAAGCTGTTTCGCTTCGAAGCCAGCGACGACGCACGGTTGAACCGGCCGATGGCACTCTATTATTCGTCCCCGAAGCTCGCGCCTTCAGGTTATCGCGTCGTAGCCGGCAAAGCAGCGGAATGGCGCATCGACAAATACCGGACCAAACATGACGCCCGCCAGATCGCGCTGGCCGATGTCGTCTTTCCTGCGGTGCCGCTCAAGCTGGATACGCTGGCCGTCGATAGCAAGACCGTGTCCACTCGGCCCACGCTCCGGTGTCGTTACAGTCATACCCAGTTCAACCTCGGCTGGTTGGATGCCGCCCAGCATGGCGCCCCAACGGAGAAGGACCGGAAGGGCTGCGCACCATATCAGGAATAGACCGCGGCGAAGTGCCGATCGCCACGTGATCCGGAACGGCGCGCCCCCTGCGAATACGACTGCGACGACTACGATGATTTCCACCCAGTACATCAGCCGAATTTCCCTGCTGCGGGACAAGGTCGAGTCGTTCGACCGCTACCCGTTTTCATTGCCGGCGATCCGCTCGCTCATGCAGGCCTTTCTGAAGAATCCGAAGCGCATGCTGCACAAGCTGCTGGAGGGCGACTGAAAAAATCTGCCGATAACCGCGATTGTCGGCAACGTGATCGTACGGCCCGAAAATTCGGTCATGCCTCGCATGCCAGGATCGTACGCAATATTCCCTGTCCATGGATCGAGAACGGTGATGAAAGATGCTTTCGGTGTACGTCGGATCAAAGGCGATATCGTCGAGGCGATTTGCAAGAATCATTTTGCGGCAATGGGTTTTCAGATCGAGAATGCCGGTGTCGAGCATTTCGCATCCCAGTTTGCCAATCGGTCGTCGCGTGCGCGCAGCGACGCTGGCCGTAGCAACGCCAGCAAGATCCAGCGCTACATCGGCAACCTTCCGGATCTGCTGATCGGCCACGAGTCATACGATCATCATTTCGTCGAAGCCAAGTTTCGCACCAACATCTCGATCGACGAGTGCGCGAAGGAACTGCTGTGGGACTACCGCGAAACGCTGTTCGGCCGCGACTTCAACAAGGATCTCTGCGGCGCGATCACGCCGATGCAGTGGGCGGCGCAAACGCATGCGTTCGACCTGCCCGACCATGATCGCGCCCATCTTGCCAAATTCAAGGACATCCTGATGCGAGGCGGGATCGACGCCTCGTTGATCCAGGTGCCGGTGATGTTCTACGTCGTCGTCAAGGAAAACAGGAAGTTCTCGCTGTTCCTGATCCGCTTCAACGACGAAGACGGTTGTTTCCAGATCCATCAGGCCGGCAAACCCAAGGAGATTGCGGCGGAAGACGTCGCAACCCGGGATTTTCTCGATCGCTTCGACAAGTCTTACGGGGAAGTCGTCGCGCCCGTCCTGCGCGACGTGTTTTCGGCGGAAATCGATGAAACGGCGTCCCCCCAGCCCGACGCGACGAAAATCGTACCGGCGGGCTCGATCCTCGATATCTGCCTGCGCGCCGCCCTCACGCTGAAAGTGAAGCCGCGCCATGGCGTCTATTTCGGCAAGCTGCTGAAGCACCCGCCGATCGCTGCGTGGTTGCAGGAGAGAAAGCTGCCGGTCAACAAGGAGAACCTGCGCGCCGAGCTGGAGAAATGCGGCATCGACGCAACGCCGACAACCTTCGAACTGGATGGCGAAAAGATCGATCTGAGCATCCGGACCTACGATGCGGAGTTCGACTTTTACATGAAGTAACCGATCACCGAAATCGACAGGCAAAAAAAAGCGCGAACCGCAGTTCGCGCCAAAGAGAGACCTCGCTGAAGACGTGGAAAACCCGACCTGCCCCGCTCAGAACGAATGCCGCATCCCGATCCGCACGTCGGCCTGCGTCTGCGTCGTCGACGGCGTGAAGCTGTAGCCGATCACCGCGTCGACACCCTGCGACGCACGCAGGTAGTCGCCCGAGATATAGACGTCGGTGCGCTTCGACAGCAGGTAGTGGAGGCCGGCCGTGCCTTGGTTCCAGTGGTGGCCTTCGAAGCGCGTGTGCTGGTAGCCCGCGATGAAGCTCAGCGCCGGCGTGAACTGGTACAGGCCGCCGCCTTCGTACACCTGCATGTGCGACGACTGGCCAAAGCCCTTGATCGTCGTGTACGAGAAGTTCGCGTCGAGCGACAGCTTGCCGATCGTGTAGCTCGTGCCGACGCCGAACGTGCCCTGGCTGTCGACGTTCATCGGCGTGTTCGCGTACAGGTCGGTGCGCGCGCCCGTGACCGGATCGACGGTGACGGTCTGCTGGCCGAGGAACGTATGCGTGCCGATCATCGCGTACGGGTCGAACGCGTAGATGCCGTTCGGGTTGTTCAGGCGCGTGTAGGCGGCGCCGATCGAGAAATCGCCCTTCGTGAAGCTCGCGCCCGCGCTCCATGCGCTGTTGCGGTGGAAGTTGCCGGCGACGTTGCCGAACGAATACATCGCGCCGACCTTGAAGCCGTTGAGATCGTTCGACAGGAACTTCACCGAATTCGGCAGGCGGTCGCCGTTGAAGCGGTCGAAGTCGCCCTGGTGGATCGCATAGCCGCTGCCCCACGCCGAGATGTTGTAGATCGATACGAGTTCGTTCGTGATGTCGAGCTGGTTGCCGAACGACAGCGTGCCCCAGCCGTTCTGCAGGCCGACATAAGCCTGGCGGCCGAATTCGGCGCCGCCGAAGCCGAGCTGCCCGTTGCCGAGATGGAAGCCGCTCTCGAGCGCGAACACGGCCTTCAGGCCGCCGCCGAGATCCTCCGTGCCCTTGAGCCCGAAGCGGTTCCCGTATGCGACGCCGTCGTCGAACTTGACCACGTGCGAGCCGCCCGTGTTGTTCACATACGTGACGCCCGCGTCGAGAATCCCGTACAGCGTGACGCTGCTCTGTGCATGACCGATCGCGGGAATACACGCCGCGCACGCCAGCGCGACTGCCACGGCAACTTTCGATTGCTTCATTGTCGACCACCCTCCCTGACCCGTTCGATGGAAAGAATCCTTGCCGGCCACGTACCGCCGTGGGCCGGTTGATTCGTATTCGGTACATCCGATGGCTTCGGTATTGCGTTTTTCGCAATAACCCGGCCATTGGCGAAAAATACAAACCCATATTTCCCGTCACCCGTCTGAAGGCGACACCAAATGGTCTCGATGCGACCCGCTCGGGAAAACACGGATGACGGGCGGCGGCCGCAAAGGCCGCCGCCGGAGAACCGCCGGCGCCCGTCAGTGGCCGTCGAGCGCGGCCCGCACGGCGGGCAGGCCGGGCGCGCCGGCGCTCGTCGTCACGCCGTCCAGCCAGCCCGCGACGAGCGCGGGATCGGCCTTCAGCGCATGCTGCGCGGCCAGCGCGGGGGAGGTCTTGTTGTCGAGCATGTCGGCGATCATCCGGTTCTCGACGTCGACCGAGAACGTCATCTGCCGGAACAGCCGCGCGAGGTTCGTGCACTGGTCGGCAAATCCGGCACGCGTCACCGTGTTGACCGTCGCGCCGCCGTAGTTCGGCCCGAAATACGCGTCGCCGCCCGACAGGTAGGTCAGGTGGAACTTGGTGTTCATCAGGTGCGGCTCCCACGCGAGGAACACGATCCAGCGCTTGTCGCGCACCGCGCGCTCGACCTGCGTGAGCATGCCGGTCTCGCTCGATTCGACGAGCGACCAGTTCGCCGTGCCGAGCGCGTGGTCGGACAGCATCCGCTTGATGTTCTGGTTCGCCGGCGCGCCGGGCTCGATCCCGTAGATCTTGCCGCCGAAGCGGTCCGCGTAGCGCGCGAGATCGGCGAAGGAATGCACGCCGGCGGCCGCCACGTAGTCGGGCACGGCCAGCGTGAACTTCGCGCCGCTCAGGTTCGCGTGCAGCACGTCGATCGACTTCTCGTCGACGAACGGCTTCACGAGCGGCCCCTGCGCCGGCATCCAGTTGCCGAGGAACACGTCGACCTGCCCTTTCTTCAGCCCCTGGTACGTGATCGGCACCGACAGGTTCGCGATGTCCTGCCGATAGCCGAGCGCCTTCAGCACGACGCCCGCCATCGCATTCGTCGCGTCGATGTCGGTCCAGCCGGGCGCGGCCATCCGCACGTCGCGGCAGGTCTGCGGCTCGGCCGCGTGTGCCGCTGTCGTTGCCGTCATGCAGGCGGCCGCGGCAAGCGCCGCGCCGATCCGGGTTGCTGCATTGCATTGCCGTTTCATCGTCCGCTTCCTCCGTCGTTCATTCATGATCGCGATGTGGGACGCTCAGCGCCCGACGCGCGGAAAGCGCGCCATCGCTTCGAGCGTATCGAGCTCGATGTGATTGCGCATGTAGCGCTGGCTCGCGTCGGTGAACGGCTGCCAGTCCCACGCCTGGATGCGGCCCTGCGTCGTGGCCGCGTAATGGAAACGCCGCCGGCGCTGGCTCGCGCGCACCTGCCGGTCCAGCTCGGGCAGGTTCCAGCGCCGCGCGGCCTCTTCGCGGAACGCCGCGAGCATGTCGGCCGCCGCCGGCAGGCCGGCGAGGTTCGTACGCTCGCGCGGATCGTCGGCCAGGTTGTAGAGCTGGTCGGGATCGGCCGGGCAATGCACGTACTTCCAGTCGCCGCGGCGGATCATCACGACCGGCGCGACCGCGCCTTCCGCCAGGTATTCGCCGAGCGCGACGTCGTGCGAGGGCGCGCCGCGCAGGTGCGGCACGAGGCTGCCGCCGTCCACCGGGTCGGGCCAGCCGCCGTCGGGCGCGGCGCCGGCGAGTTCGACCAGCGTCGGCAGCAGGTCGACGTGCGACACCGGCCCGCGCACGCGCGCGGCGTCAAAACGGCCCGGCGCATGGACGATCAGCGGCACGCGGCAGCCGCCCTCGAAGAACGTCATCTTGTACCAGAGCCCGCGCTCGCCGAGCATGTCGCCGTGGTCGGACGTGACGATCACGATCGTGTCGTCGGCGAACCCGCATTGCTCGAGCGCGGTCAGCACGCTGCCGAACTGCGTGTCGACGTACGACGTCGCGCCGTAATACGCGCGGCGCGCGGCGCGGATCTGCGCATCGGTCGGCGGCGTACGGTCGTTTTCGCAGACGAATCGCAACCGCTGCGAATGCGGATCGCTGTCGGCCGCGTCGAGCCGCACGGCCGGCATGTCGATCTCGTCGTCGCTGTACAGATCCCAGTATTCGCGCGTGATCGCATACGGATCGTGCGGATGGGTCAGCGACACGACCATGCAGAACGGCCGCGCGTCGTGGCCCGCCGCGCGCTCGCGCGCGACGTCGTAGAGTTTCTGCTTCGCGGCAAAGGTGACTTCGTCGTCGAAGTCCAGCTGGTTAGTGCGCACGCACGGGCCGGCGTCGAGCACCGAGCTCATGTTGTGATACCAGCTCGGCCGCTCGGTCGGGCGATCCCAGTCCGGCACCCAGCCGAAGTCGGCCGGGTAGATGTCGGTGGTCAGCCGCTCCTCGAAACCGTGCAGCTGGTCGGGGCCGCAGAAGTGCATCTTGCCGGACAGCATCGTCCGGTAGCCGGCCGCGCGCAGGTAGTGGGCGAACGTCAGCGTTTGCGCCGGCAATTCGGCCGCGTTATCGTAGGCGCCGATTCCCGACGGCAGCTTGCCGGTCAGCAGCGAGAAGCGCGACGGCGCGCACAGCGGGCTCGCGCAATACGCCGCGTCGAACACCACGCCTTGCGAGGCGAGCCGGTCGAGCGTCGGCGTGCGGGCGACGTGGTTGCCGTACGCCGGCAGCGCGAATGGCGTCAACTGGTCGGCCATCAGGATCAGAATGTTGGGTGTCGGGTTCGTCATCGGCGTTCGTGGAGAAATCGGTGTTCGAATGGAGCGACGCGCCGTTTGCACGACAGTGCGTCCGGCATGACGGACGCCACGCGAAGAAAGTGCCGCGCGACCGTGCCGCGACTGGCTAGAATCGCGGAAAGCCTTGCGCGGCGCAGCTTGGCGCCGTCCGATGCACTATCGCCCGCCCGAATTCGCGCGGGAAGGCGTCCGGCCCTTATGGGGCCATTAGAGAGACTTATGTCGAAATCCGAAGCGTTACCGTCGATGCAGGCGCTGCGCGCGTTCGAGTCGGCTGCGCGGCTCGCGAGCTTCACGGCCGCCGCGCGCGAGCTCGGCTCGACGCAGCCGGCCGTCAGCCAGCAGGTGTTCCAGCTCGAAGCGGAGCTGGGCGTGCCGCTGTTCGAGCGCAGCCCGCGCGGCGTCACGCTGACGCACGACGGCGAATGCCTGTACGAAGCCGTGCGGCTGAGCCTCGACACGCTGCGCGGCGCCACCGCGACGCTGCGGGCGCGGCGCCAGCACGGATCGCTGACGATCGTCACCGATTTCGGCTTCGCGACCTACTGGCTGATGCCGCGTCTGGCGGGGCTGAAGCATGTAATGCCGGGCGTCGACGTGCGCGTGGTCACGTCGCAGGATTACGACGCGCAGCGCGACCATGCGGACATCGCGATCCTGTTCGGCGACGGCCACTGGCCGTCGTGCACCGCAGCACGGCTGTTTCCGGAAGCCGTCACGCCGGTATGCTCGCCGGCGTTCCGCGACGCGCATCCGCACGTCGCGCGCGCCGACGACCTGCTCGCCCTGCCGCTGCTGCACGTGCAGCCGACGCGCCCCGAGCGCTGGCTGTCGTGGGCCGGCTGGTTCGACGCGCACGGCCTCGATGCGCCGGCCGCCGCGCGCGGCGTGACCTTCAACAGCTACGCGCTGGTGATCCATGCGGCGCTGCTCGGCGAAGGCGTCGCGCTCGGCTGGGCGCCGCTCGTCGACGAACTCGTCGCCACCGGGCAGCTCGTGAAGCTCGTCGACGCGCCCGTCGTCACGTCGCGCGGCTATTTCCTGGTGCGGCCGCCGCAGCGGCCCGAGCCGGACGCCACGCACGTGTTCCGCCGCTGGCTGCTCGACGCGTGCGCGGGCGCGTAGCGCGGCCGGCCGTTTCCGGCGCGCTGGCGCGCCGATACCAGCCACACGGCGGGTTGGTTCTATCCGCTGCCAAATCGTCCTGATTTACTTGAGCCTCCCGCAAGCCATGCGGCGCGCCGTTTCCGGCCGCCGCCGCGCGGCTTCGCGCCCCCTGACATCCGAGGAGTCTCATGAGCGCCGACCCACGCCCCGATCAATTCGTCCTGACGCTGTCGTGCCCGAGCGCGGCCGGTCAGGTCGCCGCCGTCGTCGGCTTTCTCGACCGCCATCGCTGCTATGTCGATGCGCTGAACGTGTTCGACGACGATCTCAGCAACCGCTTCTTCGTGCGCTGCGTATTTCATCCGACGGATGAAACGCTGCAGATCGACGCGCTGCGCCACGAGTTCGCGCCGATCGCGGCGAGCCTCGCCGGGCCAGGCGGCGACATTCAATGGGCGATACACGACGTCAACGCGCGGCCGAAGGTGCTGATCATGGTGTCGAAGCTCGAGCACTGCCTCGCGGATCTGCTGTTCCGCTGGCGGATGGGCGAGCTGAAGATGGACATCGTCGGCATCGTGTCGAACCATCCCGACTTCGAGCCGCTCGCCGCGCAACACGGGCTGCCGTTCCGGCATTTCCCGATCACGCCCGAGACCAAGGCGCAACAGGAAGCGCAGTGGCTCGACTTCTTCGAGACGAGCGGCGCCGAACTCGTGATCCTCGCGCGCTACATGCAGGTGCTGTCGCAGGAAACGAGCGCGAAGCTCGCGAACCGCGCGATCAACATCCATCATTCGTTCCTGCCGGGTTTCAAGGGCGCGAAGCCGTATCACCAGGCACATGCGCGCGGCGTGAAGCTGATCGGCGCGACCGCGCACTTCGTCACCGACGATCTCGACGAAGGCCCGATCATCGAGCAGGTCGTCGAGCGCGTCGATCACGCGTTGCGTCCGGAGCAGTTGCTGGCGGTCGGGCGCGATGTCGAGTGCATCACGCTCGCGCGCGCGGTGAAGGCGTTTATCGAGCGAAGGGTGTTTTTGAACGGGGATCGGACGGTGGTGTTTTCGTAAGGCGCGCGCGGTCGTCGTTGCGGTCACGGCCGGCGCGGACGCGCACGATGCGCGGGTCGTGCGTGCTGCGTCCAGGCCGGACAAGAACTCAAAAAATCCGGCCTGGAAATCTCCGGATCGATCTCGATCACGCGCGCATCCGCCATTCCATCCGCGCGGTTTCCCGACTCAGCGCTGCAGCGCGTGGCTGCCGCTCAACGCGGTTCGCGCGCTTTCAATCCGCGGATCGATCGGCTCGCGATGCGGCGAGCAAATCCTCGGCAAAGTGATAAAACCCGTGCGCCGCGTGCGTATTGACGATCCACCTGACGGGAATCCGCGTCTCCCCGTAGCTCGCGCCGGCCACCTGCCCAAACACGGCGCCGATGGTATCGGCGTCCCCCGCGAGATTGACCGCCGCGAGCATTCCCGACTCGAAGTCGTCATGGTGATAGAACGCCCACAATGCCGCTTCGAGCGTATCGATCACGTAGCCCGACGACGATATCTCGCTGCGGGATTTTTTCTTGTACGAGCCGCGTGCGATTCGCTCGACCGCCGGCGCGAGCGGATTTTCATCCCAATACCCAGGCAGCGGCGAGAATCGGTCGCCGAGCATGTCTTCTTTTGAAAACCCGGCGAACGCGCCCCACAGCAGCGCGGCAAAAAAACGGCAGGCATCGACGGCCTCCTTCGCGCCATGTGTGAGCCTCGAGCTTTCGGCCGCGAAATGCACGGCCTTGTCGAAATCGTGCGCATAGAACAGCACGACCGGAGCCAGCCGCATCAGCGATCCATTCCCCGCCGAATGCGGATCGGTATCTCCGGCGAACGCATTTCCCGTTTTCAGGAAACGATCGAGCGCGGCCCGCGTGGTGCCGCCGATATCGAAGCACTCTCCAGTCGGGCTGTATGCACCGAATCGATACCAGTAGGAAAAGGCCAGCATCACATGGTCGGGATCGAATCGATGCGAATGCAGAAGACTGTACGCGAGACAGCACGCCATGCTCGTATCGTCGGTCCAGTCGCCGGGCCTCAGGTGAAAGGGGCCGCCGCCGACGATATCGGTAACCGTGGCGCTGTCCCGCGGCGAAAACTCGAGCGTGGTGCCCAGCGCATCGCCAATTGCCAGTCCCAGCATTGCGCCGCGGAACCGGTCGACGATGTCCGAGCAATCGGCGCCGAGCTGCTGCTGAACGGCCCGCAGCGTATCGCGATCGGCGTGCGGATGCCGGTTCCTGAACTTGAAATACTCGCTCAGCCACGGCGTCTTCAGCGTCACGTCCGCGTTGGTAAATCGCCCGGAATAGGGCTGAAAACCCATATCCTCGGGATACTGGCTACGTCGCGCCGCACGTGCGGCCGCGCGCTCGACGGCCGCACGCTGCTCTGCCGACAGCGCTGCACTCTTGTCACTCATCACAGCTCTTCCAATGTGATATTCCAGGACCCGTTCGCGGCATCGTGCGTACGGTCGAGAACCTTGAACGGGGTATCAGGCTTGAACAATACCTCCGCTTCCCGAGGATATTCGGAAAGCGAGCTGACCGATACGCCGCTGCGTGACGAGATGTTCATCGTCACCTTGCCCGGGAATACGCCATCCAGGTCGGAAGTCGTCGACAGGAATGCCTTGTCCTGGAAAACGCCGCCGACCGGGAACAACTGTTCGACCTGTTCATTGGTAAGGCGCAGGTTTCGCACGACGTCGCCCACATGCGCGTAGCCGTTGTCCGCGAGCTTGGTCAGCCCGTTCGACGCCTCCGTGGTCAACCGCCCCCATTCGCCCGGATTACCGGCGCGCAGCGCCGGGTTGATTTCCTCATACAGGTTGGACGTATAGCCGCGTATCGCAAGGTACTCGTTGTCGGTCAGCAATTTGTCGAGTACCGGATTGCCGCGTTTCGCCTCCAGCGCGTCCGCGACGTCCTTGCTGCCCCACTTGTCCTTCAGGAATTCGCGGAACTCGCATCCGGCAAGGCCGAGCGGGTCGATCCACTGGGTGGGATTGGCGACGTAGCCGTGAGTGCGGATGCCGCCAGCCAGTCCTATCGGGTCGATGGACAGATACTGCCCCGAATCCGGATCGTAGTACCGGTTCAGGTTGTAATGCAGCCCGCTCTCGTCATCGGCCCACTGGCCGGGAAAGCGCAGCGCCGTATCGATCGACGCGCCGCGTGCATCGTTCGCGGCCCGCCTGGCCGGCAGCAGTTTTCCCCACAACGCGTACGACGCCTTCCAGACGGACTGGCCGCGTTCGTCGAATACCGCGGTCGGCAAGCCCACCTGATCGGTCAAAACCGGATACACCCCGTCGTCCGTCTCCTGCGCGAGCGGCGAGAAACTGCCCGGCTCGATATGCCAGGTCACCACCTGTCCGGTCGTGCCGTCCCGTTGTTCGACCCAGCGCTCCGCCACGGTCGAGCCATCCCACAGAAACCGGACGGTTTCGCCGCTGCCGACCTGCTGCTTCCCGACCCGGCGGTTGAATGCGTCGTAGCGATACAGCCAGACACCGCGCTCGGGCGTCACGACCTTGACGAGCCGGTTGAGACCGTCCCACGTGTATTGCCACGTCTTCGGCCGGAACCCGGGCTGCTCGACCGTCTTTTCGATCGTGCGGCCGCGCGCGTCGTATCGATAGCGCGCATGACCGATCCGTTCCGGCAGGCCGCCTCGGCCGTAGTGGTGAACGTCGACCGGCGCCTGCCGCCCGTGCGCGGCGACGTTCATCGCCGCGTCGTAGCGGTAGTGCTCGGCCGGCTGCAGCAGACTGTCCGCCTGCACGACCTGGCCGCGCACGTCACGTCGGTAGGTGAGCGTATCGGCGTCGGTGTCGACGCGCTCCAGTTGCCCGGCCGCGTCGTAGTGATAGACCTGCCGCGTCAGCTGCTCCAGCGCACGTGCGGGGTCGGCCTGCAGGACCTCGATCGCCGCCGCCGGGCCGGCGATCTGCCGGCGGATGCGACCGAGCGCATCGTATTGCCGGTGCGTGGCGAATTCGCCCGCCTGCCGGCCCGTCTCGCGCCCGAGACCGTCGCGATGGATCGTCAACCTGCCGACCTGCGTCAGCGCGCCCAAGGCGTCGTACGCGTAGGCCGTCTCGCGGTGCGGCGTCATCCGCAGACGACGCAGCCCGTCGGCGTCGTAGACGTGCCGCAGCAATTCGCCATGCTGATCCTCGCCGATCAGACGCCCGTTTCGGTCGTAAGCGAAGCGCGTCACATGCGCGTGCCCGTCGTCGCCGTGCACCTCCGCGGACGCCAGCCGGCCCGATCGGTCGTAGCGATAGACGAGCTTCACGTCACCGGCGTCTACCTCGATCAGCCGGTCCTGCGCATCGTACGCATAGCGCCACTGGCCACCGTCGGGCAGCGTCCTGGCGAGCAGGCGGCCGGCGGCGTCGCGCTGGTACGCGGTCACGCGGCCGCCCCAGTCGATTTCGTCAGCGAGACGCCCGGCCGCGTCGTAGCGATACGTATAGACCTCGCCCAGCGCGTTGACGACCTTCGTCAGCCGCGTCGCGTGATCGTACTCGAACCGCGTTTCCTGGCCGGCCGCATCGATCGACGCCAACAGCAAATCGAACGGGCCATAGGCACGCCGGACCGTGTGCCCGAGCGGATCGGTCAGGCCGACCAGCAGGCCCTCGCTGTTGTATTGCGCCCGCGACACCGAGCCGTCCGCGCGCGTGACCGTCCGCAGCCGGCCGCGTGGATTGTCCGGGCCGTCGGTATAGTCGAAGCGCCTCGTATGCCCGTCGGGCGAGGTTTCCTCCAGCACCCGGCCGAGCACGTCAGTCCTGCGCCTCAGGCGCGCACCGCCGGGCAATGCGATGTCCGTCAGCCGCAGTCGCCGGTCGTAGTCCAGCCGCGTCTCGCGATCGCCATGAACCACGCGCAGCAGTTCGCCGCGGGAACCGTAGCGATACGTCGTCCTCGCGCCATCCGGCTCGGTTCGCGCAATCACCCGCTGCGCGTGATCGTATTCGAGCCGGATCCGGCCGCCGTTCGGCAAACCGACCGACGTCAAGCGCTGCTCTTCGTATTCGAGGTCGATCCTCCGGCCCGAACTTTCGGTAATCGAAACCAGCTGGCCGACATCGTCGTAGCGGTAGTCGGTCCGGCGCCCGAGCGGATCGATCCGCGCCATCAGGCGGCCGAGCTCCCATTCGGAGCGCGTGCAATGGCCGAGCGGATCGGTTTCGGCCGTCACGAGACCTTCGCCGTTGTAGTCGTAGATCCACTCGCCGTCGGCGTCGATCACGCGCGTGCGGCCGGTCTCGTAGACGAACCGCCCCGTGTGGTAGCCCTGCCGGGTGCCGGTCTCGACGACGCGCCCGGCCGTGTCGTACCGATAGCGCACGTCGGTCTGGTCGGTATCGCGCCACTGGGTCATCCAGCCGTGCTCGTCGTACGCGTAATGGAACCGGCCGAACTGAAAGCTCGCCACGCGGGCAAGCATGCCGTCCTGGTAACCGTAGTCGACGAGCGTGCGAACGCCATCGTCCGGATCGTGAAGCACGATCCGCCCGGGCTGGACATCCCGGCCGTGATACACGACTTCCAGCCGGTAGCCGTCGCTGTGGGCCAGGTCGCTCACGCGCCCGGCCGCGTCGTAGGAGAAGACGATGGCATTGCCGTCGAGATCCTCGATCCGCTCGAGGCGGGACGATTGGCCTTCGACCAGCGGCGAGAAAATCCGCAGTTGCCGCGTGTCGCGATCGAGGATGCGCGGCTCGAGCCGGCTGCCGACCAGCCGATAGCGCGGTTCGCGCAGGTTGATGCCGTCGAGCGGCAGTCCCGGCGGCGCATCGAAGCCGGTCACCAGGCCTGCGCCGTCGTGGAAATACACCAGCCGGCCGGCCTCGACGGTCAGGTGCTGCGACCAGTTGTCCGACCAGCGGCGGCCCAGCATTCCGCGATCGTCCGAGCGGGTCCGGTAGCGCCGCCTGAGTTCGAGCGGCAGCACCCCGGGAATCGCCAGATCGACGCGCACCTCCAGCACTTCGCCAGTCACGACGTCGACCGGGTCGTCCACACACTTGCTCTGCTCGTCCTTGATGCCGCGCTGCTCGGCCGATTCGGTCGATTTCGGCTTGAATCCCTTGCCGATGGTCCGCCCGACCGCCCCGCCCGCGAACGCGCCCAGCAGGCTCGCCCAGAACTCCTCGGCGGCGGTCAGCTCGGGATTTTTCGGACCGTACTGGGCGGTCGTCTTGTCGATCCAGATGCTCTTGCGCCCTGCGTTGACCTTCGCGCTGCAGTGCGTTTCATGGCCGATCCGCACGAGCGGCAGGTCGTTCACGAATACGGTCCGGCTGCCTTCGACGAGAGGTTGTGGCACGTCCGAGTGCTGGTCGCACTTGACGAGATCGGTGACGCGCGCAACCTGCCGCCCCTCGAAGTACACGTCGTGCGAGCCGGTCACGATCTGTCCGCAGTCGCTGCCCATCTGCTGACTCGCGGAGGCCAGCGCGCTGCCGAGGCTGAGGCCGCCCGCCATGCACGCGCCGACGATCAACGCGCCCGCCAGCCCGCCGGTCGCGACCGTTGCGACCACCGCCGCCGCCACGATCGCACCGACCGCGACGCCGACCAGCATGCCGCCGAAAAGGCCCCACGCGCCCATCGAGTGCGCGACCGCATCGCCGACGCAAGCGGGATGCGGATCGCCGTGGCCGATCGTCAGACCGAGCTCGTCGCCCACCCACACGAAGCCGCGCGACATCGCGTCGGTGACGCCGAGCTTGTCCAGCGCCCACGCGCCGCCGATCGCGACCGCAACCGGTGCGAGCTCGACCGCCAGCGCGCCGGCAATCGCCGATCCCGATGCGCCCGCGGTGATCCCCGCGTCGAGGACGCTGGCAGTCGCCCAGCCGATATCGCCGCCAAGCATCACATGGTTGACGTTCTCGTAGAACGGCTGCTCGGCGGCCTTGGCCGCCTCGCCATCCTCGAGATGGCGGAGGCGCTCCATACGCTCGGCGGCGCGTCCGCCCGGCTCGTCGTAAACAAGCGTATCCGACATGGCCCGCCCCGTCAGTCCGGCACGCGCAGTTGCAGGCTCTGGATCACCGCGTTGACCTGCTCGCGCTGCGTATCGCTCAACGCGCCCGGCGCCGTGAAGGTCAGCATCATCACGACCTGCCCGTATTCGACCATCGTCAATTGCTGATGAATCGACGCGCCATTATTGGTCCACGTGAACTCGTGGACGTGCGCATCGCGGCCCGACACGGTCGTGCCCGCGCTCGATACTTCCGCGTAGTCGGGCACCTTCTTCGCGACCTTGCGCGTCTCGTTCGCCACGTATTCGGCGAACTTCATTCCCCATGGCAGCCGCTCGCGCGTAATCACCAGGCTCACGCCCTCGGTGCCGGTCGCCGCCGACACGAACACGTTCATCGTCTTGTCCTGCCACTCGACCGGCAGCGCCAGCGTGCCCTCATGCATCTGGTACATGTGTTGTTGTCCTGTTGAAGATCAGCCGTTCTTGGGATTGATGTCGGTGCGCGACGCCTGGATGCTGATGTTCGCGTCGTCGAGGTGGATCACCGACGCGCCCTTGTATATGTCGATCCCGTCGGCCGTCATGTGGATCCGCGTCCCGCCTGCGCCGCCGATCTTGATCCACAGTTCCTTCGCCTCGATCGTGTGAACGCCGAGCGGCGTCTGCTGCAGCGTATTGCCTTGCGACACCACGTCCGACAGATTGCCGACCGACACCGTCGTCGCCTGGTTGCCCTTCGCGACCTGAACGGTCCGGTCGCCCTTGAGCACCGCGGTGAGCTGCGCATCCTCGACGATGACGTTCATGTCCTTCTGCGCGTGCATGTACAGCATCTGCGCACCGGCGACGTCGCTCATCAACAGTTCGTTCGAGCCTTCGCCCTTGTGCGTCTGGCTCTTGATCCCCATGGTCTGCCCGGCCGCACCATGGTACGGATTGCCCTGCTCGCCGTTGAACATGCGGCCGACGATCACCGGATTGTCCGGATCGCCCTGATTGAACGCGACGATCACTTCCTGCCCGATCCGCGGAATCGCGGCTGCGCCCCAGCCGTCGCCCGCCCACGGCTGCGACACGCGAATCCACATGGAATCCGAACCATCGCGCTTGCCGCGCCGATCCCACAGGAAGTGCACCTTGACACAGCTGCCGTTGGTATGAATCTCCTCGCCCTTCGGACCGACGACGATTGCGGACTGCGTGCCGTGAATCACCGGTTTCGGCGTCATGCGCGGCGCCCTGAACGGAATCTTCATCGGCAGCAGCACGAAGCTGTTGCGGTACGGCAGTTGCGCGGCGTTCTGCGTATAGTCGTTCACCGCCTCGTGGCGCACATGCAGGATCGCGTAATCCTGGTTGTTCGACTGCACCGGATGATCGACGACCTTGACCTGGCCCGCGGTGGTCATCTGCCACGCGTAGCCGCTGCCGAGGAAGCGATGCGCGATGGCCTCCTCCGCCTCCATCGCATAGCGTGCGTAGCGATTGCCGTCGTCGCCGTGATCGTAGAGCGACTGGTGCTCGAACCGTTCGGTGGACGCGAGCCGCGCATGATCGAGATTCTGCGAACCGGCCTCCACCAGCATCAGCGGCGACGATGGCTGATGATGATTGAAATCCTGGTAGGTGATCTTGCCGACGCCGAAACGCCGCCCCTCGTCGAGCCGGTCGATGCCGTTGAGCTCGCTCGATTCGGTATGGGAGAACGGCACCGTCGCGAGGCCGTCGATCGGACGGAATACGAGGTTGCTGTCCGCAATGACGAGGATATGCTTGTCCTTCTCGTAGCGATGCGTCCAGACCAGCCCTTCCTGCTCCATCAGGCGGGCGCAGAAATTGAAGTACGACTCCTGGTACATCACCACGTACTCGAGCGGCTTCTGCGTGCTGCGAATGTCGAACGCGAAATCCGGAAAGCCGTGCTCCTGGAAAATCTCGCGCAGGATGTCCTGCGCGGTCTTGTTCTGGAAGATCCGGCAGTCGGTCGAGCGCGTCAGGAACCAGAACCACGGCACGACGGTCATCTGGTACTGCGTGACCTTGCCGGGATTGCCGAGCCGATCGAACGACGACACATATCCGTCGAAGTGGCGCGTCGTGTCTCCGTCGCCTGAAGCAGTCGCGCGCGCGAGCGACAGCAGCGTCGACTCCTGGTCGAACTTGATCCGGACCGGTTGACCGATCAGATGCTCGGGCGTCAGGTTGTTCCGGTGCGACAGCAGATCCAGGTGGATCTCCGGCAGCCGGTTCACGTACTCGTCGACGATCGCCGCGCTGACTAGCAGCACGTCGGGCCCAAGCGGCGTATCGATCGTCACATAGCGGTTGAGCTGGGTCAGGCGCGCGACGCCGCCAGCCGCATCGTTCAATGCGTCGGCGATCGCGCCTGGCGTCTTCTGCATCAGGGAAAAGCCCGTTTGCGCGAGTTGCAGCGCGCGCTGCACGGTGTCGATGTGGCCGGCCACGCCGGCCAGCGGCCCGACATTGCCCGCGATCGTGGATGCGACAGGGCCGGCCAGGCCGCCGAGCGCACTCAACGAGCCCAAGGGGCTGCCGCCGAGACCGCCCGGCAGGCCGCCATTCGGAGCAAAACTCATTGTTCTTCCTTTCCGTCTCAGGTTCTGCCCGGCGGGCCGTAGGCCCGAGGCACGCTAACTTTAGGGGAAATCGTTGCGGAGTGGAAGTGTAGCCGAAGCGGATGACCTTGCCCGCAAACCGGCCGACGCGGCCGTCGGCCCGACGCCGCATTGCGCCGGCGCTTCCTTTACATTCTTACGAAGCAGCCGGCACATCGACCAGTCTCGACCGGCAAAAGGCGGGAGGAGGGACAGAGGGGGAAGGGTGAAAAAGAGAATGCCGCAGAACGCGGCCGCAGAGAAGAACGGTTCAGGCCAGCGCGCCTACCTCGCGCACCGCGATCGCGCGACAGCCCCGTGTGCGGTTTCCGGGACCGGCGCGCGAATCGCGCACGCGTAAAGCGCCTACTTCACCCACGCAAAGTAATACGACAACCCGATCGTCAGCGCCGCGCCGACGAGCGCCGCATACGGCGCGAGATTGAGCCACATGCTGCGCTTCGGCACCTCCAGTTCCATGTCGCGCTGCATCTGCGCGGGGAAGCGGCCGCGATCCTGCCAGTAGTGACGATAGAGGAACACCGGCACGATCAGCAGCATCGCGATCAGGCCGTTGCGCAGCGTACCGTCGCCCTGCAGGTTCGCGCCGGCGCCGACATAGACGAGGTTCGCGTATCCGCACAGCGAGCCGGCGACCAGCAGCCACGTCGGACAGCGGAACGGACGATCCCAGCTGCCGCGATCCATCCGGTGGATCCATCCCGACTGCAAATTCAGGAACACGAACAACATGTAGCAGACGTTCGAGATCGACAGCACCGTCATGTAGTCCGACATCATCAGCAACACGAGGTTGAAGCCGAGATCGGTCCACATCGCGCGCGTCGGCGAGCCGTGCTCGTTCACGTGCGACAGGTACTTCGGCAGCCAGCCGTCGACCGATGCCTGGTACAGCGTGCGCGACGAGCCCATCATCGACGTCATCACGATCAGCAGGATCGACAGCATCAGCATCACGACGACCGCATTCGCGACCCACGCGCCGCCGCCGACGATCTTCGCCATCGCGGCCGCCACGCCGGTGCCGTCGCCGATCGCCGGATCGAGCATCGCCTGCGTGCCGAGCGCGCCCTGGAACGCCATCGGCACGAGCGTCATCACGACCAGGCACAGCGCGCCCGACCAGAAGATCGCTTTCGCGGTGTCGCGGCGCGGATCGCGGAATTCGCGCGTGTAGCAGACGGCCGTCTCGAAGCCGTACGACGCCCAGCCGGCCATGAACATCGCACCCAGCGCCATCGTCACGCCCTGCCCGTTCCACGCGCCGAACGTCGCGGCCGTGAGGTTGCCGTGCGCGTCGTGACCGAGCGGCAGCAGCGGAAGCAGGTTCGACATCGGCACGTCGCCGGTGACGAACGGCACGATGCCGACGATCAGCAGCGGCGTGAGCGACGCGATGCCGAGAATGCGCTGCGTGCGCGCAGCCTTGGACGCACCGCTGTGCTGAAGCTTGAACGTGATGAGAAGCAGGATCGTCGCGATGATGAACGTCGCGTTGATCCGCAGCGACAGACCCGGCTTGATGAAACCAAGATCCGCAACCTTGAGCTGCCAGTGCAGCACCGCCGCATCGGCGGGAAAGAGACTCGTGAGCGCATAGCTCGCCGCGAGGCCGCAGCCGAGCGCAAGCATCGGCGACCATGCGAGCCAGTTGCACCACACGGAAACCGGGGCAATCAGCTTGCTGTAGCGAACCCAGCCGATCGCGCCGTACACCGACGCGCCGCCCGATTTATGAGGAAATAGCCCCGATATTTCCGCATAAGTCGCGCTTTGAATCAGCCCCATCGTGATCGCGGCGATCCAGATCGCCCACGCGGGCTGGCCGATCGTCGCACATACGCCGCCGATCGTGAACAGCACGCCTGCCGGCACGCCGCTCGTCACCCAGAATGCGTCCTTCCAAGTCAGGCCACGATGCAGCGTGTGGCCCGTCGAATCATGTGAGATGGTTGCCTCAACATCACTGGTGCGGTTCGCACGCAGTCCTGCCTGACTCATCCAAATCCTCCTGTGATGACTCTGCACAAGCGCGCTAGTGTAACAACATACGCACTTTTTTGCAGAATCGGCAAAAAAATTCCGGGATATGGCCGCAGTGCATCGCGATTATTTCGGATTCCTGCAAGCCATTCCCGGACTGTCTCTTTGGTTATTTCGTGTGACGAATCGCCGCGTGCTTACTGCGCACCCTCCGTCCATGCATTCACGCGGTCCGCATGCGCCGCGATCCATGCATCGGCAGCCGCTTCCGGCTTCGAACCGTTCTGGATCGACAGCATCACGCTGTCGATTTCGCCCGGCTTCCACTGGAACTTCTTCAGGAACGCGACCACCGGCTTCGCCTTCGTTTCGAGCGCCGGATTCACGACGCTGTCGACGTGCTCGGCTTCGCCGTACACCTTCTTCGGATCCTCGAGGAAGCGCAGCTTCCACTTCGCGAACATCCAGTGCGGCGCCCAGCCGGTGATGACCACCGCCTTGTTCGCATGGATCGAGCGGGCGAGTTCGGCCGTCATCGCGCTGCCCGAGCTCGGCATCAGCGTGTAGTTCAGCCCGTAGCTCTTGATCGCGTCGTCGGTCTTGCGCATCACGCCCGCGCCGGCATCGATGCCGACGATGCGGCCGCCGAAATCGCCCTTCTCCGCGTTGAGGTCGTCGATGCTCTTCGCCTTCACGTAGGCCGGCACGATCAGGCCGATCTTCGCGTCGGGGAAGTTCGTGCCGAGATTGACGACCTTGGTCTTGAACTGATCCCAGTACGCGCCCTGCGTGACCGGCAGCCACGCGGACAGCGTGCCGTCGAGGTCGCCGCGCGCGACGCCCTGCCACATCACGCCGGCCGCGACCGGCACCAGCTGGACCGGGTAGCCGAGCTTCTTCTCGATGATCCGCGCGGCGACGTTCGACGTCGCGACGCTATCGTCCCAGCCTTCGACGTAGCCGATCTTCAGCGTCGGCTTCGTATCGGCGAGCGCCGATGCGCTCAGTGCCACCATCGCCGACAGTGCGCCGGTCCACAACAGTTTTCCGAGTAGCTTCATGGTCGATCTCCTTGAAATGCGCGTCCGCGCGTTGTCTCTCTAGGTTCTTCAACCACAAATCCGCGGTAGCGTTTTTTTCCGACAGATGCTTGTCCGGATGCGACGCATCGCGTCGCATCGCGGCCAGTCGTCACTTATCGATCACCAGATCCGACAGCGGCTTGCTGCAGCAAAGCAGCACCATGCCCTGATCGATCTCGCGCTGGCGAATCCCGCCGTTGTGCTTCATGTCGACCTGCCCCGACACGAGCTTCACCTTGCAGGTGCCGCACATCCCCTGCGTGCACGATGCCGGCAGCCGCACGCCGGACTGGCGCGCCGCGTCGAGCACGTGCTGCTCCGAGCCGCATGCGATCTCGCGATTGCTCTTCGCGAAGCTGACCGTGTACTGCTTCGTCGCGACTCCACCGTCGTCGGCGACCGGCGCGAGATCGGCGAGCAGTTCGTCGCTCGCGGTCTGCGCGAGCGTTTCGAACGAGAAGCTCTCCTCGTGATAGCGCTTGCGATCGAAGCCCGCTTCGTCGAGCAGGTCGCGCACGGCCTTCATGTACGGCGCGGGGCCGCACGTGAAGATCTCGCGCTCCATGAAGTCCGGTGCGATCAGCTTCAGCAGCGGCAGCGTCAGGAAGCCCGTGACGCCCGGCCAGTTCGTGCGCGCACCGACGCGCTCGACGACGTACGACGCGCGGAAGTTCGTGTGATTCGACGCGATCAGGTCGAGCTCGCGCGCGAAGATGATGTCGTCCGGCGTGCGCGCGCTGTGCACGAACACGATGTCGCGATCCTCCGCGAGATCGTGGTGCGCGCGGCTCATCGACATCAGCGGCGTGACGCCCGAGCCCGCCGACAGGAACAGGTACTTGCGCGCCGGATGCCGCGCGCACGTGAATTCGCCGGCCGGCCCGAGCACGCGCACCGACGCGCCCGGCTGCAGGTTGTCGTGCAGCCAGTTCGACACCTTGCCGCCCGGCACGCGCTTGACGGTGATCGACACCGTATGCGGCCGCGTCGGCGACGACGAGATCGTGTAGCAGCGATTGATCGTCTCGCCGTCGATGTCCAGTTCGAGCGTGAGGAACTGCCCGGGCTCGAACGAGAACGTGCGGCCCTGCGGCGAACGGAAGAAGAAACTCTTCACGTCGTGCGTTTCCTGCCGCACGTGGCAACACACCAGCGTTTCCTCGACGTCGCTCGTCCAGCGCTCGGAAAGGGCGTTCCAGAAAGCCGGGCGCGTCACCCGGCTGTCGGTCGGCTCGAAATTGGCCGCATCTCGCATCATGTCTGACTCCGCTGCTAAATCGCTAGATCGCTAATCGCTATGCGCCGGTTTTTTCGGCGAGCCGGCCGATGTACCAGGCCGAGAATTTTTCGACGAGCCCTTCCGTGTACGGCGAGTACGGGCCCGGCTCGTATGCGCTGCTGTTCGCGCCGCGCTGCGAGAACTCGACCAGCGCGCGGTCCTGGTCGTTGGTCGCGTTCCACACGGCCGTCAGGTTCTTCACGTCGTAGTCGATGCCTTCCTTCGCGTCCTTGTGCACGAGCCACTTCGTACGCACCAGCGTCTTGCCGGCCGACAGCGGGATCACCGAGAACGTGACGATGTGATCGCTCATGAAGTGGTGCCACGAATTCGGCTGCGTCCAGAACGACAGCCCGCCGAGATCGGCCTGGTCGAACTTGCCGAGCAGCTTCTTCGATGCGACCTTCGCGTCGAGCGTCTGCGATTCGCCACTGCGGTCGAGCGGCAGGCGCTGCGTGCGGAACCCCGTCACGTCGAGCAGCTTCTCGATCTCGGCGGACGGCAGGCCCATCTCGGCCCATTCCTTGCCGCGCCGGACGCAGGTCTCGGCGAATGCATCCATGCCTTCGGCGTTCGCATCCGAGCGCTGGTAGCCGAAGCCGTACTCGTACAGCGAAATGGTCAGCTCCGGATGGTTCGCGACGCAGTGATAGCACTCGCGGTTGTTCTCCATCGTGAGCTTCCAGTTGCCTTCCTCGATGATGTCGATCTGCGCGGCGATCTTCGTGTTCGGCAGGTCGTGCGGCAGCAGGTACGGCTCCATCTCGGCGCGCATCTTCGCGAAGTCGACGGGCGGCTCGTCGGCGAGGCAGATGAAGATCAGGCCCGCGAGGTTCTCGACGTGCACCGACTTCAGGCTGTGCTTGCAGCGGTCGAACTTCTCGCCCATGTGCTCGGCGAACATCAGCTGGCCCGTCAGGTTGTAGGTCCAGCTGTGGTACGGACACACGATGTTGCCGACCGAACCCTTGTCCTCGTTGCAGAGGCGCGCGCCGCGGTGACGGCACACGTTATGGAACGCGCGGATCGCCATGTCGTCGTCGCGCACGATCAGGATCGAATCGCTCCCCAGTTCCACCGTCACGTAATCGCCCGGTTCGGGGATATCGGGTTCGACCGCCACCTGGATCCAGTGCTGGCGGAAAATCGTCTCCATGTCCAGCGCGAAGATCTCCTCGCTCGTGTAGAACGGCGCCTCGAGGCTGTAGCCTTCCTTGCGCCGCTCGATCAGTGCACGAATGTCTGCCGATACTTTCATCGTTTGCTCCGGATTCCTTGCATCCCTGGGTTCTTGCCGACAGGCATCAAAATCAATAGTCGATGAGCTGATGCTCGCGCAAATACGTGAGGATCACTTGTGCTTTTTCGACTGAACTCCCCTCAATTACGACGTTGCCGCCGCGGCTTTCGGTCGTCGTCGCCGACAGCATCCGGGCATGCCCGGAGCGCTTCTCGGCCGCGACCAGCTTGACGGGTTTGCGCTCGATCGCGCCGACCGTCCACGCCGCCGCTTCGGCATCCCGGCCGGTCGCCGTGCGGCTCGGACGGATCGCGCCGGCGCGCAGCCGGGCGTACGCGTAGCGCGGCTGCGCATTGGCAAGCGGATGGACCGCGACGACGGCCGGCAGCGCCGCATCGACGCGCCGCCGCAAACCTTTCGGCAAAAATTGCCGGACTGCTGCGCGGTCGCCGTCGATCGTCACGTCGACGGCCGAGCCGACGAGCGGATAGCCGAGCAACGCAGCGACGCGATACGGCAGCATCCCGGTGTCGTACGCGCCCTCGGCGCGCGTGCCGGTCAGCACGAGGTCGTAGCCCTCGACGCGCGCGGCGAGCGCATGCGCGACATCCTCGCCGTCGTCGCAGACCAGCACCTCGACCTCGCGCGCGCCGAGCGCCAGGTATTCGGCGAGCGCCGGATTCGCGGGATCGCCCGCATGGATCACGTCGAGCTTCGCGCGATGCCGCTCGGCGAGCGCGCGGCCTGTCTCGAGCGCGGCCGCGTCGTTGCGGCTGTAGCGCGCGGCGCCGCTGACGGGGTGCCGGCCGACGGACACGAGCACCGCGATGCGTTGCAACTGGCGGGGGGCATTCATGCTGCAACTCCTTCCGGTTCACGGGCGCCGACCGCGGCCGGCGATTGTCCGCGCGCGGCGCGCGCGGCCTGCACCTGTTCGATCAGCGCGGCGATCGTCGCCTGCGCGTCGCCGACCACCGTCAGGTTCGCGCGCTTCGCGATCGGCGCGCTGCCGTCGAGGTTCACCGCGATCACGTGGCGGCAGTCCTTGATCCCCTGCAGATGCTGCACCGCGCCCGAAATGCCGAACGCGATGTACACGCTGGCCTCGACCGTCTTGCCGGTCGCGCCGACCTGCTTGTCGCGCGTGAAATGGCCGTTGTCGACCGCGACGCGGCTCGCGCCGATCGCCGCGCCGAAGGTGGCGGCCAGCCGCTCGAACGCGCCGATGTCGGTCACGCCGTTGCCGGCCGACACGATGAAGTCGGCTTCCTCGAGCGCGACCTGCGCGGCGTCGAGTTCCTCGAGGCCGAGATCGCGGTACGGTTGCGCGGCGTCGCCGGCCGGACGGATGAAATCGGCGGCCAGGCGCTCGCCCGCGCCGACGAACGGCAGCTTCGCCTCGACCGCGTTCGGCGCGAGCAGGATCACGTCGGGCAGCGCGCGCGTCGCGAACGCGCGCTTCGCATGCACATACGCGCCGACGTGCTTCGCGTCGATCTCGACGA
The DNA here is from genome assembly GCF_001718415.1 of Burkholderia pseudomultivorans. NCBI lineage: Bacteria > Pseudomonadati > Pseudomonadota > Betaproteobacteria > Burkholderiales > Burkholderiaceae > Burkholderia > Burkholderia pseudomultivorans. The sequence continues at coordinate 612,257 of NZ_CP013377.1, read as the reverse complement.
CGTGCGTCGCGACGCTTGCGCCGGCCGCCGCCGCATAGCGGCGACCGAGATCGCCGTCGCCGGTCGCGTTGTCGGGCAGGAATACGTGCTTCGGCGCGAGCGCCGCCACGCAGGCCTGCAATGCTTGCAGTTCGCTTTCGGGCGCGAACGCGCGGCGATCGAAGCCGGCGAGTTCCACCAGCTTGTCGACGCCCAGTTCGGCGACGTCGTCCTTCAGTTCGCCGAACGCGAGCAGCGCGACTTCGGTCTGCGCATCGGCGAGCAGCGCGGCGGCCGCGATCGCCTGGCGCGCCGGGTCGTCGAGCGCGCCGCGCTCGCTGTGCGCGACCACCAGCAGCACGTGCTTCGGATCCTGCAGCGCGCGGCGCGGCTTGGCGGCCGACGCCGCGTGGCCGTGCCCGGACCAGTTCGCGGCGCTGGCGTCGGCGCTGCCTTCCTCGCCGAGCGTGATGCGCTTCAGGCCGGCCGGCGTGATGATGAAGGGCCGGCGCGGATCGATTCGTTTGATCGTGTTCATCCGGTTCACTCCAGCGAGGCAGCGACGAGTTCAGCCACATCGAGCACGTCCGGGCGCGGGCCCACGACGCCTTCGAGCATGGCCGTGCAGTTCGGGCATGCGACCGCGACCACGTCGGCACCGATGGTGCGCGCGTCGGCGATGCGAATGTCCGGGATGCGCTGCTTGCCGGGGATGTCGGTCAGCGGCGCACCGCCGCCACCGCCGCAGCAGCGGCCGCGCATGCCGTTGCGCTCCATCTCGACGACCTGGATCCCGATCGTCTTCAGCAGCTTGCGCGGCGCTTCCGTCTCGCCGTTGTAGCGGCCGAGGTAGCACGGATCGTGATACGTGGTGCGCTTCTCCTGCAGCGCCTCGACGGCCTTCGGCGCAATCCGGCCGCTGTCGGCGAGCTCCGCGAGATAGGTCGTGTGGTGCTTGACCGTCACGCGCAGTCCGAGCGCGCGATATTCGTTGCGCAGGCTGTGCATCACGTGCGGGTCGGCCGTGACGATCTGCTGGTACGACAGCTCGCCGAGCGTGCCGATCAGGCGTTTCGCCATCTGCTGGAACGTCGCCTCGTCGCCGAGCCGGCGTGCGACGTCGCCCGTGTCGGTCTCGGTGGGGCCGAGCACCGCATAGTCGACGCCGGCCTTGTTCAGCACCTTGACGAACGCGCGCAGCGTGCGCTGGTAGCGCATGTCGAACGCCCCCTCGCCGGCGACGAACAGCACGTCGACCCGCTTGCCCGGCTGCGCGACCGGCGCGTTCAGGTCGACCGACCAGTCGTAGCGCGCGGCCGTGTCGTAGCCGCCCATCGTGCCGGTCTCGCGCAGATTCGCGAGCACTTCCTGGCCCTTGCCCGGCACCGTGCCGTGCACGAGCGTGCGGTTGCGGCGCATGTCGACGATCGCGTCGACGTGCTCGATCAGCATCGGGCACTCCTGCACGCAGGCGCGGCAGGTCGTGCACGACCACAGCGTCTGTTCCTCGATCAGGCCCGACACGATCGGGCCGTTCGGCTCGCCGCGATGCTGGCCGACCGCGAGGCCCGGCGTCGGGCTGCCCGCATACGCGGCATCGGTGCCGCCCGCCATCCCGACCACGAGATCCTGGATCAGCTTCTTCGGGTTCAGCGGCTGGCCCGACGCGAACGCGGGGCACGCGGCTTCGCACTTGCCGCACTGCACGCAGGCGTCGAAGCTCAGCAGCTGGTTCCAGCGGAATTCGACCGGCTTCGCGACGCCATACTCCTCGTGCTCGATGTCGGGCAGCTTCAGCGCGGTCGGCGGCGTCGCGTCGCCGTCGCCGGTGAACGACTCGCGGGTCGCGGCGAAACGCTCCTGGCGCGGGTGGAAGGCCAGGTGCAGCAGGCCGGCGATCGCATGCTTCATCGGGCCGCCCTTTGCGGCGCCGATCGTCATCGTGAACGCGCCGGCGCCGATCAGCAGCGCGCAGAGCACCGCGAACGCACCCGACATCGCGCCGGTCGGCACCAGCATGAACAGCACGAGGCCGAGCGCGAACGAGCCGAGCAGCCAGGGCAGCGCGTTCCACGGGCCCTTGGAGAGCCGCGCCGGCACGTCCTTCGCTGCGCGGCGGCGCCATACGAACACCGCGCCGACCAGCATCGCGAGCGCCGCCAGGAAGATCAGCTTGTCGAGCCACGGCGAATAGATCGCGAGGCCGTAGTTGACGAACACCAGCGCGAGCGCGGCGATCGCGCCGCCGGCCGTCGCGACGTGCGTCTTCGCGATGTACGGATCGCGCGCGACCACGTGGTGCAGGTCGACGAAGTAGCGCTTCGGAATCGCGAACAGGTTCGCGATGCCGAACGAGCCGGGCGCGGTGGCCCGGCCGAGACGCCAGTACGACGAGCGCTTCGCGACCGCGAACGCGAGCCCCGCCACCGACAGCCACAACAGTGCGGTAATCAGGAAAGCCGGATTCATCTTTAGAAATCCTTGACGAGACGCAGCGAGTCGTAGATCGCGCCGTGGACGTTGTGCATCGAGATGCAGTCGCCGACGCGGAACAGCAGGAAGCGGCCGTTGCCGAGTTCTTCCGACAGGCACGGCTGCGGCTCGGCCGCGAACAGCGTGTGCGGATCGATCTGGCCGCGGTTCACCGATTCCGGCTTCAGCTTCCAGTACAGCTCGTCGTTCGGCGACGAACCGTTCTCGATCACGACCTGGTCGACCGCGCGCTCTTCCAGTTCTTCCGTGTACTCGTTGCGCAGCACGGCGATCTTCTTGCCGTTTTCTTCATAGACACGGTCGAGCATCGTGTTCGGCGTCGCGATCACGCCGAGCGCGTACAGGCGGCGATAGAAGATCGGGAAGGTCGTGCCGCCGCAGTCGTCGGCGACCTTCACGTCCGGCGTGACGACCTCGACCTTCGAGCCGCGGCTCGCCATGAAGTCGGCCACGCCCGCGCCCGCGTGAGTGCTCACGCCGTCGAACAGCAGCACGTTCTGCTTCGGCTCGACCTTGCCGGTCAGGATGTCCCACGAACTGACGGCCAGCCCTTCGGCCACGCCCCAGCCCGGCACCTGCCACGTGAAGCTCGAACCGCCGGTCGCGAGCACGACGATGTCCGGCTTCTCGGCCATGATCGTCTTTTCGTCGGCCGCCACGCCGAGGCGGCGATCGACGCCCAGGCGCTTCGTCTCCATGTCGAACCAGCGGATGATCCCCGACATCTGTTCGCGCTGCGGCGCCTTCGCGGCGATCATCACCTGGCCGCCGACTTCCGCGTTCTTCTCGAACAGCACCACGTCGTGGCCGCGCAGCTTCGCGACGCGCGCCGCCTCCAGCCCCGCCGGGCCCGCGCCCACCACTACCACCTTGCGCTTCGGCCCGCGCGACTTCTCGATGATGTGCGGCATCGTCGCTTCGCGCGAGGTGGCCGCGTTCTGGATGCACAGCACGTCGAGGCCGTTGTACTGGCGGTCGATGCAGTAGTTCGCGCCGACGCACTGCTTGATTTCGTCCTCGCGGCCGTCGCGGATCTTGATCACCATGTGCGGATCGGCGATCTGCGCGCGCGTCATGCCGACCAGGTCGATCATCCCGTTCGCGAGCAGGCGTTCGGCCTGGCCCGCGTCGCGGATGCTCTGCGCATGCATCACCGGAATCTTCACCACCGACTTGATGCCGGCCGCGAGATGCACGAACGGCTCCGGCGGCAGCGCCATCGGCGGCATGCAGTTCGCGATCGTGTTGTGCGTGTCGCCGCCCGAGCCGACCACGCTCAGGTAGTCGATCAGCCCCGTCTCGGCCATCGCCTGCGCGATTTCCTTCAGCGCTTCGTGATCGAGGCCGTCCTCGTGGAATTCGTCGCCGCACATGCGCAGGCCGACGCAGAAGTCCTTGCCGACCGCTTCGCGCACGGCCGTCAGCACCTCGATGCCGAAGCGCAGACGGTTCTCGAGGCTGCCGCCCCATTCGTCGGTGCGATGGTTCGAGCGCGGGCTCCAGAACTGGTCGATCAGGTGCTGGTGCGCGGCCGAGATCTCGATGCCGTCCATGCCGGCCGCCTGCACGCGCTTCGCGGCCGCGGCGAAATCGCCGATGATGCGGCGGATCTCCTCGATCTCGATGATCTTCGCGTTGCCGCGGTGCACCGGCTCGCGCACGCCCGACGGCGACATCAGGTGCGGCCAGTGCTCGCCGTGGAACGACGAGCGGCGGCCCATGTGCGTCGCCTGGATCATGATCTTCGCGCCGTGCTTGTGCATCGCGTCGGCGAGCCGCGTGAGCGGGTCGATGATCTTGTCGTTCGACAGGTTCACCGATTTCCACCAGCCCTGCGGGCTGTCGATCGACACGGGGCTCGACCCGCCGCAGATCGCGAGGCCGACGCCGCCCTTCGCCTTTTCCTCGTAGTAGCGGATGTAGCGGTCGCCCGGCAGGCCGCCCGGCTCGGCATACACCTCCGCATGCGCGGTGCTGACGATCCGGTTGCGCAGCGTCAGCTGGTTCAGCTGCATGGGTTTGAACAGGTGGGGATAACGCATCGCAGGCGACCTCTGGCGTTCGAATGTCTCGTGTTGCGGGTGTTTTCTGTATCAGTGCATCAGTGCGCGATCGGCGACACTTCGAAGACGCAGTGGTCGTGGTGCTCGGCCGCACACTGCACTTCCCTCGACTGCGCGCGCGGCGCATCCTTGCCTTCCGGCGTCGTGTCGTTGACCCAGTCCATCGCGCCGGCGAACCAGCCGGCGAACATGTAGCAGAGCTTGCCTTCCTTGCCCGGCTGCTGGAGCACGAACGACGAGTGGCGCAGTTCGATCTTCGCGTGCGCGCTGGCCGGGTCGGCCTCGATGATCGAGAACAGACCCCAGCCGCGCTGCGACAGGCGCTTCAGGTAATGCTCGAACACCGCCATGCCGGTCAGCCCGTGCTGCTTCGCTTCCTTGTCGCACCAGTGGTATGCGGACTTGTAGCCGGCCTTGTACAGGATCGCGGCGTACGCTTCGACGCCGAGCGCTTCCTCGACGGCGACGTGGTTGTTCGTGAAGAAGTGACGCGGCACGTACAGCATCGGCAGCGCGTCGGTGGTCCAGACGCCGGTATCGGGATCGACATCGATCGGCAGTTGCGGTTGCATCGTGGTGACTCCGTGAGGAAAAACGCCGCGCGGCTCGGGCGCAGGCATGTGTTCGTCCGCGCGCCCGCGCGACTGGCGCGGGCACGTCCCGTTTTTTTGTATCGAATCGCTGGCGGCTAGGCGGTCGGGCAGCGCGCGGCGCTTACGCGCCCCACACGTCCTTGAACACGCGCACCCAGTTCTCGCCCATGATCTTGCGGATCCGCGACTCCTTCCAGCCGGCGCGTTCCATCGCCGCGGTCAGGTTCGGGAACTCGCCGATCGTGCGGATGCCGTCCGGGTTGATCACCTTGCCGAAATTGGTCAGCTGGCGATAGCGGCCCTTGTCATGCGTGAGCATGTCGAAGAATTCCTTCGCGAAATCCTGCGTGAAGTCGGTGCCGATGCCGACCGCGTCCTCGCCGATCAGGTTCACGACGTAGTCGATCGCCTCGATGTAGTCGTCGATCGTCGCCTCGATGCCGCGCTTCAGGAACGGCGCGAACATCGTCACGCCGACGAAGCCGCCCGCATCGGCGATCTCCTTCAGCTGCGCATCGCTCTTGTTGCGCGGATGCTCCTTCAGCCCCGACGGCAGGCAGTGCGAGTAGCACACCGGCTTCTTCGAGAACGCGATCGCTTCCGACGACGTGTTGCCGCCCACATGCGACAGGTCGACCATGATGCCGACGCGGTTCATCTCGGTGATCACTTCGCGGCCGAAGTCGGACAGGCCGCCGTCGCGTTCGTAGCAGCCGGTGCCGACCAGGTTCTGCGTGTTGTAGCAAAGCTGCACGACGCGCACGCCCATGTCGGCGAACGCCTCGATGTAGCCGAGGTTGTCCTCGAACGCGTGCGCGTTCTGGAAGCCCAGGATGATCCCGGTCTTGCCTTCCTTCTTCGCGCGGAAGATGTCTTCCGTCGTGCGGACCAGCGTCAGCAGTTCGCTGTTGTCGCGGATCTTCTTCTTCATCACGCCGATGTTGTCGACGGTCTTCGTGAAGTTTTCCCACACCGACACCGTGCAGTTCGCGGCCGTGATGCCGCCCTTGCGCATGTCTTCGAACACCGGCTTCTCGAACTTCGAGATGTTCAGCCCGTCGATGATGATGCTGTCCTGATGCAGCGTACTCATGGTTTTCTCTCGCTCCAGTCGTGTCGGTGTCGATCAGTAAATCGGGAAGCGCTCGCAAAGCGCGAAGATCTCGCGGCGCACGCGCTGTTCGGTCGCGCGGTCGCCTTCCGGGTTCGCGCGCAGCGCGTCGAACACCTCGAGGATCAGACGGCCGATCTCGCGGAACTCCGCGACGCCGAAGCCGCGCGTCGTGCCGGCCGGCGTACCGAGACGGATGCCCGACGTGACGGTCGGCTTCTCGGTGTCGAACGGAATGCCGTTCTTGTTGCAGGTGATGCCGGCGCGCTCCAGCGCCTGCTCGACCGGCGCGCCCTTCAGGCCCTTCGGGCGCAGGTCGACCAGCAGCAGGTGGTTGTCGGTGCCGCCGGTGACGAGATCGACGCCGCCCGCCTTCAGCACTTCGCCGAGCGCCTGCGCGTTCGCGAGCACGTTGTCGATATAGGTCTTGAAGTCCGCGTGCAGCACTTCGCCGAACGCGACGGCCTTGCCGGCGATCACGTGCATCAGCGGGCCGCCCTGCAGGCCGGGGAACACGGCCGAGTTGATCTTCTTCGCGATCTCCTCGTCGTTGGTCAGCACGAAGCCGCCGCGCGGGCCGCGCAGCGTCTTGTGGGTGGTCGACGTGACGACGTGCGCATGCTCGACCGGGTTCGCGTGGCGGCCCGCGGCGATCACGCCGGCGATGTGCGCCATGTCGACCATCAGCTTCGCGCCGACGCTGTCGGCGATCGCGCGGAAGCGCGCGAAGTCGAGCGCACGCGGATAGGCCGAGAAGCCGGCGATGATCAGGCTGGGCTTGTGCTGCTGGGCGAGTTCCTCGACCTGGTCGTAATCGATCCGCATCGTGTCGCGGTTCACGCCGTACTGGACCGCGTTGAACCACTTGCCCGACAGCGCCGGCTTCGCGCCGTGCGTCAGGTGGCCGCCCGCGTCGAGCGACATGCCGAGCACCGTGTCGCCCGGCTTGGCCAGCGCGAGCATCACCGAGCCGTTCGCCTGCGCGCCCGAGTGCGGCTGCACGTTCGCATAGCCGGCGTTGAAGATCTGCTTCACGCGCTCGATCGCCAGCGCCTCGACCTCGTCCGCGAATTCGCAGCCGCCGTAGTAGCGCTTGCCGGGATAGCCTTCCGCGTACTTGTTGGTCAGCACCGAGCCCTGCGCCTCGAGCACGGCGCGCGACACGATGTTTTCCGACGCGATCAGCTCGACCTGCGACTGCTGACGCTCGAGTTCCTTGAGGATGGCGCTGCGCACCGGCGCGTCGCGCTCGGCAAGGGGCTGCGAGAAGAAAGACTGGGTGTTCGACATAGTGCGTCCGTGGCGAAGATTGGGGGGCTGCAACCGATGCTCAAGGCCCGCCGTACCTGGGTTTTCCGTCTGTCCCGGGCAAGGCTGCCGACGGCTCTATTCTTGTCGTTCGGATTTTCGGCAGATTGATGAATTTAGACGCGTTCTTTGCCTTTTCCGCCATGCGCGTCCGTTTTGTACAAGTAACCGGTCGTGCTTTTTCGGATGACCGACAAAACCGACGAACCGATTCACCTATGAACTGGCACGCCGGCAGTGCCACCGACGCCCGATCGGGGTGCAGGCCGTCACGGATTCGGTGCAGTGCAACATCGCGCTTCAGCCCAGACAACGTATGGAGCTAGGGTTTAGCCGTATGGCACGCTTGTTGCGCTCGCTCACACAATACCGTAGCCCGATCCGTGCCTCGGGCCAAAAGCTATTAGAGATTCAAGGAACGCTCCCCATGTCGCCCGACCGCACAGCGTCGCTGTCCCACTTCGCGTTCATGCCCTTGCCGAATTTCACGATGATCGCGTTCACCAATGCGATCGAGGTGCTTCGGATGGCGAACTACCTGAGCGGCCAGCCGCTCTACCGCTGGTCGGTGATCAGTCCGGACGGCGGCCCGGTCACGGCGAGCAACGGCCTGACGGTCGATACCGGCCCTGCCGAATGCGCGGGGCAGCCCGACATCGTGTTCGTCTGCGGCGGCGTCGACGTGCAGCGCGCGACGACGCCTGCCCATCTGTCGACGCTGCGCCGCTTCGCGCGCTCGGGCATTCCGCTCGGCAGCCTGTGCACGGGCACCTACGCCCTCGCGAAGTCGGGGCTGCTCGCCGGCTACGCGTGCGCGATCCACTGGGAAAACATGTCGGCGCTGAAGGAGGAGTTTCCGGACACGCGCTTCCTGAAGGAACTGTTCGTGATCGACCGCGACCGCATCACGTGCACGGGCGGCGTCGCGCCGCTCGACATGATGCTGAACCTGATCGCCGCGCGCGTGGGCACCGCGCGCGTCACGCAGATCGCCGAGCAGTTCATCGTCGAGCATGTGCGCGACACGAGCGCGCAGCAGCGCATGCCGCTCGTCGCGCGCCTCGGTTCCGCGAACAAGTCGCTGTTCGAGGTGATCTCGCTGATGGAGAACAACATCGAGGAGCCGCTGTCGCGCGAGGAGCTCGCGCGGCTCGCGAACATGTCGCAGCGGCAACTGCAGCGCCTGTTCCGCGAGCATCTCGGCATGACGCCGACGCACTACTACCTGACGCTGCGGCTGCGCCGCGCGCGCGAGCTGCTGTTGCAGACCGACATGTCGATCATGCACATCACGATGGCGTGCGGCTTCCAGTCCGCGTGCCATTTCAGCAAGAGCTATCGCGACGCGTTCGGCGTCGCGCCGACGCGCGAACGCCGCAAGCAGGTCGCCCCGCTCGCCCAGGGCGCGGCCGCCGGCGGCCCGGCGTTTCCGGCGCTCGTGATTCACGCGTGAGCCGAGCGCGCCGCGCAACGAAAAAAAGCGACCCGTCGAGGTCGCTTTTTTCATCTGCCGCCGGCGCGGCGCGCCGGCGCCGCATGGCTTACGATCCCCACACCTGCATCTGGTACAGCGAGTAGCCCCACTGCGTCGCGCGCTTCGTGCCGAGCATCCGCACGTAGCGGCCGCGACCGTTGAGGTTCGGCAAGGTCACGTGCTGGTACGACACGCCGTTGTTCGTCGAGTAGATCGTCGTCCAGTTCGCGTTGTCGTTCGACGTCTGGATCTGGTAGACGAGCGCGCCCGCGTCCCAGTACAGGTCGATGCTGCTGATCGTCTTCACCGCGCCGAGGTCGACCGAGATCCACTGCGGATCGACGCCCGTGCCTTCCGGCGAATCCCAGCGCGTGCTGGTCGTGTTGCCGTCGAACGCCTTGTCCGGCGTCATCGACGCGTTGTAGCTCGCCGATGCCGCGGCCGGTCGCCCTTGCGACAGCAGCGTCGGCTGCGCCGCGGCCGGACCGCCGTAGTAGCTCGCGCCGAGCTTCGCCTTGGTCGAGTCGGCGTTCACGCCGAACGGCGTCAGGCTCCAGCGCTGACCGGTCGTCACGTCGCCGACATACAGCTGATAGCCGCCCGCCGTCGTCGACGAGAAGAACAGGTAGTTGGTGCCGTTCACCGGCGCGGGATCCGAGTTGTTGCTGACGCAGTCGTTGAGCGGCAGCGCGTTCGGCGTCGCCGCCGGGTCGGCGCTCTTCGCATAGATCTGGTCGAGCCCGCCGCTGTCCTTCCAGCGCGCGTAGAACACCATGCCGTCTGCGCGCACGATCGGATAGTAGGTCTGCAGTCCGGCCGGATGATCGAACGTGGCGGTCGCGCCGGTCGCGATCGTGCGCTTCATCAGGCCCATGTTCGCGCCGGTGCCGGTCGCGTAGTAGACGGCGCTCGCATCCGGCGCGAGATACGGCATCGAATACTCGGCGCCGGACGGCGCGTTCGTCAGGCTCACGATCGACGTGAACACCGGACCCGCGCTCGTATACGACAGCGTGCCCTGCTTCACGTCGCCGTTCTGCTTGAACACGAGCGTCTTGCCGTCCGGGCTGAACTTCGGATCCTCGTTGCGCGTCGCGCCCGTGCTGTTCGTCATGTTGACCGGCGGCGTGCCCGCGCCGAGCTGCAGCATGAACACGTTCCATGCGCCGTTGCGGATGCCCATGAACGCGAGCCACTTGCCGTCGGGGCTGAACACGCCGTTCATCGGATCGGTGATGCCCCAGGTGCTCTTGCTCAGTTGCGTCAGCGTATGCGCGGAGAAATCGTAGAGGAACAACTGGCTCGTGCCGTCGCCGTATTTCACGTAGCTGTGATAGACGAGCTTGCCGGTCAGCGCGGCGGGAAACGATGCGCTCGACTGCGCCGGAGGATTGCTGATACAGGCCGCGATGGCGGCGTGGCCGAACAGGCCGAACGTCATGCCGGCCACGATGGCGGCAAGAACGGATTTCGATTTCACGCTGAATATCCTGACAAATGTGAGACGCCGGCAGACGAAGCCGCGCGCGGATGCGCGCGGCCACGGATCAGCCGTCGTGCAGCGTGAATTCCGTATTTCGAGTGGACGTCGGGTTGAAGGTGGCGAGAGCATGCCTGCGAATCGCTCGAGAAAACAGGATCAGAGCCCATCGAAAATAAACGGATCACGATGGAAGACCGGTGCCCGAGCGACACGCGCCGTGCTACTCTTTTTTCGGCAGGAACGCGCTCGACTTGAGGCAGGCATGAAGCGTTATGCGATGCTCGCCGGAACGATCGCCGATTCGATCCGGCGCGGAGATCTGGCCCCGGGTGCGCGCATCCCGACGGTGCGCGCCGCCTGTCGCGCGTATCACGTCAGCCCGTCCACCGTGTTCCGCGCGTACTACGCGCTCGAGAGCGAGGGACTGATCGTCGCACGTGCACGGTCCGGTTATTTCGTGGCGAACCTCGACGACCGCCACCTGCGCACCGGGCACGATCTGCCGCGCAAGCGGGCCGTGGCGCCGCCCGACGACGGCGCGCTGTTTCGCCTGCTCGATTCCATCAGCTGCGAGGACATCGTTCCGCTCGGCTCGGCGTTCGCGAGCTATTCGCTGTTTCCGATGAGCAGCCTGTGGCGATACGCGGCGACGGCAGCGCGCAACATGGATCGCAGCCAGGTGCTGTCCGGCTTCCCGCCCGGCGACGACGGACTGCGTCGCCAGATCGCGCTGCGCTACCTGACCGCCGGCGCGGCGCTCCCGCTCGACGAGATCATCATCACGACCGGCGCGCTCGACGCGCTGACGCTCAGCCTGCAGACGCTGACGCGCCCCGGCGACGTGGTCGCGATCGAGCGCCCCGCATTTCACGCGGCACTGCAGGCCGTGCGGCGGCTGCACCTGAAGGCCGTCGAAATCCCGGTCGATCCGCGCACCGGGCTCGATCTCGATGCGCTCGCCGAAGCGCTCGACACGCATCCGGTACGCGCCTGCTGGTTCATGACGTCGTTCCACAATCCGACCGGCGCGACCTTGTCCGACGAACGCAAGCGCGCGCTGATCGAGCTGCTCGCCGCGCGCCGCGTGCCGCTGATCGAGGACGACGTGTACAACGAACTGCATTTCGGACCGTCGCCGGCGCGTCCCGCGAAGCTGTATGACGATAAGGGGCTGGTGCTCCACTGCGGGTCGTTTTCGAAGTGCCTCGCGCCCGGCTTCCGGATCGGCTGGGTCGCGGCCGGACGCTACGTACAGCAGATCAGGCACGCGTCGTGCACCGGCGCACCGTCGGCCGACCTCACCGCGCAAATCGCCATTTCCCGCTATCTGCGCGACGGCGGCTACGACCGGTTCCTGCGCAGGCTGCGGCGCAATCTGGCCGCGCACCAGGCGCAGATGCTCGCGGCCGTGCGCGCGTATTTTCCACAGGGGACCGAAGTATTTGCACCGCGCGGCGGCTATTTTCTGTGGATCGAGCTGCCGCCGCGCGTCGATGCGCTGCGCCTGTTCGGCGCCGCGATGGAAAACGGCATCAGCATCGCGCCCGGACCGATCTTTTCGATGACCGGCGGATTCCGTCGCTACGTCCGGCTCAACTACGGCCGACCGTGGACGCCCGCCGTGGAGAGCGCGATGCAGACCATCGGTACGCTGGCGACCCGCCAGCGCGATTCGGAGTAGCGCAGATCATGCATATCCTGCCCAACCGGAACATCCGCGCACGCGAGACCGTGCGCGGCATCGCGCGCACACGCGCCGACGCACGTCGCACGACCAGCTGCCGATGCCGGCAATGCGGCTTCGTCGCGTTTCGCGCGCTCGAGCACTGCCCGGCCTGCGGTCGGCCCAGCTGGCCGTTCGAACCGCTGCCCGAGCGGACCGGCGATGCGCGCACCCGATACGCGGTGCGCTCGTTCGACAGCTGGTCGGCGCGCGTTGCGCGCGCGCTGCGCAACGCGTCGTTCCGGCGCCCCAGCGCATCGACCGCGCCGCTGCTGAGCATCGCGACGGTCGTGCTGCTGGTCGGCGGCTACGTGGCGACCGACCGGATGTGCAGGGCCGATCCGACCTGCCGCCCGCCCGGCGCATCGCGCGTGACCGTCGCCGACGCACACGCGTCCGACAATCCGGCGGCGTTGCAGGGCGATCCGTCGTTGCCGGTGCTGCCGGTGCCCGTCTATCCGTTTCATTCGGTCGACGCGCCGCAACTGGCGATCGACCGGCACGGCGCAACCGGCGCCGGCGCGCAGTGGGTTCGCGCGGCACGACCGGCCGGCACGATCGCGACGGCTGCCGCGGGCGGCAACGCATCGCTGTCCGCACCGAATCGCGCGCTTGCCGCACGAGCCTGCACGCGCCATGCGGACCCTGCCTGTCCGCACGCGACGCCGCCCGCGTCGGTCCGCACGGCCGTCTGGCACAGCCCGCGCGATCCCGCGCACCGGTCGCATGCGCTGCGTCGCGTCAGCACACACGGCGGCCATGGGCGGCGACACGCATCGAATACCTTCGAGGTCGCGAAGCTCTATCGCGGTCATTGAGCGGCCGCGGCCGGCGCTCGCCGCTCGATTCATTTTTCTAAACCGGCCCGCAGAAAACCTCGTTTGCGCCGCAGCGGCCGCCTCGCGTTCAATGGGTCATCCGGTCGCGCCGACGCGCCTCGCATGTCGCGCGTCGCGCCGGCCGCCCGAGCCAACGAACGGAGTTTCTTCATGAATGCATTGCAGCTCGTGACCCTCGCGGCAATCTGGGGCGCGTCGTTCCTGTTCATGCGAATGGGCGCGCCGGCGTTCGGCGTCGTCCCGCTGATCGCACTGCGCGTCGCGATCGCCGCGCTGCTGTTGTCGCCGGTGCTGCGCGACGCCGGCGCGCGGCGCGAACTGCGTACGCACGTCGTGCCGCTGTTCGTGGTCGGCGTGACCAATTCGGCGCTGCCGTTCTGCCTGCTGACCTATGCGGCGCTGTTCGTGACGGCCGGCACCGACTCGATCCTGAACGCAACCACGCCGCTATGGGCCGCGATCGTCGCCTACCTGTGGCTGCGCGCGCCGCTGACGAAACCGCAGGCGATCGGGCTGGCACTCGGCTTCGCCGGGGTCGTCGTGCTCGCCGGCTCGGCGGTCGGCGCGGGCACGGCCGGCGCGCCGGGCGCGATCGCCGCCGCGATGATCGCGACGCTGTCGTACGGATTCGCCGCGCACTACTCGAAGCGCAGGCTCGCGAACGTACGGCCGTTCGTGTCCGCGTTCGGCAGCCAGTTGTTCGCCGCGCTCGTCCTCGCGCCGCTGGCGGCGCCGATGTGGCCCGGCAGCGCCGTTCCGGCCGCCGCATGGATCGCCGTCGTGCTGCTCGGCGCGCTCTGCACGGCCGTCGCATACCTGCTGTATTTCGGGCTGATCCGCAGCGCCGGCGCGCAGTACGCGGCGTCGGTCACGTTCCTGATCCCGATCTTCGGCGTCGTCTGGGGCGCGATCTTCCTGCACGAAACGGTCACCGTGCAGACCGTCGCCGGCTGCGCGATCATCCTGCTCGGCACCGCGCTCGCGACCGGCAAGATCAAGGGCTTCACGGCTGCCGTCGCGCGCGGCTCACGGCAATAGCGCGTGCGGCGCGTCGGCGCCGTCGTCGCCGATTTCCCGCGCGAGCCAGTCGCGAAACGCGGCGATCTTCCATTCGTGCTGGCGGGCCTCGCTGCACACGACGTAATAGGACAGCTCGGTCGGCCAGGGCCGCGCCAGCACGCGCACCAGCCGCCCGGCCGCGACCTCGTGCTGCGCATAGATGTCGCGCACCAGCGCGATGCCCTGCCCGGCCACCGCGGCGCGAATCAGCAGCGCGTCCTCGCTGAAGCTCGCGCCGCGCTGCGCGCGCGCATCGTCGATGCCCTGCGCGCGCAGCCACAGCGCCCAGTCGGCGCGGTCCGCATCCTGCAGCAGCGGGTATGACAGGCAGTCGGCCGGCTGTTCGATCGGCCGCGCCGGATCGAGCAGCTGCGGGCTGCATACGGGCCACAGCTCCGGCGTCCAGATCCGGAACGACGCATGGCCCGGATAACGGCCCAGCCCGTGCCGGATCGCGACGTCGACGTAGTCGCGGCGCAGGTCGACCAGTTGCGCGCGCGTCTCGACGGAGATTTCGATTTCGGGGTAGCGCGCATTGAACGAGCCGAGCCGCTGCACGAGCCACGTATTCGCGAACGACGCGGTGGTCGTCACCGTGAGGCGCACGACGCGCCGGTTCGCGCCGTGCACGTTCGCCCACGCGGCCTCGATCTCGCCGAAGCCGCCGGCGAGCTGGTCGAACAGCGCCCGCCCGGTTCCGGTCAGTTCGAGCTCGCGGCCGTTGCGTTCGAACAGGCGCACGGCGAGCCGGTCCTCGAGATTGCGGACATGCTGGCTGACGGCGCCGGGCGACAGGCACAGCAGCTCGGCCGCCTGCTTCATGCTGCCGCATCGCGCCACCTCGACGAAGGTGTGCAGCGCGGCGAGAGGGAGTGACTTGGCCATCCGGGGATCCGCCTGCGGTCGGCGGCGGCAGGTTCGGGAACAGGGCGTCGATTATCGCAGCAATCCCGGACGGCGGCGACGGTCGCCCGGCCGGGCATCGCGCCCGACGCATGCCAAATCGCACCGCAAAAAAAACGGGCGGCGCCGTCGCCGGCGCCGCCCGTTTCATGTTCCGCCGAGGCGCGTATCGTCAGGCCGCGAGCAGGCCGTGCGGATCGATGACGAATTTGCGCGGCGCGCCGCCGTCGAACTTCTTGTAGCCTTCCGGCGCATCGTCGAGCGAGATCACCGACACGTTGACGATCTTCGCGATCGGCAGCCGGTCGAACAGGATCGCCTGCATCAGGTTGCGGTTGTATTTCAGCACCGGCGTCTGGCCCGTGAAGAACGAATGCGACTTCGCCCAGCCGAGGCCGAAGCGGATGCTCAGGCTGCCGTGCTGCGCGGCCTTGTCCTTCGCGCCCGGATCGTCGGTCACGTACAGGCCCGGGATGCCGATCGCGCCGGCCGGCCGCGTGATTTCCATCAGCGAGTTCAGCACCGTCGCGGGCGCCTCTTCCGAGTGGCCCGACGAGCCGTGGCCATGCGCTTCGAAGCCGACGCAGTCGACCGCGCAGTCGATCTCCGGCACGCCGAGGATCTGCTCGATCTGCTCGCCGAGCGTCGCGTCCTTCGACAGGTCGACCGTCTCGAAGCCCATCGCCTTCGCGTGCGCGAGGCGTTCAGCGTTCATGTCGCCGACGATCGTCACGGCCGCGCCGAGCAGGCGCGCCGATGCGGCGGCAGCCATCCCGACCGGGCCCGCGCCCGCGATATAGACGGTCGAGCCGGGCTTCACGCCCGCGCTGACTGCGCCGTGATAACCGGTCGGCAGGATGTCGGACAGGCAGGTCAGATCGCGGATCTTCGCCATCGCCTGGTCGCGGTCGGGGAATTTCAGCAGGTTGAAGTCCGCGTACGGCACCAGCACGTACTCGGCCTGGCCGCCGATCCAGCCGCCCATGTCGACATAGCCGTACGCGCCGCCGGCGCGCGACGGGTTCACGTTCAGGCAGACGCCCGTATGCGTGTCCTTGCACATCGCGCAGCGGCCGCACGCGACGTTGAACGGCACCGACACGAGATCGCCGAGCTTCAGCGTCTCGACGTCGCGGCCGATCTCGACCACCTCGCCGGTGATCTCGTGACCGAGCACGAGACCGATCGGCGCCGTCGTGCGGCCGCGCACCATGTGCTGATCGGAGCCGCAGATGTTCGTGCTGACCACCTTGAGAATCACGCCGTGGCCGATCGCGCGGCCGCTCGGATCGACCATCTTCGGATAATCGATCTTCTGCACCTCGACCTTGCCCGGCCCAAGATAGACGACACCTCGATTGCTGCTCATCGTATTGTCTCCATGTCTCGTTGGATGGCGCCGCTGCGCGCCGGCGGATGCGGTGCGCACACAGCGTGCTGTTCGAGAGTAGTCCCGGAGACGGGGGCGCCGATGTCCAAAACGCGACACCGGTTTGAACGGCGCCGACATGAATGGCGGAAATGCGAAAGTCGGGCGGGAAAGCGGCCGGGAGCCGTGCGCGGCGACGGCGCGCCGGAGGCCGGTCGCTGCGGGCGGCCCCGCAGCCCGGCCGCCGCTGCGGGCGCCGGCCCCGGCGGCACGCAGGCCGGCGCAGGAGGTCGGCCGCGCGCGTCAGCCGCCCTGATTGTCGCGAACGATCGCCGCGACCGCCGCGTCGGCCTCGCTGGCGACACCGTCGTGCACGCGCGTGGCGACGGCCGGCGTCGGCGGCTCGCTGTCGAGCGCGTGTCCGTTGCGATCGTGCGTGTCGACCGTCACGCGCATCGACAGGCCGACGCGCAGCGGATGCGCGGCGAGCTCCTGCGGCTCGAGCGCGATCACGACCGGCACGCGCTGCACGACCTTGATCCAGTTGCCGGCCGCGTTCTGCGACGGCAGCATCGAGAACGCGCTGCCGGTG
This sequence comes from Burkholderia pseudomultivorans, assembly GCF_001718415.1. NCBI lineage: Bacteria > Pseudomonadati > Pseudomonadota > Betaproteobacteria > Burkholderiales > Burkholderiaceae > Burkholderia > Burkholderia pseudomultivorans. The sequence goes on along the minus strand of NZ_CP013377.1, from coordinate 595,268 downwards.
CCTGCCGAGAAGCCCTGCACGCGGCCGCGATAGACGACGCGCGAGCCGTACAGGTCCGACACCACCTGCACCGGCTGCCCGACCCGCATGTGGCGAATCTGCCCTTCCTTGAAGTTCGCCTCGACCCACAGCCGGTTCAGCTGCACGACCGACATCAGCGGCACGCCGGGCCCGACCTGCTGGCCGACCTGCACCGCGCGCTGACCGATCGTGCCGTCGACGGGCGCGACGATCGTCGTGCGCTTCAGGTTCCGGTACGCGAGCCTGAACTGCGCGGCCGCCTGCACGACGGCCGGACTTTCGTCGACCGGCAGCCTGCTGCCGAGCGCGCGCGCCGCGTCGAGCTGCGCCTGCGCGGCCGCGAGGTTCGCCTGCGCGCCCGCGACCGCCGCCCGCGCGCGGGCCAGCTCCTCGGGCGCGACGATCTCGACCGACGCGCCACTGCGCGCCGCCAGCGCGCGCTGTGCAAGCGACAGGTCGGCGCGCCGCGCATTCACGGCCTCCACGTACATCGTGTTCGAGATCCGCGCGTTCGCGACCTGCCGCACCGCCTGCACGAGCTGCGCCTTCGCCTGTGCGAACGCGACCGACGCCTCCGCGTCGTCGAGCCGCACCAGCGGCTGGCCGGCGCGGACGGTCTGCGTATCGGCGACGAGCACGTCGGTCACGGTGCCGGGCACCTGCGCGGCGACCTGCACGATGCTGCCGGCGACGTACGCGTCGTCGGTGTCCTCGTCGTAGCGGTCGAGCAGCAGCCAGAACGCGAGCCAGGCGAGCGCGGCCAGCAGCACCACGGCAAGGAACAGCGTGAAGCGCTTGCGGCGCGTCGCCCGGCGGGCATCGAGCGCCGCGTCGGACGACGCGGCCGGCGGTAGCGCGGTATGGAGATTGTCGTGGTGCATCAGTCGCTTTGCGTAACGATCAGACGATCGTGCTGGAACACGGGGATGGCCGGCAGCGCGGCCGGTGCGGGGCTGGAAGGCGTCACCGCCGCCGGACGCAGCACGGCGAACGTCGATGGCGCGGCGATCGCGCCGGGCGCATCGCCGGGCCTTGCGCGACGCCCGGCGCCGGCGGCGGCCGACGTATCGCCCGCTGTCGCGAGCGACGCCGCATCGGCATGCGGGACGACGGCGCGCGCGCCGGCCTGCGCGGACGACGAAGCGGTCCCGCCCGCCGGCGCGTCCGTCCTGCCGGCCAGCGCATTCGCCGCCGCGCCGCGTTTCGCGCGCACGCCCCGCGCCGCATGCGCCGGCGCCGCCTGCGCCGCGGCCACGGCCGGCCCCGCATCGAAGCCGCCGCCGAGCGCGCCGATCAGCGCGACGCGCAGCGTCCGCTGCCGGCCGAGCAAGCCGATCAGTTGCGCGCGCTCGTCGACCAGCGTCAGCTCCGCGACGTCGACGTCCTTCTGCATCAGCACGCCGCGCCGATGCCGGTCGCTCGCGATCTGCACGATCTTCTGCGCGGCCGCGACCGCGTCCTGCTGCTGCGCGACCAGCGTCTGCGAAGTCTGCAGCGACGTGACGAGCTGCGCGACCTGCCCGAGCGCGTCGTCGACGGTCTTGTTGTACAGGCCGATCGCGACGTCGGCCTGCGCGACGTCCGCGCCGAGCTTCGCCTTCAGCCGGCCGCGATCGAAGACCGGCAGCGAGACCGCCGGGCCGACCGAGCCGGCGAGCGCGTCGCGCGAGAACAGCGACGCGGGCGTCAGCGCGAACACGCCGCCGAGCGCGACGAGGTTCACGTCCGGATAGAACTGCGCACGCGTCGAATCGGCGTTCGCGAACGCGGCTTCGACACGCAGCCTCGCCGCGACGATGTCGGGCCGGCGGCCGAGCAGCTCGGCCGGCAGGCGCGCAGGCAGCGCGGGGCCGGCGAATGCGCCGACGCGCGGCCGCTGCAGCGCGAGCCCGCGCTCGGGGCCGCGCCCCGACAGCACGCCGAGCTGCAGTTGCGCGAGCTTGATCTGCTCGTCGCTCAGCGCGATCTGTTCCAGCAACCGGCTGCGCTTGATCGACGCGTCGCTCGCGTCGTACGCGTTGTCGAGGCCGCGCGCGGTGCGCTCGCGCAGCACGGCCGTCACGCGCTGGCCGATCGCCAGCTTCTGCTGCAGCAGGTCGCGCGACGCATACGCCTGGTCGAGCTGGCAATACACGGTGACGATCGCGACGGTCAGCGCGAGCCGCACCTGTTCGGCCTCGACGCGCGCCGCGTCGCGCAGCGACATCAGGCTCTTCGTCGCGGCGCGGTTCCGGCCCCACAGGTCGAGCTGGTAATTCAGCCCGACGAATACCGACGACGGCGACACGACCGGGTCGCCGAAGATCTCGACCGGCACGCGATAGCCGCCGACCGACACGTCGGCGACGTTGTCGCCCGGCTTCGGCATCCGCGCGCGGCTGACCGTCGCGCCGGCAGTGCCCGTCAGCCCGGTCAGCGAGTCGAACTGCTGCAGCTGCGCCTGCGCGATCCGCAGCCGCGCCTGCGCGACCTGCAGGTCCGGATTGTTCTGCGTCGCTTCGGCGACGAGTGCGTCGAGCTGCGGATCGCGCAACTGCGTGACCCAGTCGGGCGCGGGCCATGCGCCGTTCGCGCCGGGGCCGGCCGTGCGCGCGAGCGCGTCGTCGGCCGGGGCGCGCAGCGACAGCGACGGCAGGAAGCCCGCCGGCGCGCATCCGCCCAGCGCCACCAGCGCGGCCGCCGCCACGACCGTCCAGCCGCGCCCTGCCCGCCGCCGCTTCGTCCAGTTCCGCATCGCGCGCCTCACCGCTGCGCCACGCCGCGTTGCGCACGCTCGGCGAGCCGCGGCCGCGTGCTTTCGAGCGGGCCGAGCCGGCCGAACAGGCCGTCCGCGACGCCGAACAGGATGCCGGCGAGCTTCGCGCGCTTGTCGCGTTCGACGAGCGCGATCTGCACGACCTGCCAGACGGTCAGCAGGTTCGGCACGATCGCCACCGGAAAGCGCAGCCCGTACTGCATGCCGAGCTGTACCGCATTGCGCGCGCTGTAGTAGCGCCGTTGCCACGAATGATTCATCGACGTCATTTCGAAAGGGCCGATCGCATGGCGCTGCTTCGCGCCGATCCGGTGCGGCATGACCAGCGAAGGCACGACATAGAGCGGCACGTTGCGCGCGAGCGCGCGGAAGCTGTACTCGGTATCGACGTGGTCGATGAACAGCGTTTCGTCGAAGCGGCCGAGCCGGTCGAACGCAGCGCGCGACACCATGCAGCCCGACGAGATCAGGAACGCGCAGCGCTGCATCGGCGCGTCCGGCTCGATCCGCAGCCGGCGCAGCGCGATGCCGTCGGTCGACAGCTCGGGCAGGAAGCTGCGCGCGTGCTCGTCGAAGATGCGCGGGCCGGCGAGAAAGGCGCGATCGCTCATCCGTGCGCCGACCTCGCGCATCGCCGCGAAGTAGCCGGCCGGCACCGACGAATCCTGGTCGAACAGCGCAACCGCCTCGATGCGCTCGCGAAACAGCGCGGCCAGCCCGGCGTTGTACGCGCCGGCGATGCCGCCGCGATTGCCGTGATGCAGCAGCGCGATGCCTTCGCGCGCGCACAGCTCGCGCGCACGCGCGTCGGGCTGCGGCGCGTTGTCGACGACCAGCAGCGCGTCGCAGGCGTGCCGCCATGCGGCGAGCGCCGCGAGCTGTGCGTCGGTCGGGTGATACAGGACCACGAGTGCGCCAAGCGTCGTCATGGCTTTCTCCTCAATGCCCGAAGGAGGCCGCCGCGCCGCGCTTCGGCCGCGTCAGCCACATCATTGCCGCGAGCACGATGCACGTGACGCTCGCCATCCAGAACATGTCGCCCGTTGCCATCATGTACGCCTGCTGCATCACGACCTGATGCAGCGTCGCCAGCTCGCGCGTGCCCTCGACGCCCATCGCGTTCAGCGCATGCACGAAGCGCTGCGTGTTCGCCGACGCATGCGTGACTGACTGCGACACGACGTCGTAGTGATAGGTCGCGCGGTTGTCCCACAGCGTCACGCTCATCGCGGTGCCGAACGCGGCCGACAGCGTGCGCAGGAAATTCGACAGGCTCGACGCGGCTGCGAGCCGGTCGTCGGGAATGCGCGACAGCGTCGCGGCCGTCAACGGAATGAAGAAGCACGGCAGCCCGATGCCCTGGATCAGGCCCGGCGTCGCGATCTGCACGAACGTCATCTTCAGCGTGAAATGCGCGTCCCATGCGAGCACGCCCGCGAACACGAGAAAGCCGAACGTCGCCAGCACGCGCGCGTCGAAGCGGTGCGCATGCAGGCCGACGACGATCGAGAACACCAGCGCGAGCACGCCGAGCGACGCGGTCGCGAGCCCTGCATGGAACGCGTTGTAGCCCATCACGGCCTGCATCCACAGCGGAAACACGACGCCGACCACCGAGAAGCTCATCATCCCGAGCGACACGATCAGCACGCAGAACGAGAACGTGCGGTCGCGAAACAGGCTCAGGTCGACGACCGGATGCGCTTCGCCCGCCTCCCAGATCAGCAGCGACACGATCGCGAGCGCCGCGACGACCGCAAGCGCTACGATCAGCGGCGAGCCGAACCAGCCCTTGTCGTGGCCGAGGTCGAGCATCGCCTGCAGTGAGCCGACCCCGATCACGAGCAGCACGATGCCCGGCACGTCGATCGGGCCGGCCGCGCCGCGCTGCGCGTCGGGCCGCAGCATCGCGGTGCACACCGCGAACGAGAACAGCCCGATCGGCAGGTTGATCAGGAAGATCCACGGCCACGACAGGTTGTCGACGATCCAGCCGCCGACCACCGGCCCGAAGATCGGCGCGAGCAGCACCGTCATCGCCCACAGCGCGAGCGCGACCGTGCGCCTGGCCGGCGGGAAGGCGCGCAGCAGGATGGTCTGCGACAGCGGCACCATCGGCCCCGAGCACAGCCCCTGCAACGCGCGGCAGACGACCAGCACGTGCAGGTCGCGCGCGAGCCCGCACAGCAGCGACGTCAGCGTGAACAGCAGCACCGCGCCGACGAACAGCCGCAGTTCGCCGATGCGGCGCGCGAGCCAGCCCGTCAGCGGCACCGCGATCGCGGCGGCGACCGAGTACGAACTGATCACCCACGTGCCCTGGCTGTTCGCGACGCCGAGGCTGCCGGAAATGGCCGGCACCGCGACGTTCGTCACGGTCGAGTCGAGCACCTCGATGAAGGTCGCGAGCGACAGCGCGAAGGTCAGCAGCGCGAGACGGATGCCGTGCACCGGCGCCGATGCCGGCGCGAGCGCGGACGCGTCGAAGGCGGCCGGCGCATCGTGAAGCGGCGACGCGGTACTCATGCGCCCGCCGTCGCGGTATCGGCCGGCGCCGCCGCACGGCCACGCGCCGGCACGAAGCGCTCGATGAAGTCGGCGGCCGCCTCGCAGCCGTCCGGCTCGGCCGTCAGCCGTGCGCGCACGTGCGCCGCGCGCGACGCGAATGCGGGTTCGCCGAGCACGCGCACGAGCGCCGCGCCGAGCCGCGCGCCGTCGACCGGGCCATCGACGCGCACGCCGCAGCCGCTCGCCGCGACGCGCTGCGCATTGTCGAACTGGTCGTGCGCGAACGGCGTGACGACCTGCGCAATGCCGGCCTCGAACGCGAGCGCCGCGGTGCCGATGCCGCCGTGATGCACGAGCGCGCGGCAGCGCGGCAACAGCGTGCGCATCGGCACGAAGCGGCGCGCCAGCAAGCGATCGGTGCCGGCGGCGGCAGCGTCCGGCGTCAGCAGGAGGCCGCGCGCGCCGGTCGCGCGCAGCGCGTCCGACACCGCGCGCGCATACGCGGCGTGATCGACGCGCGTCGAGCCGGCCGTGAACACGACAGGCGGCTCGCCGGCCGCGAGAAACGCGTCGAGTTCGGCGTCGTCGTCGCTCGTCGCGATATCGTTGAACAGCGGAAAGCCGCTTTGCCGATGATTCGACGGCCAGTCGCGCTGCGGCGGCGCGAACCAGTCGGGAAACAGGCACAGCACGCCGTCGGTCGAATGCAGCCAGCGGCCGAGCACGCGCCGCGCGGGCGCCAACCCGAGCGCGGCGCGCACCGCATTGAGCGCAGGCCCGCATACGCGGTCCAGCACCTGCCGCTCGATCAGCGTCATCAATGCCGACTTCAGCGGCAACGGCCAGCGCGCGGGAATCGTCAGCCGCTTGTGCGTCGGCGGCGCATGCGCGGACAGCAGCGTCGACGGCGACACCTGCACCGACACGTACGGCGTGCCGTGCAGCTCCTGCATGAAGCGCGCGGAAAACGCCCACAGCGTGCCGACCAGCACCGTGTCGGCGTCGGTCAGCGCATGGAGCGCATCGTAATGCGGGCGCAGCACCGGCGCGATCACCTGCCACAGCGTGCGGAACGACGTGCGCGGATCCCACAGCGCCGGGTTCGCCATCGCGGCCTCGTACTCGGCCGCGGTGCCGACCGGCACGAACGCGAAGCCGCAGCGGCGCACCGCCGGCTCGAACGGCGGATGCGTGCAGAACGCGAGTTCGTGACCGCGCGCGGCGAGCGCGCGGGCGACGCCGAGCAGCGGATGCACGTCGCCCGCCGAGCCGATCGCGGTCACGATCACCTTCGCCACGGTGCGCGCCGCCAGATTCAGTAGACGCCGGGGATCAGCGCCGCGACTTCGCGGCGGTACTGCGTATAGGCCGGCCCGAAATAGCCGGTCAGCCAGCTCTCCTCGACGCGCACCTTGTACGCGAGCGACGCGAACACGAGCAGCACGCCGAGCGCACCGCGCCATTCGCCGCCGATCAGCGCGGCGCCGACGAGCGCGACCAGGCAGCCCGTATAGATCGGATGGCGCACCAGCGCGTACGGCCCCGAGCGCACCAGTTCGTGGTTTTCCTTCAGCGTGACGGACACGCTCCAGTTGCTGCCGAGATGCAGCCGCGCCCATACCGAGAACAGCAGCCCCGCGACCAGCACCGCGAGCCCGCACTGCGCGGACAGGCCGAACCGCTGCCAGTCGGGCGCCAGCGCCTGCAGCGTCGGATCGGGCAGGATGATCAGCGCGCCGCCGACGATCAGCGGGATCGACTGCAGCGTGCGCGAACGCGACGCCTCCTTGCGCACGGTCGATTTCACGGCCCGCGAAGTCGCGATCCAGTAGGCGAGCCATGCGGCCCAGGGAACGACGATGGCGATGGACTGAACGATATTCACGGCTGGCCTGCCTCGTAGGATTGGAATGCGGGATGCGCGGGGCGCGGCGTCACGACGACAGCGCCGGCATCGGCGCCGGCATGCACGCGCCGAGATTGATGCCGGGCGCCGCGGCCGGTGCGTCGCAGAAGAAGCCGAGCAGCGCCGCGCGCGTGCGTTCGCGCTGCGCGCGGCCTTCGATGTCGAGGAAATGGCCGGCGTCGGCGATCGTCTGGAAACGCGCGCGCGGCACGTGCGCGGCGAGCTGGCGAACGTCGGCCGGCGTCGTGTAGTCGTCGCGCTCGCCGTTCAGGAACAGCAGTTCGCAGCCGATGTTCGAGAACTCGCTCAGGTAGCGCTCGGGCTGCAGCGACAGGATCTGGTCGACGTGGAACGCGACCTGGTCCTGTTCGTCGCGCGGCAGGCGCGTCAGGTAGCGGTAGTTGTACAGCTTCATGATGCGCGGCAGGTAGCGGCCGACGGTGTCGTTCAGCAGCTGTGCGGCCTGCAGGTTCTCGCCGGCCGCGATGTGGTCGCGCGCACGCGTCACGTAGTCGACCATCGCGTCGTTCAGGAACGGCGAGAACGAGCAGATCGCCGCGCGCCGCACGCTCGGGCAGCCGCGCGCGAGCGCGAACAGCGAGGCGACGCCGCCCCACGACACCGACACCAGGAACGCCGGCGCAAAACGCTCGACCAGATACTGGAGGATCGCGGCCTCGTCGTCCTTCGTCAGGATGAAGCAGCCCGGGTTGTGCTGGCGCGACTGCCCCGCATACGGCAGGTCGAAGCAGATTGTGTTCATCCGCTCGCCGAGATACTGGACGGTCTGCCCGAACGACGCCGTCGTCGCGAGTGCGCCGTTGACGAGCATCGCCGTGTCGAACGCCGGGTCGAACACGTTCCGTTCGACGTAGACCTTCAGACCATTCGGCAGCGGGACTACGTGTTTTTCGGTCGGCATCGTCGTTCTCCGGTGGCTGCGGCGTCTCGACGTCGCGTCATGCTGCAGGTGCGCAATCGTGCGCGGCGGCTCACGCGCGCATTCCATTCGCGCGCATTGCCGATACACCGCGGCGGATGCGGGCGGCATCGATTCGTTCCTCGTAGTGCGGCGCCATACTAATACGGACAATATTACTGACTCAAGTCGCCCCAACGATCCCCTCTATTCAGGCGGGAAATACGACCGATTCAAATTCTTCACGCATTTTTTATGGTAGGCGGAAGTGCCCGAAAGGCGAATCGCAATCGTTTGCGAGTTGGCGCGCAATCACCCTGAAAATCATCAATTTCCTTGTTCATTCAATAGCTTATCCAACTTTAATTCTCCGTTTGAAACGCATTTCCAAAAATTACCGGATCTCCTCAACGGGATCGCCATTTTCATATTATGAATAATGTTTCGATCCTCCACATTCTTTCGCTTCGTAATAAAACAAAATCCGCCATTTCGCCACTTCAGACGGCGGGTTTTCCGGATCCGTTTTAAAAAAACTTCAATTTATTTAACCCCCTTTCAATCCGTTTTTCCGCACCTGCACAATTTCCGCTTGCAACGGCTCGCCCGCCTTCGCCGCCTCGCCTCAGACCTCCGACCCCGATTTTTTTGTTGATTGAACGATCAATAAAAAACCGCTAAGCTCTCGACTTCCATGGGCGGCCCGTGCGGGCGAAGGAGTCGCGATGCCGAAAGTCGGAATGCGGGAGATTCGCCGCGCGCAGTTGATCGACGCCACGCTGCGGTCGATCGACGAAGCGGGGCTGCCCGGCACGACGCTCGCGTCGGTCGCGCAGCGCGCGAACATCTCGACGGGCATCGTCAGCCACTACTTCGGCGACAAGGACGGCCTGCTCGAAGCGACGATGCGCCATGTGCTGCGCGATCTGTGGGCAGCCACCACGCGCCGTCGCACGAACGCCCGCAAGGATCCGCGGGCCCGGCTGCGCGCGATCGCCGCCGCGAACTTCGACGACACGCAGGTCAGCGCACCGGTGATGAAGACCTGGCTCGCATTCTGGTCGCAGAGCATGCACGACCCGATGCTCAAGCGCCTGCAGCACGTCAACACGCGGCGCCTCCATTCGAACCTGTGCGCCGAATTCGCGAAGGCCCTGCCGCATGCGAAAGCACGCGAAGCCGCCAGCGGCCTCGCCGCACTGATCGACGGCCTGTGGCTGCGCGGCGCGCTCGCCGGCGGCCCGATCGACACCCGGGCGGCACTGAAGCTCGCCCACGATTACATCGACCTGCTGCTCGCGTCCGCGTGACGCGGCACGCAGTCGCCCTCAAGGAGATCCTCATGTCCGTATACGGTTTGCAGCGCCTCTACATCGGCGGCGGTTACGTCGATGCCACCAGCGGCAAGACTTTCGACAGCTTCGACCCCGCCACCGGCGAACTGCTCGCGCAGGTGCAGCAGGCGAGCGCGGCCGACGTCGAGCGCGCGGTCGCGTCCGCACGCGAAGGCCAGCGCGAATGGGCGGCGCTGACCGCGATGCAGCGCTCGCGCATCCTGCGCCGCGCGGTCGAGCTGCTGCGCGAGCGCAACGACGAACTCGCGGCGCTCGAAACGCGCGACACCGGCAAGCCGATCGCCGAGACGCTCGCGGTCGACATCGTCACCGGCGCAGACGTGATCGAGTACTACGCGGGCCTCGCCACCGCGATCGAAGGCCTGCAGGTGCCGCTGCGCGCCGACTCGTTCGTCTATACGCGCCGCGAACCGCTCGGCGTGTGCGCGGGCATCGGCGCATGGAACTACCCGATCCAGATCGCCTGCTGGAAGACCGCGCCCGCGCTCGCGGCCGGCAACGCGATGGTGTTCAAGCCGAGCGAAGTGACGCCGCTGAGCGCGCTGAAGCTGGCGGAAATCTATACGGAAGCCGGCGTGCCGGCCGGTGTGTTCAACGTCGTGCAGGGCGACGGCTCGGTCGGCGCGCTGCTCACCGGCCATCCGGACATCGCGAAGGTGTCGTTCACCGGCGGCGTCGAGACCGGCAAGAAGGTGATGTCGCTCGCGGGCGCGTCGTCGCTGAAGGAAGTGACGATGGAGCTCGGCGGCAAGTCGCCGCTGATCGTGTTCGAAGATGCCGACCTCGACCGCGCGGCCGACATCGCGGTGACCGCCAACTTCTTCAGCTCGGGCCAGGTCTGCACGAACGGCACGCGCGTGTTCGTGCACCGCTCGATCAAGGACGCGTTCACGCAGAAGGTGCTCGAACGCGTGAAGCGCATCCGCGTCGGCAAGCCGACCGATGCCGACACGAACTTCGGGCCGCTCGTATCGGCTGCGCAGCTCGACAAGGTGCTCGGCTTCATCGAGAGCGGCAAGGCCGAGGGCGCGAAGCTGCTCGCGGGCGGCACGCGCCTGACCGACGGCCATTTCGGCAGCGGCCAGTACGTCGCGCCGACCGTGTTCGGCGACTGCCGCGACGACATGAAGATCGTGCGCGAAGAGATCTTCGGGCCGGTGATGAGCCTGCTCGATTTCGAATCGGAGGACGAAGTGATCGCGCGCGCCAACGACACGCACTACGGCCTCGCGGCCGGCGTCGTGACCGAGAACCTGTCGCGCGCGCACCGCACGATCCATCGCCTCGAAGCCGGCATCTGCTGGATCAACACCTGGGGCGAGTCGCCGGCCGAGATGCCGGTTGGCGGATACAAGCAATCCGGTGTCGGACGCGAGAACGGCATCACGACGCTCGAGCACTACACTCGGATCAAGTCGGTGCAGGTCGAGCTCGGCCGCTACAACCCGGTATTTTGAGTCCTAAAGGAGTTCAACCGTCATGACGACACGCGAATACGACTACATCATCTGCGGCGCCGGCTCGGCGGGCAACGTGCTCGCGACGCGCCTGACGGAAGATCCGAATGTGACGGTGCTGCTGCTCGAAGCCGGCGGCCCCGACTACCGCTTCGACTTCCGCACGCAGATGCCGGCGGCCCTCGCCTATCCGCTGCAGGGCCGCCGCTACAACTGGGCATACGAAACCGATCCCGAGCCGCACATGGACAACCGCCGGATGGAGTGCGGCCGCGGCAAGGGGCTCGGCGGCTCGTCGCTGATCAACGGCATGTGCTACATCCGCGGCAACGCGCTCGACTACGACAACTGGTCGACGCACAAGGGTCTCGAGAACTGGACGTATCTCGACTGCCTGCCGTACTTCAAGAAGGCCGAGACGCGCGACGTCGGCCCGAACGACTATCACGGCGGCAGCGGCCCCGTGTCGGTCACGACCAGCAAGCCGGGCGTGAACCCGCTGTTCGAGGCGATGGTCGAAGCGGGCGTGCAGGCCGGCTATCCGCGCACCGACGACCTGAACGGCTACCAGCAGGAAGGCTTCGGCCCGATGGACCGCACCGTCACGCCGAAGGGCCGCCGCGCCAGCACCGCACGCGGCTACCTCGACCAGGCGAAGACGCGGCCGAATCTCGAGATCGTCACGCACGCGCTCGCCGATCGCATCCTGTTCGACGGCAAGCGCGCGTCGGGCGTCACGTACCTGCGCGGCAACGAGCGCGCGAGCGCGCATGCGCGTCGCGAAGTGCTGGTGTGCAGCGGCGCGATCGCGTCGCCGCAGCTGCTGCAGCGCTCGGGCGTCGGCCCCGGCGCGTGGCTGAAGGAACTCGACATTCCGGTCGTGCTCGACCTGCCCGGCGTCGGCCAGAACCTGCAGGACCACCTGGAGATGTACATCCAGTACGAGTGCAAGGAACCGGTGTCGCTGTATCCGGCGCTCAAGTGGTGGAACCAGCCGAAGATCGGCCTCGAATGGATGCTGAACGGCACCGGCCTCGGCGCGAGCAACCACTTCGAGGCGGGCGGCTTCATCCGCACGCGCGACGACGACCTGTGGCCGAACATCCAGTATCACTTCCTGCCGGTCGCGATCAACTACAACGGCTCGAACGCGATCGAGATGCACGGCTTCCAGGCGCACGTCGGTTCGATGCGCTCGCCGAGCCGCGGTCGCGTGAAGCTGCGCTCGCGCGACCCGAACGACCATCCGAGCATCCTGTTCAACTACATGGCCGAGGCGCTCGACTGGCGCGAGTTCCGCGACGCGATCCGCGCGACGCGCGAGATCATGCGCCAGCCCGCGCTCGACCGCTATCGCGGCCGCGAGCTGAACCCGGGCGCCGAGTGCAAGACCGACAAGGAACTCGACGCGTTCGTGCGCGCCCGCGCGGAAACCGCCTTCCATCCGTCGTGCTCGTGCAAGATGGGCTACGACGACATGGCCGTGGTCGACGAGGAAGGCCGCGTGCACGGGCTCGACGGGCTGCGCGTGGTCGATGCGTCGATCATGCCGATCATCACGACCGGCAACCTCAATGCGCCGACGATCATGATCGCCGAGAAGATCGCGGACCGGATTCGCGGCCGCAAGCCGCTCGAACGCGCGAACGTGCCGTATTTCGTCGCGAACGGCGCGCCGGCGCGCAATGTCGCGAAGGCCGTGCGCCAGCCGGAAACGGTCTGACCGACGGCGAGGGCGGCCGCCCTCGCCCGCGGCGCCGCCACTGGGACGCCGTCGACCACCTCGGTCGGCGGCGTTCGTTTTTTTCAGCTCATTCGTCGACTTCGCGCCGCAGCTTCGCAACGTCGACGTTCTGCAGGTAGGACGTGATGTTGCGCCAGACCGGATGGAACCCGTATCCGCCATGCTGCAGCTCGTCGAGCGCCTGCTCGCGCGTCCAGCCCTGGTACACGACGCGATACAGCGCCGACACGAGGCCGGTGCGGTCCGCGCCGTGCTGGCAATGGATCAGCACCGGGCCGTCCTGGTCCGCGGTGCGCAATGCCTTGAGCGCGGCGACCATGTCCTGGTCGCGAATGTGCCAGGTATTGATCGGAATCCGCAGCATCGTGATCTGCGTGCCGACCAGGATGCTGTCGTCCGAGTGGAACGCGCGGAAGCTGATGACCTTGCGAATGCCGAGCTTCTCCAGCTGCGGCACGTCCGCACGCGACAGCTGCGCGCTGCGGTACAGCGATGGCGTGATCCGGTAAAGATTGTTCACGCGTGTGTCGGTCATGCCCAGCGCCCAGTCCAGCGGCCGCGCGGGAACGCCGGAAGCCGGCGTCGGTGCGGCCTCGGCCGGCACTACGATGCCGGCAAGCGCGGCGGTCATCATCGCAACGATGGCAGTCTTCATGGTGTTTCAGCCTGGAATGGATTGCCGCTCGCGGGACAGCACAAACAGGACGATCGCCGCGGCGCTCATCGTCCAGTAGTCGGTCGGCGCGACGCCTGTCCAGTGGATATGCCACGGCACGTGGGCCGGGTTGAAGCGCGCGAGGCCATACGCCGGGTTCAGCACGAACCACAGAAAATCCTCGACCAGCCAGAACACCATGATGCACGCGACGATGCGCGCCTCGATGCGCCACGACCATCGCCCGTTGAAGACCGGCGGCAGGTGGAAGAACAGCGCGACGAACGGGAACACCCACGCGTGGTAGCCGGTCATCGGGCGGCCGCCCCAGAAGATGTCGAGCAGCCAGTGATGCTCGATGCGCCAGGTCGGCAGGTTCGCGGCCCAGCCGGCGCTGCCTTCGATCTGGATCTCGACGTTCGCGAAGAAGAACGCGAGCAGCACGACCCAGGCGACGACGAACAGCGTATGGCGCGTCGGCATGAAACGCGCGACGCTCATGCCGCCGGCTCCAGGCCCAGCACGCGGTCGAGCACGAAGCGGCCGGCCAGCGGCCGCCCGAGCGGCGCCAGACGGCGGCGCATGTCGGCGAGGCGCTCGGGCGTCTGCAGCAGCGCACGGATGCGGTAGACGAGCGCATCGTCGTCGATCGCCTTCAGCGCGACACCCTGTTCGAGCAGGAAATCCGCGTTGCGCTCCTCCTGGCCGGGAATCGGCGAGTTGACGATCATCGGCAGCTGCATCGCGAGGCACTCGGAGGTCGTCAGGCCGCCCGGCTTCGTGATCACGAGGTCGGCGCAGGCCATCAGGCGCTCGACGTGGTGCGTGAAGCCCTGCGGAAAGAGCCGCGCGGGATGCCGCGCGGCGAGCGCCTGCAGCGACGCCAGCATTGCCTGGTTCTTGCCGGCCAGCGCGATCAGCTGGAAGTCGGCGTCCATCTCCAGCAGGCGCGCGGCCAGCACGTCGAGACCGCCGAGCCCGGCGCCGCCGGACATCATCAGGAAAGTCGGCTTCGCCGGATCCAGCCCGAACTCGGCCGCGCACGCGGCGCGATCGAGCGGCCGGCCGAATGCCGGCATGATCGGGATGCCGCTGACGTGCACCGTGTCGGGCGCCATCCCGCGCGCACGCATGCGCCACGCGATCTCGTCGTTGGCCGCGAAATAGCCGCGCATGTTCGGCACGACCCACATGCTGTGCAGGTCGAAGTCGGTCACCTGCACCCACACCGGCGTATCGACGCGCCCCTTGCGAATCTCGCGCGACAGCAGCTCGGCCGGCAGGAAGTGCGTGCAGATGATCGCGTCCGGGCGCTGCCGTTCGATTTCCGCGAGCAGTTGCCGGCAATTGAGCCGCTCGATCGCGCGGCGGATCTTCTGCGACGCCGCGGCGGGATCGACCTCGTCGGTCTTCTGGTACAGATAGCCCCACAGCGCGGGCTGGCTGCTGACGAGCTTGAGGTAGAGATCGGTGTACAGCTTGCGAAAGCCGGTGGAAACGAAGTCCATCACGTCGAGGTGCGTGGCCTCGATGCCGGCCGGATGATCGTCTGCGAACGCGCGGATCGCTTCGGCCGCGCGGGTATGACCGGCTCCCGCGCTGACGCTCAGCAGCAGGATTTTCTTGCGTTGCTTTGACATCTGACTGACCGTTTTCGAATTGTCTGATCCGGCGGCGCCGCCTGCGGCGGGCAAGGCACGTCCGCCATTGGAGCATACTTTGGCGCTCCGTCGTCAAGCGGGGCGCTCGCGCCCGATGGCGGGCGCACGCCGGATCGAACGGAACCGCCGATGCGAATCAGTCCGTCCCGGCGCCGCCGCGGCCGAACGGCGCGATCGCGACGGCCCGCGTGCGCAGGCGCTTCGCCCGGACGATCGGGTTCCGGCGCGACGTCAGGCTCATCGCGCCGCGCAGCCGCTCGAACGCAGCGTCCTCCTGCGACCCGAAGCGGCCGACCGCAGGCGATGCCAGCACCGCATCGAGCCATTCCCGCCACGCGTCGCCATGAAAGCGGCGCCCGAATGCGTGCACGACGCCCGGCGCCGCGATCGCGATGCCTGCCAGCAGGTAGTACGCCCAGAAGCTTCCGGCGCCGACGAGTCGTTCGAGACGGCACACGGACAGCGACGCCAGCAGGCCGTCCACCGACGCGAGATCGGCGCGACGCGTGCGGATCGCGCGCGCGACGAGGTTGTGCGCACCGCCGTAGGCCGCGATCGAGATCGCATCGCCGGCTGCCAGCGCGGCGCAGAACGTCGCGAGCGCGGCCATCTCGTCGATACGCGAGGCGTCGTCGCGCGCACCGCAAATGCGCAGCACGACCGCATCGACCAGCGCACCGGGACGCGTCGACGGCTGCGCGCCGGCCGCCGCCACGGCGATGCGTTGTTCCGCCAGATGCTTCGCCGGCGGCACGGCAGCTCGCCCGCGCTCATGGCCCGCGTCGCGTGCGGCCGTCTCGTCGCTGTTGCCGACGCCTTCCGCGATCCGCTCGAGCGCGGCCCAGCCGGTCTCGCGATCGTCGAACGACCATGCATCCACCACGCCGTGCGCCGAGTCGTACACCGCGCGCGAGCCCGGGCAGCAACGCTCGGCGTGCGCGAGCTGCTGCGCGTTCGGCACATGCGTGCACGCGTCGTCGCGCGCGCATGCGCAGCCGCTGCCGTCCGTCGCGAGCCACGGCGCCAGTTCGTGCAGCGCGGCACGCGCATCGCGAGACAGGCCGGCGCGCGAACGCACGGCGATGTCCGCGGCGCCGGCCGCATCGTCGAGACGGTCGATCAGGTATTGCAGCCACGCGGCCGTGCGCAGCCGGTCGGGCAGCGCGCCGCGGGTGTCGCCGTCCTGCTTCGGGTCGGTGATCATGGTTCTTTCCGGGAAGGTTCTCGCAGATCGGTATTGCACCGTTTCAGTCGCTTCGGCCGGTGCGCGATGACGCACCGGCCACCGCACGACCGCACGCGCCGGATCGCGGCGCGCGCGGCCGGCCGTCGCGCCGCAATGCGCGCGACGGCATCAACCGTCGGAGATCGAGGCAGCGGACAGCCGCCGCACCTTGCATCACGGCCCTCGAATGGCAGCCGTCCGGCCCCGGTCCGCGACGCTTACTGCACGTGGAACTTCGGCGAGGTCGCGACCGTGCCGCTCACCGTGCAGTCCGGCGTCAGCAGCGCGTTGTTGAACGTCAGCGACGAGTTCGGGTCGCTCCACGTCGTCACGATCTTGCTCGGCCCGCACGCGCCGAGCAGCGAAACGGTCACCTTCGCGTTGTTGATCGACAGCTGCGTCGTGCTGTCGGCCTGCCCCGTCCACGGCGTCGTACTGCTCGCGCTGCCGCTGATCAGCCCGCACGTCGGCCCGCCGGAAAACGTCGTCGACGTGATGTTGACGATGCCCGTCGCGGTGATCGTGCCGTTGAACGTCGCGTTGCAGTTGGCGTTGATCGACCCCTTGGCGAGGGTCGTCAGGCCCGATGCGGAAAACGGTTCGCCGTTCGGATTCATCGGCTGGCCGTCGGCGCGCGATACGGTGACCGCGAAAGCAGGCGCGGCCGAAACCGCGGTGAAGGCCACTGCAGCAACAAGCGAGGCGATTTTGCGTATGCTCATTCGAACTGCCCTCTCTTCACAAATGGCGGCACGCCGCCGGGAACGCGCCGCTCCGGCCGCAACCACACCGGCCAGCCGGTCGCAGGAAACCGCCGGCGCGCGCCATGCGCGCCGGTCGGCTCAGAACTTGTAGGAAATCCCGACGAACGTGATCAGCGGATCGGCCTTCAGCCGCGTGCGCGTGGTCGCGAGCGTCGAGCCGTCGGCGGCGCGGATCACGAGCGACGAGTAGGTCTTCAGCGGCATGTAGGTCAGCGTCGCCGTCAGGCCCCAGTGCTTGTCGATCGCATAGCTCGCGCCGACGTTGTAGACCGGCGTGAACGACGACGATGCCTTGCCCTCGACCGACGTCGGCCCCGGCTTGCCGGCGCCCGCCGCGAGCACGCTGCCGAGGTTCTCGTTGATGTCCTTCGCGAAGTTGCCGTTCAGCTCGATGTTGCTGAACCAGCTGTAGGCCACGCCGATCCCGACGAACGGCCGGAACCTCGCGGTCGGCGAATTGAAGTAGTACTGCAGGATCACGGTCGGGCTCCACTGCCGCGCGTTCTTCACGGCCGGCTGGTTCGCCGACTTGTCCATGTCGACGTTGCCGAGCGCGCCGGCCGGGCCCGGCGGGCGGATCACGCCGTGCCCGGTCAGCGTGAACTCGGGCGGCACGCCGAGCACCGACGTGACCGCGATATGGTCGGTGAAGAAGTGCGTGAGCGTGAGGCCGACCGTATCGGCGTTGTTGACCGTCAGGCTCGTGCCCGGCGACGTAAACGAACCCGGCAGCCGCAGCGGCCCGTTGATCGGCATGTTCGCGAGATTCGTCGTCAGGCCGTTGGTCGAATCCTGCGGCATGATGTGCAGCCATCCGAGCGTCGCGACGTTGTCGCCCGCCTGCTGCGCCGATGCGAGCGTCGATGCAGCTGCGACGACACCCGCGACTATCAGCTTCTTCATGAGATCTCCCCCTCGTTCTGTCCGGGCGCCGCGCACCCGCGCGCGGCGCCGCCGTGTCTCCATCCATGCGCTCACTGCACGAACGCGCCGACCGTGAAGTACGGATTGCTCGTATCGTTCATGTCGAGGAAGCCGAACACGCCGCCGGTGAACACGAACTTGCCGGTCGCCGGCCCCGACGCCGCGTCCGCATGCACGGTCGTCACGACGCCCGGCACCTTCTGCGTGTAGTCGAGGTTCAGCGCGCGCGTGAGCGCGGCCTGCGACGCGTTGAACGGATCGAGCAGCGTCGCCTGCGCGCCGACCAACGCGGTCGCGCGGTAGTCGAACGCGCTGTCGACACCCGTGTACTCGCCGTTCTGCGAACCGGGCGCGACGGCCGTCTGCGGGCTCAGGAACGAGATGCCCGATTCGTCGTCCGCGCTCGGCGCGCCCTGCGTGAGATCGGCGTTCGCCGCGCCGGTGCGGATGAAGATCGGCACGAGCTGGCTGCGCAGCCGGCCGACGATCAGGATCCCCTTGCCGGCCTTTGCCGGATCGAGCGCGGCGAGCGTCGGCGCAACCTGCGGCTGGTAGTTCAGCGACTGGAACGCCGGCGCATCGCCGCGCAGCGTGAACGGCTGGTTCACGGTCGCGCTCGACGCGAGCGGCTGCCCGCCGTTCTTCTTGCCGAAGTTGTCGGTCTCGACATAGCTGCCGTCCGCGTGGATCGTCACCTGCTGGTCGAGCGCGACCGGCTGGAAGTTCTGCGACGGCACCTGGTGATAGCCGAGCTGGTTGTAGGTGCCGGCGATCTTCGTCAGGTCGGTTTCCAGCGACGAGAAGCTGATGAACGGGTAGTACGGGAACGTCGTCTTCGGAATCCGGCCGACGCCGATCACGCCGTCGAACTGGATCGTCGCGCCGGGGATCGCGCCGCCCAGCACGCCCTCGCCGAGGAACAGCCGCGCGGGCCGGCTCGGATCGAGGCTCGCGTTCTGCATCCGGAACGTGCACTGGTTCAGCTTGACGGTCGGCAGGCCGGTCTCGTCGACCAGCGTGCCGTCGACCACGTTGGCCGGCGCCGCATCGCGCGTCGGCTGCACGGTGCCGGTCGTGACCGGCACCGGCGACGCGAGGTAGGTCATCCGGTAGGTCATCTTCGTCGTGTCGAGCTGCACCTTCACGAGTTCGCCCGAGCCCGAGCCGCCGATGAACACGGTGTTGTAGTCGATCGTCTGCGGGCACAGCCGCACCACCGGCGCGGGCGGCGGATCGCCGTCGCCGCCGCAGGCGGCCAGCACGGGCGCGAGCGTCGCGGCCACCATCCAATGCTTCACATTCATAGGGAATCCTCTCGAATATCGATTCGCCGGCGGCGACGCCTGCGCCGCCGGTGTTCCGTGTCCGCTACGCCGTTACTGCACGAACGCGCCGACCGTGAAGAACGGGTTGACCTTGCTGTTGTTGACGACCATCGCGTAGACGTTGCCGGCCGTCACGATCCAGCCCGTATCGCCCTTGCTGAAGATCGCCACGTCGCCGTTCGCGCCCTTCGCGTTGAAGTCCTGCGTGGCCGTGACCTTGACCTTGCCGGGCGTGGCCTGCGTGTAGTCGAGCGCGAATTGCGACGTGACCGACGACGTCTGCGGATCGATGAAGGCCGCGGTATTGCCCTGGAACAGCGTCGACGTGTAGTTCGCGGCGAGCGTCGAAACCGCGGTGCCGTCGTTGCAGGTGCCCGCTTCCGGCATGAAGCTGCCGTTGACGAAGCGTCCGGGCAGGTCCGGGTGCGGCACGTTCGGATTGAAGCTCGGCCCCGCGATGGCAAAGGAGTTCACCTCGCCGCCGGATACCACGACGCCGCATGCGGATGCGCTGGTCGCGCCGATGTAGCCGCCCTTCAGCGAATTCGCGGCGATCGCGGTGGTCGGCGACAGCATCGAGATTCCGACCTCGGCATCGCCGACCGACGCGAGCGGATTGGCGGCATCGACGTACGTATAGCCGACCCGAATCACGACCGGCACCAGCACGCCGTTCAGCTTGCCGACGATCATGATGCCCTTCGCCTGGCTCGGCGAAAGAATCATCAGGTTCGCCGCCTGGCCCGCCATCGGATACACGGGCAGCCCGAACGCGTTCGGCACCGGATGGCTCACGAACACGTTGTCGGCCGAGCCGTCCGCGTTCTTGCGCAGCGTCCACGGCGTGCCGGTCGTCTGGCACGAGTAGTCGCTGCCCGGCGTGATCGTGCACGAACCGTCCGCGTTGAAGGTCTGGTTCCAGTTGACGACATCCGGCTCCCAGCCGACCAGTCCGGCCGCACTCTGCGCAGCGCCGCCGAGCGGCGACAGATGAATCCCGACCTCGTTGTAATTGCCTGCGACCTTCGCGAAGTCGGTTTCCGTTTTGACGAAGCCGATGAACGGATAGAAGTCGAACGTGCGCGACGGCACCGTGCCGAGGAAGACGCCGGGCACGACTTCGAGCCCCGCGAACGCGATCGTCGCGCCCGGAATCCCGCCGCCGACCACGCCGTTGCCGACGAACAGCATCGGCGGATCGGCGCGGTTGATCGTCACCGAGTACGCGCCGTCGCTCGTCGCGCCGCTGTCCAGCACGAAGGCGCAGCGATTCTGCTCGGCCGTCGGCAGATTGGTCGGATGATGGAACGTGCCGCTGATCGTCAGGCCCGCGCGCGTGTTGTTGACCTGCCCCGCCGAGGTCGGCACCGACGATTCGAGGAACTGCAGCTGGTAGGTGAGCTTCGTCGTGTCGAACTTCACCTTCACGTATTCGCCGCTGCCGGCCCCGCCCGTGTAGGTCGTCGTGTAGTCGAGCGCGTCGGGGCACAGCTTGTTGACCACGGGCGGCGTCGTGATCGGGCCGCTCGGCCCGCATGCGCTGCCCGAGCACTGCGGCACGTTGATCGGCCCCGGATCGTCGCCGCCGCCGCAGCCGGCGACGAACGGCATCGCCAGCACCGCGCACGACAGGATCATCTTCCGCCATTCAGGAATGCAAATCATCAACCCCTCCTTTTCGGATACGACAGGCCTCGTCCGGGCAGGCTGCATGGCCCGCCGGTTGGTATCGCGCCGCCGCCCGCGCGCGGCGCATGACGTGTGCGCGCCGCGGCCGGCACCGGTCATGCCGCATGAGCGGCGACGGCGGAACGGCGCGAGCGCGTTCCCGCGGCGCCGTGATCCGGCACGGCGCCGTCGGAACTTCAGGTCGGAATCGGATTCGCCGCTAGGCGGCGCTGCGGCAACGCGGGCGCGCGACTCGCGTCACGCCCGCATGCGCGGAAAAAACGGAAAAAGCGGAAAACGGCAGTCCGGCTAGCCTCGTGGATGCGCGTGTCATGGATGGTCTCCGTACGTACGCTTGATTCGTTATCGTGATGCGTCGTTCGGCAAACTATGATCGGACGATACGCACAAGTAAATGGATGCAGAGTTCCAAACGGGCCGGATCGCGCAGTCCCTGTCCTTGCGTGGTTTTTGACAGATTTTCAAACAGCCTACATTGCCTTTGCTCAGACAAATATCCAGCCGGTATAACAGGCGTTTGATTCGTCATGCGCGAACCGCGCGCGGCCCGACGCGGCGGCCCGCGCGGGCGGTCGTCCCGCCTGCGGCGCAAGCTTACACATCGACGATCGCCAGCGTGCCGTGACTGCCGGGCAGCACCGCGTGACGTACGCCCGCGTGCGCGAGATACATCTGCCCGGCTTCGACCACGATCGTTTCCCCGTCGACCTCGAGCATCAGCCGGCCGTCGAGCACCAGCAGCCCTTCGTTGTAGTCGTGGACTTCCGCGGCATACGGCTGCGCATCCATGCGCAGCACCTTGATCCGCGCCGGCCCGACTTCGCCGACGATCACGGACTTCCACGCGACGGCCTGCGCGGCCGCAACGGACTTGAAATCGATCAGGGACATGCATGCCGCTCCTGGAAGGGGAAGACATGCATTTATCACGAGCGCGCCGCGAGCCGTCCCGATACGGCGCGGCGAGGTCCGGGCAGCACAGTCGGCCGGCCGACGACCGCCGCCGGCGCGCAAAACGCGGATCTGCATCGATCGGCGCGAATCGATGCATATTGTTCGCCTTACTCGAATAAAAACCCGCGGCATTCAACGCACGCGCGATATTTCGAGCAAATCCCGCACGCCCGCCCCACTGCCTTTCCATCAGCATGCATTTCGATCTTCCGATTGCTAAGATGGCGGTCCCGCGATCCCGCACCCTGCACCGTTCGACATGACGCCTGCCCGCCATGCCGCGCCCGCTCTCGCCCGCTTGCCCGCGGCCGGGAAGCCGGGCCTGCATGACCGGCGCCGCGCTGCCGGACGGTCGTGCCATCCGTGAGCATGCAACCGATCCTCTCCGTTTCCGATCTCTCGAAAACCTACGCGTCCGGCTTCCAGGCGCTGAAGCACGTGACCCTCGACATCCGTCCCGGCGAGATCTTCGCGCTGCTCGGGCCGAACGGCGCCGGCAAGACGACGCTGATCGGCTCGATCTGCGGGATCGTCACGCCGACCGAAGGCCGCGTGACGGTCGGCGGCCACGACATCCGCGATCGATACCGCGCCGCCCGCGAAATGATCGGCCTCGTGCCGCAGGAACTGACGACCGACGCGTTCGAGACCGTCTGGGCGACCGTGTCGTTCAGCCGCGGGCTGTTCGGCAAGGCGCCCGATCCCGCGTACATCGAGAAGACGCTGAAGGCGCTGTCGCTGTGGGACAAGCGCAACAACAAGCTGATGACGCTGTCGGGCGGCATGAAGCGCCGCGTGATGATCGCCAAGGCGCTGTCGCACGAGCCGCGCATCCTGTTCCTCGACGAACCGACCGCCGGCGTCGACGTCGAGCTGCGCCGCGACATGTGGAAGCTCGTCGATACGCTGCGCGAGGACGGC
Organism: Burkholderia pseudomultivorans; assembly: GCF_001718415.1. Classification (NCBI taxonomy): domain Bacteria; kingdom Pseudomonadati; phylum Pseudomonadota; class Betaproteobacteria; order Burkholderiales; family Burkholderiaceae; genus Burkholderia; species Burkholderia pseudomultivorans. The sequence continues at coordinate 572,485 of NZ_CP013377.1, read as the reverse complement.
GTGACGATCGTGCTGACCACGCACTACATCGAGGAAGCCGAGGAGATGGCCGACCGGATCGGCATCATCCTCGGCGGCGAACTCGTGCTCGTCGAAGAGAAGCGCGAGCTGATGCGCAAGCTCGGCAAGAAGCAGCTGACCGTGCAGCTCGAACATCCGCTCGCGACGGTGCCGGCCGAACTCGCGCCGTTCGCGCTCGAACGCGCGGACGACGGCGCCGCGCTCGTCTACACCTACGACTCGCAGCGCGACGACGCGAGCATCGCGAAGCTGATCAATGCGCTGGGCGCATCCGGCATCGGCTTTCGCGACCTGCATACGACGCAGAGCTCGCTCGAGGATATTTTCGTCAGCCTGATCGACAACCGCCGCAACGGCGCACAAGAGGCCCAGACCCGATGAATCTCCAGGCGATCCGCGCGATCTATCGCGCCGAAATGGCCCGCACGCGCCGCACGCTGATGCAGAGCATCATCGCGCCGGTGATCTCGACGTCGCTGTACTTCGTCGTGTTCGGCTCGGCGATCGGCTCGCGCATCAGCGACGTGAACGGCATCGGCTACGGCTCGTTCATCGTGCCGGGCCTCGTGATGCTGTCGCTGCTGTCGCAGAGCATCTCGAACGCGTCGTTCGGCATCTACTTCCCGCGCTTCACCGGCACGATCTACGAGATCCTGTCCGCGCCCGTGTCGTACTGGGAGATCGTGATCGCGTACGTCGGCGCGGCCGCGTCGAAGTCGATGCTGCTCGGCCTGATCATCCTCGCGACCGCCGGCCTGTTCGTGCCGCTGCACATCCTGCATCCGTTCTGGATGGTGCTGTTCCTCGTGCTGACGTCGATCACGTTCAGCCTGTTCGGCTTCGTGATCGGCATCTGGGCCGACAGCTTCGAGAAGCTGCAGCTCGTGCCGCTGCTGATCATCACGCCGCTGACGTTCCTCGGCGGCAGCTTCTATTCGGTCGACATGCTGCCGCCGGTGTGGCGCGTCGTCACGCTGTTCAATCCGATCGTGTACCTGATCAGCGGTTTCCGCTGGTCGTTCTACGGGCTCGCGGACGTGCACGTCGGCATCAGCCTCGCCGCGACCTCGCTGTTCCTCGTGATCCTGCTCGCGATCGTCGCGTGGATGTTCCGCACCGGCTACAAGCTGAAGAACTGACCGGCGCGCGCCGCGGCGATGACGCATTTGTTCAAGCCCGCGGCGCTTTTCCTCCAATGCGGCTTTTTGTGGTCGCGTCTACTGAATGCTCGAAGCCTTGAAGCCGCCCGCTTCGAGGCTTTCCTTCTTCAGAGGACGCCATGCCCGCCGCCACCGCTCCCGCCTCCGCCGCCGCCCGGCTCGAACGCCTGCCGTTCTCCGGCTATCACAAGCGGATCTTCTTCATCATCGCGATCGCGTTCTTCTTCGATTCGGTCGACCTCGGCACGATGACCTTCGTGCTCGGCTCGATCCGCAAGGAGTTCGGGCTGTCGACCGCGGCCGCCGGCCTCGTCGCGAGCGCGAGCTTCTTCGGCATGGTGCTCGGCGCGGCCGTCGCCGGCCTGCTCGCCGACCGCTTCGGCCGCCGCCCCGTATTCCAGTGGAGCATGGTGCTGTGGGGCGCCGCGTCGTACCTGTGCTCGACCGCGCAGAGCGTCGACGCGCTGATCGTCTATCGCGTGCTGCTCGGCATCGGCATGGGCATGGAATTCCCGGTCGCGCAGACGCTGCTGTCCGAATTCGTGCCGACCGAGAAGCGCGGCCGCCTGATCGCGCTGATGGACGGCTTCTGGCCGCTCGGCTTCATCACGGCCGGCATCGTCGCTTACTTCGTGCTGCCGCAGTTCGGCTGGCGCACGGTGTTCGCGCTGCTCGCGATTCCGGCTGTGTTCGTGCTGGTGGTGCGCCGCATCGTGCCCGAATCGCCGCGCTGGCTCGAACACGCGGGCCGGCACGCGGAAGCCGACACGGTGATGCGCACGATCGAGGCGAAGGTGATGCGCTCGGCCGGCGTCGCGACGCTGCCGCCGCCGTCGCGGCTCGCCGAGCCGGCCGCCGCGCGCGGCCGCGGCGCGCTGCGCGAGATCTGGAGTGGCGCATATCGCCGCCGCACGACGATGGTGTGGCTGCTGTGGTTCTTCGCGCTGCTCGGCTTCTACGGGCTCACGTCGTGGCTCGGCGCGCTGCTGCAGCAGGCCGGCTTCGAGGTCACGAAGTCGGTGTTCTACACGGTGCTGATCTCGCTCGGCGGCGTGCCGGGCTTCCTGTGCGCCGCATGGCTCGTCGAGCGCTGGGGCCGCAAGCCGACCTGCATCGCGTCGCTGGTCGGCGGCGGCATCATGGCCTACGCCTACGGGCAGAGCGCGCTGTACGGCGGCAGCATGGCGCTGCTGATCGGCACCGGCCTCGCGATGCAGTTCTTCCTGTTCGGGATGTGGGCCGCGCTGTACACGTATACGCCCGAACTGTACGGCACCGGCGCGCGCGCGACGGGCTCGGGCTTCGCGTCGGCGATCGGGCGCGTCGGCTCGCTGATCGGGCCTTACGTGGTGGGCGTCGTGCTGCCGGTGTTCGGCCAGGGCGGCGTGTTCACGCTCGGCGCGCTGTCGTTCGCGGCCGCCGCGATCGCGGTGTGGACGCTCGGGATCGAAACGAAGGGGCTCGCGCTGGAAGAACTCGCGACGGGCGACGATGCGGCCGGCGGCCGCTATCCGGCAACGGCCGACAAAGTGTTGTGACCGCGGCACGGCGCATTCGCAAGCAAGTCATCGGCGGAAACGGGCGCTGGACCGGCGCTTCGGTTTCCGCCGACACCCGCCCCACTGCCCATGCGAGGTGACCCCGACGAGCGCGTCCCGCATCGAATACAGTGCCTTCCCCGCCCGCTCCATCTTGCTCCAGGGTCAATTGGGAAGCTCGCTATCGACAATGAAGGTGCCATTCGCATAGCGATACTGTCGTGTAAGAGGTTCTGGTTTTGCGTAATTCGCCCAGTGAATACGGAAATCGTCTCCCGCCTCAGTCCAAGCGATCGCAAGATAGGGAGACTTGTTCCCTGAATCGGTGAACAAGTCGATGTTCTTGATGCAGCTCTGCACCAGCGTCGAGTAGACAGGTTCTGCGCGTTTTCCATCTAAACGAAGGACGTAAAGCGTTCCTTCCTCGCCGGCCCCGCAGTAGCCCGTTGGATTGTCGCTGGACGATTGATTGATCACCACCATGAGGAACTCATGCCCATCGATTATTCGGGAGCGCGCCGCTGGAAATGCGACGCTCGATGACGACGTCAATGCACGCCGTATCGCGCCAGGAACCTCCAGGGTCCGCAATTTTCCATGCCGCGCGTCAGTCACGACGAGCCGGTGCGCATGTTGCTGCACAATCGGTCCCGCGCTCAGTTGTACATACTGCGGCTCCGGTGTTTGTGCAATCGCGACGGCACTAAAAGCGCCGACAACCATTCCACACAATGCCGTCTTAATTGTTCGCCATGTGGTCTGCATAACAGATACCCGAATAGATCCAAGCGTGTTCATCGGTGGAGTTGACCCTGTAATCCCGGACACGGCATCACACTAAGGTTGCTGAATCCATCGAGCGCCGGAACTCGCGAGGCGAGCGGTATTTCAGCGCGCTATGGGGATGCTTCTCGTTGTAATGCTCGAACGCGATGGCCAAGTTGCGTGCAGCAGTCGCTGCGTCCGGCTTTGGCATGAAGGCAACGTAGTCGCGCTTCATTGTCTTCACGAAGCTCTCGGCCATCCCGTTACTTTGCGGGCTGCACACCGGCGTGGTCAATGGCTTCAGGCCGATGGCCACTGCGAACCGGCGCGTGTCGTCGGCCGTGTAGCCCGAACCGTTGTCGCTCAGCCACTCGATTTCGGACGGGGTATGCAGTTCGTTGCCAAACCGATTTTCCACTGCAGCCAGCATCACGTCGCGCACGATGTCGCCGCTGTGACCTGCTGTCGTGGCTGCCCAGCTCATCGCCTCTCGGTCGCAGCAATCCAGCGCAAACGTCACCCGCAGCGGCTCGCCGTTGTCGCAGCGGAACTCGAAGCCGTCCGAGCACCATCGCTGATTGCTGCGCGCGACGGCCACCTTGCCATCGTGCCGACGTTGCGGCCGAGGCGGGGCTGGACGCCGTTGCATCAGCAGACCGTGAGTGCGCATGATGCGATAGATGCGCTTCGCATTGAACGGCACCTGTCCGGCAGCAATGCGTTCATTGCGCAGCGAGCCCCACACCCGGCGATAGCCATAGCTGGGCAAATCGCCGACGACTCGGCGGATTTCCTCGACCACGCTCGCATCGTCCGTCTGCCGCGATTGACGGCCATCGCGCCACGTCGCCGGACGCGACAGTCGTGCCGATACGTTCGAGCGCGACACGCCGAGAACTTCACAAACCAGTTTCACTGGTCGTCCTCCGGCAGCGAGGGCGAGTGCGCTATCCATTTTTTTGCCCGGCCGTACTCGACTGCTTCGCGGAGAATCTCGTTCTCCATGGTCTTCTTGCCGAGCATCCGTTGCAGCTCGCGAATCTGCTTGAGCGCGTCGGCCAGCTCTGAGGCCGGAACCACTTCCTCGCCAGCCTTGACCGCTGACAGGCTCCCATCCTGGTACAGCTTGCGCCAGTGGAACAGCTGGTTCGGGTTCACGCCGTGCTGCCGCGCGACCATCGAAACCGACTTCCCTGGTTCGAAACTCTCGCGAACCATCGCCAGCTTTTGCTCCGCCGTCCAGCGCCGCCGGCGCTCCGGGCCCGTCAACACTTCCATCACTTCCTGCCTAGTGTTAGTCAAAAACACAGTCTTATGCCTACCCGTTATTGTAAGTGGGTGACTGTGTCCGGCGTTTCAGGGGGCTGCTCCAATCGGAACGACCTGCCTTCCCACTCTTGTATGTGTCCTTGTCGCGTTTGTGCAATTCTTCCACAGTCTTATCCTTGTTCGCATCTTTCGACATATCCCAGCCAATGTTGCTGGTGTCCGGATCGCACATAATCGTCCCATTCGGCACCCAAGCGTTCGATGATTCGTCCCACCGGTAGTAGACGCTGCCATTCCAACGAGAAAACGTCGCACGGATCAGTTGATCTTCGGTATATGGATGACCAGCCAAATCTTTCTTGGCATACCCCTGCTTCTCTTGATAGAGCTTGATGCCCACCTTGATATTCTCTTTCCAATTCCACACTTGTTCGTAAGTAGGCGCTGGATTGGTCATCTGTGTCATGCCGTACCCGTTGTCAAAGGCGACGACGGGTTCCTGATCCGCATTGATGAAGTTCTTGTAGTGACTTTCCTGATTGATCACACGATCGAAGCCGACGGCGTCCTTCTGGGTCTTCAAAAATTCGAGCACAGCGTCTTTGCTCGGGTTTGTGCCGACGATAAAAACCGTGCGTCGGAATTGCTCCGTACCTGCAGTGACCTCGACCACCAGTTTGCCGCCCAAGATCTTCCCGCCCAGATCGGCGACCCAGGTTTTGTCATTGCTCGAGAACGAGCCGGTATCCGAGAAGGTTTTGAGCTTTTTGCCGCGTGGTTTCTCCCGAAGTCCGCTCACCTGCGCGTCCCACGTGATCGTCCACTTCCATTGATACGGTGGAGGCTGCTCTGTCTTTATCTCGAATGTGATCTCCGGAAATTTGGTTCATCGCAGAAAACCGTGGAGGGTTTTCGAGCGATTGCATAATGTGACACCTGATTCTAAGGATGTCGGAGGAGGCAATTGCTCGATCGAAAGGCACTTCAGGCACTGGGCTGCTGGACCGGCTATCGGTTGGAGCGTGTGGAATGGCCGCAAGGAGAAAAGCGCACGCTATCGCTGCATTTGAAGCCGGTCAGCAAGGTGATGTACTGCGAGCAATGCGGTGCGCGGTGCAATCAAATCCACGAGACGATAGTTCGCCGCGTGCGCGATCTGCCGCTGTTCGAGTACCGAGTAGTGCTGCACGTCCCCCGCCGCCGGGTCTGGTGCGAACGCTGCGGCGGTCCACGGCTGGAGAAACTGGCGTGGCTGGGCCGTTACCAGCGAGTGACGGAGCGATTTGCCAAGGCCTGCGAGAAACTGCTGCAAGCAGCCAGCGTGCAGGCAGTGGCGACCTTCTACGATCTGGGCTGGCACACGGTCAAATCGATCGACAAGATGCGCTTGCAAGCGCGTGTGGCTGAGCCGGACTGGTCGACGATCCGTTATCTTGCGATGGACGAGTTTGCACTCCATAAAGGCCATCGATATGCCACGGTGGTGGTCGATCCGATCGGCCGGCAGGTGCTTTGGATTGGATCGGGACGCTCACGCGAGACGGCCCGCGCCTTCTTCGAGCAGCTTCCTGAGGGTGTCGCCGAGCGCATCGAAGCAGTCGCGATCGACATGACCACGGCCTACGAGCTGGAAATCAAGGCGCAGTGTCCGCAGGCCGAGGTGGTCTACGACCTGTTCCACGTCGTGGCCAAGTACGGGCGCGAAGTGATCGATCGGGTGCGAGTGGATCAGGCCAATCAGTTACGCCATGACCGGCCGGCCCGCAAGGTATTGAAATCCAGTCGCTGGCTGCTGCTGCGCAACCGCCACAACCTGAAGCCCGAGCAGTCCGTGCATCTGAAGGAACTGCTGGCTGCCAATCAGCCGTTGCTGTGCGTCTACGTGCTACGCGACGAACTCAAACGGCTCTGGTTCTACCGAAAGCCTGCCTGGGCGGAAAAGGCCTGGGAACACTGGATCGAACAAGCCCGGCAAAGCGGGATTGCCGCGCTACAACTGTTCGCGCAGCGCCTGCAGGGGTACTGGCACGGAATCCTCGCCCGCTGCCGCCATCCGCTCAATACCAGCGTCGTCGAAGGCATCAACAACACCATCAAGGTCATCAAGCGTCGGGCCTACGGGTACCGCGACGAGGAATACTTCTTCCTCAAAATCCGCGCCGCGTTCCCCGGTAATCCTCGATGAACCGGAAATTTTGGCGTCTCGTCGAGGTAGGCGCCTCGTGCATTGCCGGCCTGCTGGATCAGGTAGCCGAGATGGAGCGCGGAGTTCCCCTGACTGCTGAACAACGGCACCGCGGACTTCGCCGCAGCGTTGCGCGTCGCCGGGTGGCAGACCTGATCAACAGTCGCCGGGTCGAACCGAACCAGCCCGTCTCGAGGCACGAACTGGGCGACCCGCCGAACCGGACCGTAGACGGCACAGCCGGTGCTGGCGCAGGTGATCGAAAAGCCGGCGTAGCGCACCGTGGCGCTACCGATCGCGCGCTCGATGAACACCGGTTTGTACGTCGGCATCGGCAGTTGAGCCAGGTCGCACGACGTCATGGCCTGGCGCTGCTCTATACGGCACCGGCGCGCGCGCGACGGGCTCGGGCTTCGCGTCGGCGATCGGGCGCGTCGGCTCGCTGATCGGGCCTTACGTGGTGGGCGTCGTGCTGCCGGTGTTCGGCCAGGGCGGCGTGTTCACGCTCGGCGCGCTGTCGTTCGCGGCGGCCGCGATCGCGGTGTGGACGCTCGGGATCGAAACGAAGGGGCTCGCGCTGGAAGAACTCGCGACGGGCGACGATGCGGCCGGCGGCCGCTATCCGGCAACGGCCGACAAGGTGTCGTGACTGCGGCGCGGCGCGCGCCCGCGCGCCGCAAACGCGCCTTTGCGCCCGCAGGGCGGCGGCATTCGTCGTTACAATAGCCGGCAGCTGCCGCGCCTCGCCCCGCTCCGTTGAAGGCAGGTGACGCCGCGCATTCGCAAGCAAGTCATAGGCGGAAACGGGCGCTGGACCGGCGCTTCGGTTTCCGCCGGCACCCGCCCCACTGCCCACGCGAGGTGATCCCGATGAACGCGTCCCGCATCGAAGAAATCCGCAGCGGCCTGTTTCGCGCGACAACCTACGTCGACGCGCTGAACCTCGGCTTCAGCCAATTCTTCGTCCGCTCGCCGAGCGGCGAGGTCGTCTGCATCGAAACCGGCACCCGCGCCAATTTTCCGCAGCTGCGCAACAGTCTCGCGACGGTCGGCATCGCGCCGTCGAGCGTGGCGGGCGTCGTCGTCCCGCATTTCGAGGCCGACGAGATGGGTGCGCTGCCCGAATTCCTGGCCGCTAATCCCGCGCTCGTCGCCTACGGCCATCCGATCTGTACGCACGGGCTGGCCGACGTGTTCGGCGTACGCGTGAAGCCGCTGAAGGACGGCGAGCCGACGACGATCGCCGGCGTCGAGATCGTGCCGGTGTTCACCAAGCACGTGCACCAGTGGGATGCGATGGTCGTGTATCTGCCGGCCTACCGCGCGCTGCTATCGTCAGACATACTGATGCGCTTCGGCGACGACGACGCGGACGATCCGCTGCCCGTCATCCTCGACTCGATCAGGCGCTCCGACTATCTGCCCTCGCTCGCGCACATGGCGGCTGCGCTGCGCCGGATCCAGGCGCTCGAGCTCGACATCATCCTGCCGATGCACGGCGCGGCCATCACGCGCGACATCCCGCGCGTGCTCGCCGGCGCGATCGCGCATTGCGACGCGGCCGCCGCGTAGCGCCGCCCGCGCCGGTCAGGCGCCGGTGACGACGAACTCTTCGGCCGCCTTGCGCTGGATCGCGGCCATCATCGCCAGCTCGCGCTTGCTGCGCGGCTCGCTGGAAACGACGCCCGTCGCGTGCTTCGCCTTCGCACCCGGCGGGTAGAAGACGAACGACACGCCGGCCGGCGCATCCGGCTCGGCACGCAGGCGCTTGTTCAGGATCTTCAGATACTTCTTCTTCGAGACTTCCTTCGCGGCCATGACGCCCTCCGGCATGAACGTGGTGCCGGTCAGCATACCAGTTTTGCCCGCCGGCCCGGCGAGACCGGCGGCAAGCTGGCGGACCGCGCCAGGATGCGCGGTCACGCCGCGGGCGCCGCGTCCCATCGCCCGATCTCGTCGAGCGGATACACGGGCCGCGCGAGCCGCTCGTAGCGGAACAGCCCGTAGTCCGACCCCGTGACGCCGCGGCTGTCGCATTCGACGAGCGCGGCCGCGATCGGCACGAACACGGGGCGGCAGTACATCCGCGATTTCAGCAGCAGAAACCGCGCGCGGCGCGGATCGATGCCGACGCTCTCGAACACGCCGAGATCCCACGGCTCCTGCGTGCGCTCGGTGACGACGAGCGTCGCCGCGCCGATGTCGAGCACGACCGCGCGGCCCATGTACGCGCGCTGGCCGGTATAGGTCGGCCCCGTGATCACGTATTCGCCGTCGGTGATCGCGCGCACGACGCCGGTCGCGCGAAACGGCTCGCGCCGCGCGCCGCCGTGCGACGGCAGCTTGTTGCCGACCGGCACCGTGACGGTCGCGCCGACGCCGGCGTCGATCAGCCGCGCGACGGCCTCCGGGTCGCACAGCGGCCCGCTGACGAGGCCGTCGAGCCCCTGCGCGAGCGCTTCCTCGAGCACGTCCATCGTGTCGCACGGGCCGCCCGACATGCAGTTGTCGCCGTGGTCGAGCAGCAGCACCGGACGATCCGCACCGCGCGCGAGCGCCGCGGCCTGCGCGACCGATTCGGCGAGCGGCGCGCTGCGGTAGACGAATTCGTCGCGCGCGTCCCAGATCTGCCGCGCGATGCGTTCGGCGAGGGCGTCGGCCGCCGCGCGATCGCCGTCGCCGACCACGACGACGCTGATGCACGGCGCGGGAATGTCGGCCAGCGAGAACCCCGACAGCACCGACACCGCGAGCATTCCGTCGGCCTCGGCCGCGCGCGCGGCGTCCAGCGCGCGCCGCATCGCGCCTTCGGCGCTCGCGCTGCGCAGCGTCGAGGTCATCAGCGGCGGCTGCCGCCATGCGAGCACCGGCCGCGCACGGCCGTGGATCCGGTCGAGCAGCACGCGCGCGGCATGCTCGCCGGTCTCGTACATGTCGACGTGCGGGTAGGTCTTGAAGCTGACGATCACGTCCGCGTGGTCGATCATCTTCTGCGTGACGTTCGCATGCAGGTCGAGCGCGACCGCGATCGGCGCATCGGGCAGCGCCGCGCGCACGCGTTCGAGCAGGTCGCCCTCGCCGTCCGCGCTCTGCTCGGCGACCATCGCGCCGTGCAGGTCGAGCATCACCGCGTCGCAGCCGGGCGCGGCCGCGACGATCGCGTCGCAGATCGCCGCATACGCGTCGGCCGCGACCGGGCCGCTCGGGTTCGCGGCCGCCGACACGGGCGTCACGACCTCGGCGCCTTCGCGCGCCGCCGCATCGAGGAACGCGGCCATCGCGGTGCGCATCCCGCGATTCGCGCGATCCGCGTCGTCGCCCCAGTCGGGGCCGTTGCGGCCGAACGCCGACAGCGGCGTCGGCACCGGCGAGAACGTATTGGTCTCGTGATTCATCCGGGCAATCAGGATCTTCATCGTGCGTCGCCCTCCGCAATGCCGGCCGCGCCGAGCATCGCCTGCAGCAGCACGTTGCAGCCGGCTTCGAGATGCGCGGGATCGGCGTCCTCGATCTCGTTGTGGCTGATGCCGTCCTTGCACGGCACGAAGATCATCGCGGTCGGCGCGACGCGCGCGAGATACACGGCGTCGTGCCCTGCGCCGCTGATCACGTTCATCGACGACAGCCCGAGCGCGTTCGCGCCCGCGCGCACCTGCTCGACGAGCGCCGCATCGAACGGCTGCGGCGGGAAGTACACGACCTGCTCGACGTCGATCCGCATGTCGGCCTGCGTCGCCGCGTCGGCGCAGGCCGCGCGCAACGCGGCGTCCATCGCGGCGAGCGTGGCGTCGTCGACCGCACGCAGGTCGACCGTCAGCGTCACGCGCCCGGGAATCACGTTGCGCGAGTTCGGATGCACGTCGACCCAGCCGACCGTGCCGCGCCCGTGCGGCGCATGCGCGCGCGCGATGCCGTTCACCGTGCGGACGAGGTCCGCGGCCGTCAGCAGCGCGTCGCGCCGCAGTTCCATCGGCGTCGGGCCCGCATGCGCCTCCATGCCGTGCACGGTCACGTCGTACCAGCGCTGCCCGAGCGCGCCCTCGACCACGCCGATCGTCGTCGCATGCGCTTCGAGCACCGGGCCCTGCTCGATATGCGCCTCGAAATACGCGCCGACCGGATGCGCGCCGGCCGCGTCGCCCGCATAGCCGATCGCGGCGAGCGCATCGCGCACCGACACGCCGTCCCGGTCATGCTGCGCGAGCGCATGTTCGAGCGCAAACGCGCCGGCGAACACGCCCGAGCCCATCATCACCGGCACGAAGCGCGAGCCTTCCTCGTTGGTCCACACCGCGACCTCGAGCGGCGCGCGCGTGCGCACGCCCGCATCGTCCAGCGCGCGCAGCACCTCGAGGCCGGCCAGCACGCCGTAGTTGCCGTCGAACTTGCCGCCGGTCGGCTGCGTGTCGATATGGCTGCCGGTCATCACGGGCGGCAGGTCGTCGCACGCGCCCGCGCGCCGCGCGAAGATATTGCCGATCGCGTCGATCCGCACGCTGCAGCCGATCGCCTTCGCCCACGCGACGAACAGATCGCGCGCCTCGCGATCGCGCTCGGTCAGCGCGAGCCGGCACACGCCGCCCTTGCTCGTCGCGCCGATCTGCGCGAGACGCATCAGGCTGTCCCACAGCCGCGCGCCGTCGACGCGCAGCGCGCGCGTCGCGACGTCCGGTCCCGAATCCTCTACTTGCATCGATGGAACTCCTCGCAATATAAGAACGCGGCGCTCACGCGACGCCGACGCCCAGGTAACGGTCCTTCACTTCGTGGTCGGCCGCGAATGCCGCATTGCCGCCTTCGTAGACGATCACGCCCTGTTCGATGATGAAGTGGCGATCCGCGAGCTGCGTGCACACTTCGAGGTTCTGCTCGACGAGCAGGATCGCGACGCCGGCCGCCTTGATCTGCTTCAGCTGTTCGACGATTTCCTCGACGATCACGGGCGCGAGCCCTTCGACCGGTTCGTCGAGCATCAGCAGGCGCGGATGGTTCATCAGCGCGCGACCGATCGCGAGCATCTGCTGCTCGCCGCCCGACAGCTGCGCGCCGCCGTTGCGGCGACGCTCCTTCAGCCGCGGGAAGATCCGGTAGATGTCGTCGAGCTGCCACGGCGAATCGCGGCGCGCGCCGAGCCGCAGGTTCTCCTCGACCGTCAGCAGCCGGAAGATGCCGCGATGCTCGGGCACGAAGCACAGCCCGCGCGCGGCGATCCGGTGCGCGGGCTGGCCCGCGACGGGCCGCCCCGCGAACGCGACCGCGCCGCCGCTCGGCGCGACGACGCCCGCGATCGTCTTCAGCGTGGTCGACTTGCCCGCGCCGTTGCGGCCGAGCAGCGTCACCGTCTCGCCTTCCCGCACGTTCAGCGACACGCCCTGCAGGATATGGCTCTTGCCGTAGCAGGCGTGCAGGTCCTTCACGTCGAGCATCATGCGCGGCCTCCGGTAATCATGTTGCCGAGATACGCGGTGCGCACGCGCTCGTCGCCGCGAATCGCGTCGGGCTTGCCTTCGACCAGCACGCGCCCTTGCTGCATCACCGTGATCGTGTCGGAGATGTCCATCACGATCCCCATGTTGTGTTCGATCAGCACGACCGTATAGTCGTCGCGCAGGCCGCGGATCAGCGCCTTCATGTCGTCGAGATCGTCGATCCCCATGCCGGAGGTCGGCTCGTCGAGAAAGATCGCGCGCGGCCGCGCCGCCAGTGCCATCCCCACTTCGAGCCGGCGCTGCTGCCCGTGCGACAGCGCGGCCGCCGCGGTGCCCGCGAAGCGCTGCAGGCCGAGCCGCTCCAGCACCTCGTCGACGATGCCGTCGTGCGCGAGCGCGCCGCGCGGCGGCGTCCACGGGTTCAGCGCGCGGCGCGACTCGACGCCCTGCGCGGCGACGCGCAGGTTCTCGCGCACGCTCAGGTTCGGAAACAGGCTCGTGACCTGGAACGAGCGTGCGATGCCGCGCCGCACGCGCTTGTAATCCGGCTCCTGCGTGACGTCGTGGCCGTCGAACACGATCGAACCCGACGTGATCGGCAACGTGCCCGTCAGCGTATGGAACAGCGTCGTCTTGCCTGCGCCGTTCGGGCCGATCACCGAGTGCACGGTGCGCGGCATGATGCGCAGGTCGACGCCGCCGAGCGCCGTGAATTTGCCGTAGCGCTTGACGATGCCGCGCGCTTCGAGAATCGCTTCGCTCATGCCTGCTCCCCGCTCGTTGCCGTATTGCGCCGCAGCGACGCCGCGACGCGCTCGCCCAGCCCCCACAAGCCGCGCTGCATGAACAGGCTGACCGCGATCAGCACGAGGCCGAGCAGCAGCAGCCAGCGCGGCCACAGCGTCGACAGCCAGTCCGCGAACAGCACATAGAACGCCGCGCCGAGCACCGACGCGAACAGGTTGCCGGTGCCGCCGATCACCGTCATCACGAGGATCATCTCGCTCGTGTGATAGTCGATGTTCGACAGCGGCGCGATTCCCGTCATCAGCGCATGCAGCGCGCCCGCGAAACCCGTCACCGCGCCCGACAGCACGAACGCCGCGAGCTTGAAGCGCTTCACGTCGTAGCCGGCCGCCGCCGCGCGCGCCTCGTTGTCGCGGATCGCCAGCAGCGTGCGGCCGAATACCGAGCGCGACACGCGCAGCAGCAGCCAGAACACCGCGACGAACAGCACCGCGACGAAGCCGTAGTAGCGCCACGGCGAATCGAGCGACACCAGCGGATGCCCGAACGCGGACAGCGCGGGACGCGGAATGTCGAGCAGCCCGTTGTCGCCGCCGGTGAGGTCCGGCGTCGTATACGCGAGAAAGTAGAACAGCTGCCCGAACGCGAGCGTCAGCATCACGAAGTAGGTGCCGCGCTGCCGGATCGAGAACCAGCCGACCAGCGCAGCCGCGACCGCGCCGAGCGCGCCGGCCGCCAGCAGCGCGAGCGGCACCGACGCGACGCCGCGCGTGAGCATGAGCCCGGCCGCATAGCTGCCGAGCCCGAAGAAAATGCCCTGCCCGAACGACAGCAGCCCCGTCAGCCCGAGCAGCAGGTTGCAGCCGAGCGCGGCGAGCGCGAACACGAGCACTTCGGTCGCGAGCGACCCGGAGCTCAGCGCCAGCGGCAGCACGCATACGACCACGACCGCGAGCCAGCCTTCCGGCCGCCGCAGCGCGCCGCGCCATGCGGACGAACGCCGGGCGGCGGAGGCGCCGGGCGGCAGCGATTTCGACGATTCGATCATGCGGTCCTCCCCAGCAAACCGTTCGGGCGCAGCAGCAGCACGGCGGCCATCGCGACATAGATCATCAGTCGCGCGCCTTCCGGCCACAGCGTGCTCATCAGGCTCTGCACGATGCCGACCAGCAGCCCGCCGACCAGCGCCCCGAGAAAATTCCCCATCCCGCCGACGACCACCACCACGAACGCGACGCCGAGCGCCTCGATCCCCATGAACGGATCGACGCCGCGGATCGGCGCGGCCAGCACGCCCGCGAGCGCGGCCGTCGCGGCGCCCAGCGCGAACACGAGGCTGAACACGCGCGTCACGTTGATGCCGAGCAGCGACACCATTTCCGACGACTCGCTGCCCGCGCGCACCGTGCTGCCGAGCCGCGTGCCCTCGAGCACCCACCACAGCAGCGCGGCCAGCACGGCCGTGAAGCCGATCACGAACAGCCGGTATTTCGGATAGACGAAGCTGCCCCAGATCACGACGCCGCTCAGCGCGTCGGGCGGCGGCACGTTGTCGCCGAGCGGGCCCCACGCGAGAATCGCGCACTCCTGCAGCACCAGTGCGAGGCCGACCGTCGCGAGGATGTGGAACTCGTGCTGCTGCGCATACACGTGACGCAGCACGAGCTTTTCGACGAGCCACGCGAACGCGCCGACCACCAGCGGCACGATCGCGAGCGCGACCCAGAAATTCGCCGACCATTGCAGCGCCTGGTAGCACAGGTACGCGCCGAGCAGGTAGAACGCGCCGTGTGCGAAATTCACGAAGCGCAGCAGGCCGAACACGATCGACAGGCCGACGGCGAGCAGGAAGTACAGCATGCCCACGCCGATGCCGTTGACGATCTGCAGCAGATAGACGTTCATGGCTTCCGTATCGGAAAGGAGGAAACGGACGTCCGCGGCGCGCAGCGGCCGCGGACGCGCCCGGCGCGTTACGCGAGCTTGCAGCCGGTCTTGTCGACGGGCAGGAACGACTGCCCCGAGCTGACGATGTCCGCGTAGTCGTCCGCGTTCTTCATCCGGCTCTTCGGCTTGCCCTTCAGCAGGTAGTAGTTCTTCAGCACCTGATGGTCGCCCTTGCGGATTTCCTCGGGGCCGGTGAGCCCGTCGTACTTCATGCCTTCCATGGCGGCGACGACCTTCTTCGGGTCCGCGGTGCCGGCCTTCACCATCGCGTCGAGCAGGATCTTCGAGCAGATGTACGAGCCGGCGAGGCTGTAGTTCGGGTTCGACTTGAAGGTCGCGTTGGTGCGCTTCACGAGATCGCGGTTCAGCGGCGAGTCGATCCCGTGCCAGTACTGCGCGCCGAAGTAGACGCCGTCGCAGATGTCGGCGCCGAGCGTCTCGAACTGTTCGAGGCCCGACGCCCATGCGAGCAGGATCGTGCAGTTGCGCTTCATGCCGAAACTCACGGCCTGGCGCAGCGTGTCCGACGACTGCGAGCCGAAGTTCAGGATCAGCAGCACGTCGGGCTGCGCGGCCGCCGCGTTGGTCAGGTAGCCGCTGAACTCCTTCTCGGCGAGCGAGTGGTAGCTGTTGCCGACGTGCTCGATGCCCTTTTCCTTGAAGATCGCCTTCGCGGCCGACAGCAGCCCGTCGCCGAACACGTATTGCGGCGTGATCGTGTACCAGCGCTTCGCCTTCGGAAGCATGCCGATCAGCGGCCGCACCGTCTGCTCGATCGCGCCGAAGGTCGGCACCGACCAGCGGAACGTCGCGTCGTTGCAGTCCTTGCCGGTGATTTCGTCGGCGCCGGCCGTCGTGATGAACACGCCGCCGGCCTTCTGCACTTCCTTGCCCATCGCGAGCGACTCGGACGACAGGATCCCGCCGGCGAAGAAGCGCACGCCCTTTTGCTGCGCGATCTCCTGCACGCGCCGCACGGCGGTCGCCGGCTTGCCTTCGGTGTCGAGCGCGGTATAGGCGAGCGGTGCGCCGAGCACCTTGCCGTACTGCTTGACGACGAGCTGCATGCCGAGGTCGGCGTATTTGCCGTTGGCGGCGAACGGTCCCGACATCGGCACCGGGCATGCGAGCTGGAGCGGTGCGCCCTGCGCGAAGGCGGCCCGCGACGACAAGCTGCCGAGCGCGCCCGGCACGGCCGACAGAGCGGCCAGTTTCAACAGTTCTCGGCGATTCAAGTTGATGCTCCTGGTAAGAGGGACATGCGCGATACGACCGACTGCGGGCACGCTCCCGCCCGGCGCGGGCGGAGACCGGCCTCCACGATACGTTTCACCGGTTGATCCTATTTATCATGATAAATAGAATGAACCCGATCCTAGGGAGGATCAAAATTAGTGTCAATCAGGCAAAATTCCGTACCCCGCGCCGGAACGGATCGTCGACGATGACGGGCGCGCAGTCAGACAAAGGAGTCTCGAAGATGGTCATGGACCGAGCCAGGGCGGGCCTCGCGGTCGAAATCAAGCAGCCGAAGCGCGCGGATCTCGTCGCGGAGGAAATCAAGCGGCTCATCACCGAGAAGGACCTGAAGCCCGGCGACCGGCTGCCGCGCGAGGCCGAGTTGCAGCAGCTCTACGCGGTCAGCAAGAGCACGATCCGCGAGGCGCTGAAGTCGCTCGAGGTGCAGGGGCTGATCAAGGTCACGACGGGGCCGTCGGGCGGCGGGATGGTGGTCGAGGTGCCGCTCGACCGCACGCTGCAGCTGCTGCAGAACTACCTGTTCTTCAAGGACGTCACGATCGACGACATCTACACGGTGCGGCAGCTGCTCGAACCCGAGCTGGCGGCGGGCGCCGTCCCGCACCTGACCGAGCGCCACTTTGCGGCGCTGGAGGCGAACATCGCGTGCTGCGACGGCGCGTCGGGCGTGCACGATCGCGGGCACATGCTGCGGCAGCGACAGGAGGACACGACGTTCCACGACATCCTCGCCGCCGCGAACCCGAACCCGTTCCTGCGCTTCAGCTGCGAACTGATCAACGAGATGATCCGGCAGCTGATCGAGTTCCGGAACGACACGCCGCTCGCGGAACACAAGCGCTTCGGCGAAGCGAACGTGCAGATTCATCGCGCGATCCTGCAGGCGGCGCGCGAGCGCGACACGGAGCGCGTGCGCGCGCTGATGGTCGAGCACATGACCGAGGCGCCGAAGCACGTGAAGCGGATGAAGGGCAAGCTGCGCGGGCGGCTGATTCTCGATTCGGAGATCCGCAAGCGCGCGAGGGCGGAGATTGCGCCGGCCGATGCCGAGGAGACGGCCGACGACTGACGGCCGCCGCGCACCCGCCCCGCCGACGCGCGGCGATTCAACGCCACGATTGTTGTTCCGCGATGTCGATTTCCGTGCAGGTCGCCCGTCGTATCCATGCACGCCCCCGTTCGCGCTGCCGCGCGGCGGGGCCTGCGCCCCGTCACTCAACCGAAGGAGCAACGACAATGCGCGTCATGGTGATCGTCAAGGCGACGGCCGATTCCGAAGCGGGCGCCCTGCCCGATACCGAACTGCTGGCCGCGATGGGCCGGTTCAACGAGGAACTCGTCAAGGCTGGCGTGATGCTCGCCGGCGAAGGGCTGCACCCGAGCTCGCGCGGCAAGCGCGTGCGTTTTGCCGGCGAGGGCCGCACGGTGATCGACGGCCCGTTCGCCGAAACCAGGGAACTCGTCGCCGGGTTCTGGCTGTGGCAGGTGAAATCGATGGACGAGGCCGTCGAATGGGTGAGGCGCTGTCCGAATCCGATGCCGGGCGAATCGGAGATCGAGATCCGCCCCGTGTTCGAGCCCGAGGCGTTCGGTGCAGAATTCACGCCGGAACTGCGGGAGCAGGAGGCGCGACTGCGCGCGGAAATGGACGCGCGGAAAGGCACGTAGGCCGCCGCGCATGCACGGCGGGCGCGCCCGGTCACGCCGCTCGATCGCCGGCCGCCCCGCCGCACAAATCGATTGACGCGGCGCGTTTTCGTAACGTATCGTTTTGCGACGTTATTAAAACGCGCTGCATCGCATGCATTCCCGTTTCGACCGCTTCCGTTCGACGCCGCTCGGCGCGCAGCTCGAAGCGCTGATCACGCACCCCGATCGCTACCTCGAATTCGCGGCGCTGTCGCGCGTCGGCGTGGCCGCGATCGGCGCGATCCAGGACGAGCTCGCGCGGACCTTCCCCGAAATCGCCGCCGACACGACCGCCCGGCAGTTCTGCGGCGCGATGGTGGCCGACGTGATGCGCCGCCACGGCCACGAGGTCGTGCAGCCGCGCGGCCGGCTCGGCGGCGCGCTGTTCAGCTACGGTGCGGTGTTCAGCGCGGCGCCGTGGCGTGCGCCGTTCGCCGAGGTCGTCGCGGCGCTGTCCGCGATGCCCGCCCGGCTCGCCGGCTACGCCGCGCATGTGCCGGCCGCGCTGCAAACGCGCCGCCCGCCGGGCACCGGCTTCTCGCTGGTCGAACATGCGTGCCATCTGCGCGACCTCGACGCGGTGTTCGCGGCCCGCATCGACGCGGTCCGCACGCACGATCTTCCGCTGCTCGAATCGGTCGACGGCACCGCGCTCGCCGAACAGCGCGACTATCGCGCGCAGCCGCTCGACGAAGCACTCCACGCATTCCGCACATCGCGCGCCGCGCTGTGCGCCGACGCCGCCGCGCTGCGGCCGTCGCAACTCGCGCGCTGCGGACTGCGCGACGGCATCCGCCGCATGTCGCTCGACGACCTCCTGCGCGAACTGCTCGATCACGACCGCACGCACATGCTCGAACTCGACGAACTGCTCGCCGAGCTCGCGCTGCCGCCCGTTCCTTCATCGCCTGCCCCATGAGCCAGCCCACCCCCGTCGTCTTCGTTCACGGCTTCATCGGCACGTTCGACGTGCCCGCATGGAACGGCCCGCATCTCGCCCCCGACCTGCTCGGCTACGGCGCACACCGCGCGACGCCGTTCGACGCGATCACGCTGGCTGCGCAGGTGGCGCATCTGCGACGCATCGTCGACGCGCACTTCGGTGCCGCACCGGTCGATGTGGTCGGCCACTCGGTCGGCGGCGCGATCGCGATGCTGTTCGCGCATGCGCATGCCGAACGCGTGCGCCGCGTCGTCAACGTCGAAGGCAACTTCACGCTCGACGATGCGTTCTGGTCGGCGTCGGTCGGCCGCATGACGCCGGCCGAAGCCGACGCGATGCTCGACGGCCTGCGCGCCGATCCGCCCGGCTGGCTGCGCGGCGCGATCGACGCGCCGCCGCCGCGCCTGCACGACGACGCGCGCCGCTGGCTCGCACATCAGCCCGCCTCGACGCTGCGCGCGATGGGGCGCTCGGTCGTCGAGACGACCGGCGCGCCCGGCTATCTGCACACGCTCGCGCAGGTGTTCGACCGCCATCCGGTCTGGCTGGTCGCCGGCGAACGCTCGCGCGCGGGCTGGCACGTGCCGGACTGGGCGCTGGCCCGCTGCGCCGGCATCGAGACGATCGAAGGCGGCGGACATCTCGCGCCGGCCGAACGGCCCGACGCGTTTCGCGCGGCGCTCGAGCGCTGTCTCGCGTAGCACGCGAACGCAGGCGCGCTCGCCTACAACCCGTAGGCTTCGTCGAAATATGGTTGAAAGGCTCGGTTGCTAGAGTCGGTCGGCAGGGTTTTCCCGCGAATTCCGGACCTTCATGCACGAGCGACCCATGCGACGACCGACGACCCTCGCACGCGCCTTCTGGCTGCTTCTGCTGCTCGCCCTCGCCGGCCCCGCGCATGCATTCCAGACGCGGGTCGTCGCGATTCCGAGCGCCGCGATGCATGAAACGCTGAAGGCGACGGTCGTGCTGCCCGACGACTATGCGCGCGGCACGCGCAACGCCGAGCGCTACCCGGTCGTCTATCTGCTGCACGGCTCGGGCGGCGACCATACCGACTGGACGTCGAACACGCGCATCGGCGAGCTGGCCGACCGCTACCGCGCGATCCTCGTGATGCCCGACGGCGGCCACGAAAGCTGGTACATCGACAGCCCGTACGAATCGGGCAGCCGCTACGAGACCTTCATCGGCGACGAAGTCGTCGCGTACGTCGATGCCCATTTCCACACGCTCGCCACGCGCCATGCGCGCGCGATCACCGGGCTCAGCATGGGCGGCTTCGGCGCGCTGCGCATCGCGCTCGACCGGCCCGACACGTTCGGCGCGGTCGGCAGCATCAGCGGTGCGGTCGATCCGCGCAACTGCGAGGACGAACCGGGCATCGACCATGTGTTCGGCGATCCGGTCCGCCATCCGTCGTTCTGGAATCGCAATGCGATCGTCGAAAGCGCGCGCGCTTTCCTGCGCGCCCATCTCGACCTGACGATCGACTGCGGCCGCGACGACGCGTTCGTCGGCTCGAACCGCACGCTGCACGAACGGCTGGTTGCGCTCGGCGTGCCGCACGACTACGCGGAGCGGCCGGGCGGCCACACGTGGGACTACTGGGCGAACGCGATCCGCTACCAGATGCGCTTCTTCGCGGCGTCGTTCCAGCACGGCGGCTACGCATTCCATCCGCATCCGGCCGGCGCCGGCCGCGCGCCGGGCTTCACACGCGCGAGCTGAGCGGCGGCGCCTCGCGGCGCGCCACGGTGGTACGATGCGCAAGCTCCTACCATTCGACACGCTCCATGCCGCGCGACAATTTCGCGGACCTGCTTGCCTTCATCGCCGTTGCGCGCGAGCGCAGCTTCACGCGCGCGGCCGCCCGGCTCGGCGTATCGCAATCCGCGCTCAGTTACACGATCCGTGCACTCGAAACGCGCCTCGGCGTGCGGCTGCTCACGCGCACGACGCGCAGCGTGTCGCCGACCGAAGCCGGCGAGCGCCTGCTGCGCAACCTCGCGCCGCGCTTCGACGAAATCGAGGCCGAGCTGTCGGCCGTCGCCGAGCTGCGCGACAAGCCGGCCGGCACCGTGCGCATCAATGCGACCGACTACGTGATCCGCACGCTGCTGTGGCCGAAGCTGTCGCCGATGCTGCGCGACTATCCGGATCTGAAGGTCGAGTTCGTGACCGACTACGGGCTGTCCGACATCGTCGCAGAACGCTTCGACATCGGCGTGCGGCTCGGCGACCAGGTCGCGAAGGACATGATCGCCGTGCGCATCTCGCCCGACCTGAAGATGGCGATCGTCGGCGCGCCCGCGTACTTCGCGCAACGCGCACGGCCCGTCGTGCCGCGCGATCTCGTCGCGCACGACTGCATCAACCTGCGGCTGCCGACGCACGGCGCGCTGTATGCATGGGAACTCGCGAAAGACGGCGAGACGCTGCAGGTGCGCGTCGACGGGCAGGTCACGTTCAACGGCACCTACGAGATGCTCGACGCTGCGCTGGACGGCTATGGTCTCGCCTACGTGCCCGCCGATCTCGCGGCGCTGCATGTCGCCGCCGGCCGCCTCGACAGCGTGCTCGACGACTGGTGCCCGACCTTTCCCGGTCATCACCTGTACTACCCGAGCCGCCGGCAGTCGTCGCGCGCGCTCGCGCTGATCGTCGACGCGCTGCGCGAGCGCGCATGAGCGCCGTTTGATGAATCGGCGCGATAAGTGCATGCGAATTGTCGGGGATTATCGATAAGCGCCGAAACCGCTACGCTCTGCGGTGTTCCACTCCAGCCGGCCGGCGGGTTCCCGCAGCGGCGCACGCGCCGCGCGTCGCGCACGCGACCGCGCCCGGCCTGCCTTCCGATTCGAACCGACGCGGGCGCGCGCCCGCATGGAGCATGCACATGGATTACCGCTATCTCGGGCGCAGCGCGCTCAAGGTGTCGCCGCTGTGTCTCGGCGCAATGATGTTCGGCGGCGAGACCGACGAAGCAACGTCGACCCGCATCATCGACAAGGCCTTCGACCAGGGCGTCAATTTCATCGACACGGCCGACGTCTATCACGCCGGACGCTCGGAGGAGATCGTCGGCCGCGCAATCGCGCCGCATCGCGACAGCTGGGTCGTCGCGACCAAGTTCGGCTACCCGGCCGGCCCGGACGCCGGGCCGAACCGGCAAGGCCAGTCGCGCAAGTGGATCTGCCAGGCCGTCGATGCGAGCCTGAAGCGCCTCGGCACCGATTACATCGACATCCTCTATTTCCATCGCGCGGTGACCGACGCGCCGCTCGAGGAAGCGCTGCGCGCGGTGGGCGACCTGATCCGGCAAGGCAAGATCCGCTACTACGGGCTGTCGAACTTCCGCGGCTGGCGCATCGCCGAGATCGTGCGCATCGCCGATCAGCTCGGCATCGACCGGCCGGTCGCGAGCGAGCCGCTGTACAACCTCGTCGACCGCAGCGCCGAAGTCGAGCAGCTGCCGGCGGCAGCACACTACGGAATCGGCGTCGTGCCGTACAGCCCGCTCGCGCGCGGCGTGCTGACCGGCAAATACGCAACCGACGGGCAGCCGCCCGCCGATTCGCGCGCAGGCCGTGGCGACCGGCGCATTCAGCAGACGGAATGGCGGCCCGAATCGCTGCGGATCGCGCAGCAGGTCGCCGCGCATGCGGCCGCGCGCGGCACGACGTCGATCGCGTTCGCGCTGGCGTGGGTGCTGAACAATCGCGCGGTCAGCGCGGCGATCGCGGGGCCGCGCACCGAAGCGCACTGGGACAGCTATGTCGAGGCGCTCGCGCTCGAACTCGGCCCGGACGACGAACGCTTCGTCGACGCGCTGGTGCCGCCGGGGCATGCGTCGACGCACGGTTATACGGATCCGAACTATCCGGTCGAAGGCCGGAAGGTCTGACCGCGCGGCGCGCGCGGCGCGGCGCGGCGCGCGCGACCTTATCGCTCGCACGCAGTCGGGATCGACACAATGACATGCCGCGCGGCATCGCCCGGCAGGATGACGAAAGCGCGTCGATCGACGCGCCGGAGACGACAGCGGAAAGTGCGGGAATCAGAGGCTGCGCGCCGCGTCCGCGCTCACCACGCGGTCGAAGAATTCCTGCGCACGCGCCAGTTCGTCGAGCGCGCGATCGAGGCGCGACATCGCGCGTGCGTATTCGTCCGACGCGTGCTCGTCGTCGCGCTCGCCGCGCACCGCGCGAAACGCCTGATCGACGTTGCGCGTCGCTTCGACGAAGCGCTGCGCAGCCCGGGCTTCCCGCGAACAGATGTGACTCGGCATCGACACTTCTCCCTCAGGTTGCTTGAGTGAAGCAGGCCGACGCAGTGTGCGCGGTGCGCATGTCGGCGGCGTGAACGACAGGTTCCGCCGCCAGGCGACGCATCGGCCATCGTGCGGCGCGGCGCGCTTCGACCCGATTGTCCCTCTGCGCTCGCCGAACCGCTATCGCGAGATTGCAACAAATTCTTGCGCGCCGAACCGGCGCGCGCGTCATGCGCGCCCGATACGCGGATGCGCGATGCCGCCGAACGCCGCGGGCTCTCCCGGCGACAGGTCGAACAGATCGCCGGTCAGGCCGCGCGCATGCTCGGCCGCGGGACGGCTGCGCAAACGCGCGACATGCGCGGGCGCGACATACGCGGCCGCCGTTTCGATCGGCGGCACGTCGAACAGGTCGCGCGTGACGCCGCGCACCGCCTCGGTCGGCGACTTGCCGCGCAAGCGTGCGACCAGTTCGACGAAGCGGTCGAAATCGCCCGCGCGCGTCGCCTTGTTCACCTCCGCGAGATCGCGCGCCTTCAGCACGCACGGCTGCGCGAGCCGCACGAAATACGGCGCTTCTAGCTCGACCGACAGCGCGAGCGGATAGCTCTTGCCGGTCTGCTCCTTCGCGCGCCCGACGCAATCGACGACGGCCGCGCCCTGCGCGACGCCGAGCGGCTTGCCCGTGCTGACGCTGCGCAGGTGATCCGGATACACGCGCAACTGCGTGCCGACCGTCAGCGCGGTGGACGACGCGCATACCAGCGCGTAGTGCTGCTCGCGACGCCGGCCCGACGGCAGCCTCGCGCGGCTCGCGATGAACGTATGCGGCGGCAGCGGCCGCACCTGGCCGCTTGCGTCGATCCACGCATTCCACAGCAGCGCATCCTTGCGCTCGCCCGCCCGCGTGCGCGATGCGACCGGCGAGAACAGCGCGAGCAGCGAGCCGGTGCGATGCGCGGCGACCTGCGCGCTGTTGCCGAGCGGCTGGTTGATGCCCCACAGAAAACGACCGCCTCCGAGCCGGCGTTCCCATTCCTTGCGGAGCACGACGGTCGGCAGTTCCTCGCCGGACTCGGTACCGATCTTTGTCCAGCAGAACGTGGGAGGGAGGTGTTTCAGTGTCATCAACTTTCTCGGGATACAGCCTCGCCGGCGACAGCAAGCCCATTCAACAGCCGTAACTGTATAGGTATAATGCATCGCATGGAAGCCCCGGACCAAGATTTTCCCGTTCAAGACCTGTTACGCTGCTTGCTGGCGGATACGCGTTCGTCCAGCGAAATCGCGCGACTTTCCGGGGTCAGCCAGCCGACCGTGTCGCGCCTGCGGCTGTCGGACGGGCGTCGGCTGCGCCGCAGCGCGCCATTCAATAAGCTATGCACTTTCTATGGCGTCGAGATCGGTCCGTCGCGCCGCCGCTATAACGAACTGCTGCGCGACGCGATCGTCGACGCGTGGGACGGCTCCGACGAACACGGACGTGCGCTGCTGGTCGTGATTCAGGGCTTGAAGGATCTGCAGGCGAAGGCGGACGACGGGTGACGATGTCACTCCATCAGCGCAGCGACGTCCGGCCAGGCAACCGGGCGCGCGAGCGGAGCGCGCTGCGTTCTGCCGTGACCGATGCCGTCGGTCGTGATGGCAAGGTGTCCTGTCAATCGTCGAGATCGAACCTGACCGGCACGCGCGCACGCATCGGCGTCGGCACCCCGTTCTCGCGATACGGCGTGCAGCGGCTCGCCAGCACCGCGTCGCGCGCGGCCGCATCGAGGCGCGCGTAGCCGCTGCCGGCGGCGACATGCGCGGCGGCCACATGTCCGGCCGCATCGGTTTCCAGTTCGACGAGCACGGTGCCGTGCTCGCCCGCCCGCAGCGACTGCGGCGGGTAGTCGGGTTGCGTCAGCGCGCATTCGGGACGGGCGACGAAACGCGGCGCCGCCGGTGCGGGAGCCGTCTCGGGCGCCGGCCGGGAAGAGGATTGGGGTTGCGGTTGAACCTCCGCCGGCGCGTTCGGCGCGTCGGTCGCCGCATCGTTTCGCGCGACATGCTGGCGCACGTCCGGCGCGACCGGCCGCGACGGCGCGAGCCCGTGTGCATCACGCGCCGGCGATCGCGCGCGCGCAACCGGATGCGGCCGTATCGCCGATGACGCGACAGCGGACACGGGCCCGCTCGCAGGCTTCGCTCGCTGCATCGTGCGCGACGCCGTCATCGCGTCCGGCGCGGCCGCCGGGGCTGCGGTGGTCGGCACGATCAGCGTCGCCATCATGACGCGCGGCTGCACCGAAACGCGCCGCAGCGTCGTCGGCTGATGCGCGAGCAGCACGAACAGCGTTGCATGCAGCGCGCATACCGTCGCGACGACCGCCGCGATGCGCGCCGCACGCATACCGAAGCGCGTGCGGACCTCGCCGCTCGCCGATGCCGCGCCCGGCACGGCAAACGCGGTGGTACTCATCGTCACCTCCGTCCCGCGTCGATCCATGTGCGCGCGAACGCGCGGCTCGGCCGCCACGAAGCGCACGCCGCATCGCTCGTTCCGAGGTGCGTCGCTTGGCGCCGCGCGCATCGCCGGTCAACGCGCCAGCGAATTCTCCCGGCTGCGAAACACCAGCGGCTGCACATCGGTTCGCACGCGCTCGCGCGCGAACCGCACCGCCTGCTCGACCTGCCCGTGATGCGCGGATTTCGCGCACACCGGATCGGCCTCTGTCGGATCGCCGGCCAGCAGGTAGGCCTGGCAACGGCAGCCGCCGTGATCGACATGCCGCTCGTCGCAACTGCGGCATGGCTCGCGCATCCAGCCGTCGCCGCGAAACGCATTGAACGCGTCGCTGTCGTACCAGATCTCCCGCAGCGAAAGGTCGCGCACGTTCGGCAGCGCCAACCCCGGCAACCCGCGCGCGGCATGGCACGGCAACGCGGTGCCGTCCGGCGCGACGCCGAGGAACACCGATCCCCAGCCGTTCATGCAGGCCTTCGGCCGCTGCTCGAAATAGTCGGGCACGACGAACAGGATCCGGCAGCGCTCGCCGACCATCTTGCGATAGCGATTGACGGTGTCCTCCGCGTCGCGCAACTGTTCCGCGGTCGGCATCAGCTGGTCGCGGTTCAGCATCGCCCAGCCGTAGTACTGCGTGTTCGCGAGTTCCAGGTAATCCGCGCCGAGGTCGAGCGCCATCTCGATGATGCGGTCCACGTGCGCGAGGTTGTAGCGATGCAGCACGCAGTTCAGCACCATCGGATAGTCGTGCGCCTTGATGAGCCGCGCGACGCTGCGCTTCAGCTCGAAGGTGCGCGTGCTGGTCAGGAAATCGTTCAGCTCGCGCGTCGAGTCCTGCAGCGACAACTGGATATGGTCGAGCCCGGCGGCCTTGAGCCGTTCGATGCGCGCCGCATTCAGCCCGATGCCCGACGTGATCAGGTTCGTGTAGAAGCCGAGGCCGCGCGCATGTTCGACGAGCGTCTCGAGGTCGTCGCGCTGCAGCGGCTCGCCGCCCGAGAAGCCGATCTGCGCGGCGCCGAGCGCGCGCGCATCGCTGATGACGGTACGCCATGCGTCGGTATCGAGTTCCGCGCCGTGCTTCGCGAAATCGACCGGGTTGTAGCAGAACGCGCAGTGCAGCGGGCAGCGGTACGTGAGTTCCGCGAGCAGCCACAGCGGCGCCGATGGACGATCGAGGTCGGCCGTCATGTCAGTCGAGCCAGCCGCGCAGGCGTGCATGATCGAGGAACCGGTAGACGTCGGTCGCGAGGTCCGACTGGCTGAACAACTGCTCCAGCTCGCCGATGATGTCGTCCAGCTCGCGCGTGCCGTCGCAGCGCAGCAGGATCTCGCCCGCGCTCGGGTTGAGCTTGACCATTCCTTCCGGATAGAGGAGCACGTAGGCATCCTGGGCCGCCTCCCATTGCAGGCGGTACATGCCCCTCAGGCAGGGGCGCAGCGGCACGCCGCTGACGGCATCGATCGCGTTCATGCGGGATAGGCCTTTTCGACTGCGTCGAGGATCGACCACAGAATGTCGAGCTTGAATTGCAGGATGCCGAGCGCGCGCTGCTGCGCCTCGGGCGTCGTGAAGTGCTGCAGCGTGACGGCCAGCCCGTGCTCGACGTCGCGCTGCGCGAGCGGCACGCGGCTGCGGAAATAGTGCAGCCCGTCCGGCTCGATCCACGGATAGTGCGACGGCCAGCCCGCCAGCCGGTCGAGATGGATCTGCGGCGCGAACATCTCGGTCAGCGACGAGCACACGGCTTCCTGCCACGGCGCACGCCGCGCGAAATTGACGTATGCGTCGACCGCGAAACGCACGCCGGGCAGCACGTGTTCAAGCGACCACAGCGCGTCGCGATCGAGGCCGACCGCTTCAGCCAGCCGCACCCATGCCTCGATGCCGCCCGCGTTGTCGCCCTGCCCGTCGTGATCGATCAGCCGCTGGATCCAGCGCCGCCGCGTGTCGCGATCGGGGCAGTTCGACAGGATCGCCGCATCCTTGAGCGGAATGCTGATCTGGTAGTAGAAGCGGTTCGCGACCCAGCCGCGGATCTGCGCGGGCGAACACGCGCCGCTGTTGAGCCGCCGGTTGAACGGATGATGGATGTGGTAGCGCGACTCGAGCGCGCGCAGGCGCGCCTCGAACTCGGTCGCGGTCCAGGGCGTCGCGTGCAACGCCGCAGCGGGGATCGGTGCGTTCATCGTCATACCTGGAATTGCATGCCGTCGTGCGCGACGTCGATGCCGTGCGCGCGCAGCTGCGCGTGCTCGACGGAATGCGGGTCGAGAATCGGATTCGTGTTGTTGATGTGCGTGAGCACCTTGCGCGTCTGCGCGGGCAGCATATCGAGCCAGTCGATCATGCCGGGACGGCCGGCCTCCGCGCACTGCGCGAGATGGCCCATGTCCGCCGCGTGCTTCGCCGACAGCCCGAGGTCGATCATCTCGGTGCCGGTCCAGAACGTGCCGTCCACCAGCACGAGATCGGCGCGCTCCATCGCGGCGCGCACGTCGTCGGTGATCGCGGCGAGGCCCGGCGCATAGAACGCACGCCGGCCGCTCGCAAGGTCCTCGATCGACAGCGCGACGTTGTCGCCGGGCGCGGCCGATGCGCGCCGCGGCGAATACGGCGGCGCCTTGCTGTCGACCGGAATCGCGGTGAAGCGGATCCCGGGCGTCGCCGGCACCGCGAACGGCTCGCCGAGCGCGATCGGGTGCGCGTCGACGCCGCAGTAATGACCGAGCAGCGGCACCAGCGGCAGCCCGGTCGACAGGTCGTCGAGCACCGGCGCGCTCGCATACAGCGGCAGCGGCGTCGAACGCTCGCGCAGCATCAGCAGGCCGGTCACGTGATCGATCTGCGCATCGCACAGCACCACGGCGGCGATGCCGCTGTCGCGAATCGCGCGCGCGGGCTGCAGGTCCGGATCCGCGCGCAGCTGGGAAAGGATGTCGGGCGACGCGTTGACGAGGACCCAGTCGACGCCGTCGTCGCTGACCGCGATCGACGATTGCGTGCGCGGCAGCACATGGCCGCTGCCGCTGCGCGCGCGCCGGCAGTTCGCGCAGTTGCAGTTCCACTGCGGCAGGCCGCCGCCGGCCCCCGAGCCGAGTATCTTGATCTTCATGAGCGTCCGGTTCCGAGGCCGTCCGCGCCGCGTGTGCGGCACGAACGGCGTCTCGCGCGTCGATCAGCGGTTGGCGATGTACATCGTGATTTCGAAGCCGAAGCGCAGGTCGGTGTAAGACGGGGTCGTCCACTGCATGATGTGTCTCCTTGTTGAGTTGGTGAGTCGAGGAACCGCGCCAGTCGAGCGGTCGGTTCTTCTTCAGCAAGGAGCGTGCCGGTCGCGCATCCGGCGCATTGCGGCGCGGCGCAGGGCCGTCGCCCGGGCATCGGGACGGAATCCTTACGATCTGCCGACAGAACGCGGGCGCACGCGCCGCATCGCCCGGTCCGCATCGCGCGCGGCAGCCGTGACAGGTGTTGAATCATTGAACACCGGTGTTGCATCCTGACACACCGGCTGTGACAGAGGCCGGCCTGGCGAACCGACAAATACGGCGGTACGCGGCCGCGGATGCCGGCCCGTTGCGCGTCAGCTTTCGTCGCGCGCCAGCCGGCCCGGTTCGGCCGCCGGCATCTTCCGGTAGATCGTATTGCGCGACACGCCGAGCGCGCGCGCCGCCGCGGACACGTTGCCGCCGTGGCGGGCCAGCGCGGCCGCGATCGCCGACGCGGCGACATCCTGCAGGCGCGTATCGCCGAACGGGGCGGCGTCCGCCGCACCGGGCGCGGGCGCGGCCGCGGGCGCGTCGTGCGCGGGCTGCGCATCGACGTCGGGCAGGTCGTCGAAGAAGTCGTCGGGCAGGTGTTCGCGCCGGATCTCGCCGTCGTCGTCGACCATCGCCGCGGCCGTGCGCAGCAGGTTGCCGAGCTGCCGGAAGTTGCCGGGCCAGCTGCTGCGCACGAACAGCGCCATCACTTCCGGCGCGACGCTCAGCGGCCGGCCGGCGCCCGCGAAGGTTTCCCGCTGCAGCATCTTCTGCACGACGATCGCGAGATCCGTGCGGTCACGCAGCGGCGGCAGGCGCACCACGAGGCCGTTCAGCCGGTAGTACAGATCCTCGCGGAAGCGGTTCTGCGCAATCATCTCGCGCAGGTCGCGGTGCGTCGCGCAGATGATCGAGATGTCCACCGCGATCGTCTTGGTCGAGCCGAGCGGATTCACGAGGCGCTCCTGCAGCACGCGCAGCAGCCGCATCTGCAGCGGATACGGCATGTCGCCGATCTCGTCGAGGAACAGCGTGCCGCCGTTCGCCTGCAGCAGCTTGCCGATCGCGCCCTTGCGGCGCGCGCCGGTGAACGCGCCTTCCTCGTAGCCGAACAGCTCGGACTCGATCAGCGTCTCCGGAATCGATGCGCAGTTGACCGCGACGAACGGCCCGTCGCGCCGCGGCGAATCGTTGTGGATCGCCTGCGCGAGCAGTTCCTTGCCGGTGCCGGTCTCGCCGGTGATCAGGATCGGGATGTCCTTGCCGAGCACCTTGTGCACCTTCGCGATCACCGACGCGACCTGCGGATCGCCGGTGTCGAGGTAATTGAGCCGCGACAGGCCGGCCGCCGGCTGCTGCGCGGCCGGCGCCGTCGCGGCCGGCGCGCGTGCCGCCGGCGCGCCCGTGTCGTGCACGCCCGTCGGGCGGCTGCCCTCGGCCAGCGTCGCGCGCCGGAAATGCACGCGCGCGCAGACCACCGCGCCGTTGCAGAGATTCAGCGTCTGGTGCGGCGCGGTACTCATCCGCATCCGATCGATCAGCTGCGCGCTGGTGACGTCGAACAGCGACGACAGCGTATGCGCACGCAGCGCGGCAAGCGGCATCCCGAGCTGGAACTGCGCGCTGCGGTTCGCGGACAGGAAGCGGCCGTCGGCCGTAAACGCGACGATGCCTTCCATCAGCGTGCCGAGAAACTCCGGGCGGCCATGGAACGACACCTGCAGCGTCTCCTGAAAGGTCGTCGTAAACAGGTGATTCTCGATCATCTGCACCGACATCTTCGCGAGCGCCATCGTGTGCTGGTGGTAGCTGCGATGGTCGCCCGTCACGTCGAGCACGCCGATCGCGTCGCCGTACGGGTCGAGGATCGGCACGCTCGAACAGGTCAGGAAGCGGTTCGCGGCCAGGAAGTGCTGGTCGCCGTGGACGACCATCGGGCACAGCTCGGCGAGCGCGGTGCCGATCGCGTTGGTGCCCTGCCGGTTCTCCGCCCAGTTCGCGCCCGGCCGCAGCGCGACCTTCTCCGCGCGGCGCAGGAAGTCGTCGTCGCCGATCGAGTGCAGGATCAGCCCTTCGGCGTCGGTCAGCACGATCATGCTCTGCGTATTGACGATCTGCTCGTGCAGCGTCTCCATCACCGGCATCGCATGCACGCACAGCACGCGGTTCTGCTCGCGCTTCAGCACCAGGCCGGCGTTCGACAGCACATCGTAGTCGGGTCGCTCGGACACGCGCAGGCCGAACGTCTCGGAGCGCTCGTGGGCTTTCTGGATCGACGGCGGGGGCCAGCCAGCGGAAAGCGTTGCCTGTGATCCGGCCGCCTGATGTACGTCATCGCGCATTGTCTCCTCCGGGGGATCCTTCCGGTCATCTGCCGGACTCTTTGTCGTGATGGCAAGCAAACATCGGGCCATGGTTTTGCCATCGTGCAATACGCGTCGCACTGAAAGATAAATGCAAGAAACCGCGTGCGGTGCAGCGCGATGTCAGGGACCCGGCGCGCAGCCGCCGATGCCTCTCCCGATCTTCACGGCTGGCCCGATTCTGGCTTTGAGCAGGATCCAATCCGGTCGCCGCCCCGCGCGCACGGCCGGCCCACAGTTACGCCCTTTCCCCGCACGCCATCGACATGACGCCGCTTCCCGCTTCTCCCGTCCTCGCCTATCGGCGCCTGCGCCGCGACGCGCACTCGATCGCGTACGCGGTGGTCGGCGCTGCGAACGGTCACACGGTCGTCGTGCTGCACGGCGGGCCCGGCAGCGGCAGCCAGCCCGGCATCCTCGGCCTGTTCGACCTGACGCGCACGCGCGTCGTGCTCGTCGACCAGCGCGGCGCGGGCCGCTCGGCGCCGCGCGGCGGCACGCGCCACAACGACACCGCGCGGCTGATCGGCGATCTCGAAGCGATCCGCGAACGGCTCGGCATCGCGCGCTGGGGCGTCGTCGGCGGATCGTGGGGCGCGGCGCTGGCGCTCGCGTATGCCGGCGCCTGTCCCGATCGCGTGACCGGCGTCGTGCTGCGCGGGCTGTTCCTGACGTCCGCGCGCGAAGTGCGCGGGCTGTTCGTGCAGTCGCGCACGCGCGCGCCGCGCGAATGGCGACGCCTGTGCGACGCCGCCGGATGCCGGCGGCCCGCTCGCCTGCTGTGGTGCTGCGCACGACGCCTGCGGCGTGGCGCGAGCGCGGCCCGGCAGCGCGAAGTCGCGCTCGCGTGGCATGCGTACGAGAGCGCACTGCTCGCTTCTTCGTTCACGCGCCGCACGCGTGCGCGCGCGATCCGCTCGCGGCGAACCGTGAACCGGCTGATCGACAAGTACCGGATCCAGGCCCATTACCTGCAACACGACTGCTGGCTCGGCGAACGCCGGCTGCTCGCGCTGGCGCGCCGCGCCGCGGACGCCGGCGTGCCGCTGTTCGCCGCGCACGGCACGCGCGATCCCGTGTGCCCGGTCGACAACGTCGCGCGGCTGCGGCGCGCGGTGCGCGCCGCCCGCATCGAGCGCGTGCCGGCCGGCCATCTCGCCGGCGATCCACCGCTCGCGCGCAGCGTCGCGCGCGCACTCGCCGCGATGTTCGCCGCGCCCGCCGCCGCGTGATCGCGCCTCGACACAACGCGCAACGCCGGCGCGGCATGCGGCCGCGCCGCCGTCAGTCCCACGCATAACGCACGCCGACCCACGCGCCGCGCGGCGCCCCGGGTCCGACGAACTGCTCGTTGACCGGCTGCGCGCCATCGAACGTATGGTTCGGACCATTGAAGAAATTCTGGCCGAGCACGCCGAAGCTCGCGTAGCGCTTGTCGAACAGATTGGTCACGCTCGCGAACACCTCGAAGCGCTTCGTGATCCGGTAGCGCATGTCGAGATCGACGAGCAGATAGCCGGCGATCCGGCCGTTCGCGTCCTGGTTGTTCTCGTCGCCGCGCGCATAGACACCGCTGCGCCAGGTGGCGTTCATTCCGATGTCCCAGCTCGGCGTCGCCGCGTAGTCGAGCCGCAGCTTGACCGTATGCGCCGGAATGCCGGGGATGCGGTCGCCGGGTTTCACGGTCACGTTGCCGCTGGCGTCGGCAGCCGAGTTCGCCGGGCTGCGTTCGGTCCACGACGAGCGATAGGTCGCATCGACATAGCTGTACGAGAGCCCGACGCCGAGCGGCCCGAACTGCGTGCGGCCCGCCAGCTCGATGCCCTGGCGCCGCGTGTCGCCGACATTGCGGAAATAGCCCTGCGCGCTCGCCGGGTCGCTGATGAACGCGATATCGTCGGTCAGCGTCGTGCGGTACGCGGCGGCGCTCCACGTCGTAGCCGCGCCGATGCGGCCGCGCATGCCGGCCTCGAAGGTCTTCGAGATCACCGGCTTGAGCGCAGGATCGGCGACGAAGTCGTTCGGCAGCGAACACGGCGCGGCCGGGTCCGCGCACGCAAGCTCGATCGCGGTGGGCGCACGCATCCCCTCGTTGTAGGTCGCATACGCGGTGAAGCCGGGAACCGGATTCCAGTTCAGCCCGACCGCCGGATTGAAGCGCGAGAACGTGTGGTCGCCGTCGAGCAGCGGCTGCACGCCGCTCTCGTCGCCGATCTTCGAGCGCGAACGATCGTAGCGGCCCGACAGCGTCAGCGTCCAGTGCGGCGTGAGCGACAACGCATCGCTCACGTAAATGCCGAGGTTCGCATTGCGCGTGTTCGCGTCGGTCCGCGGCACGAAACCGCCGATGCCGACCGCCGCGCGCGTGTCGGTGAAGTAGGCGTCCTGCGACGACGCGACATAGCTCGAATTCGCGACATCGACGGCGACGCCCGAGACCAGCTGGTTCGACAGCCCGAACAGCTTGCCGAGCAGCGTCAGCTGCAGGCTGCCGCCGTAGCTGTCGGTGACGATCGTCGACTGCGCGTTGCTGCCCTGCAGCGTGTCGACGCCGCCGTCGTCGTCGACCGATCCATAGTCGGTGTTGTTGTTGCTGCTGGTATTGGTATTGCGCAGGTGCCGGTAATACAGGTTGCCGCTCAGCTCGACGTGATCGCTGAAGAAGTGGTCGCCCGACAGCGTCAGGTAGGCGGCGCTGTTGCGGTTCAGGTCGGGATACGTATACGCCTGCTTCCGGTTGTCGAGAAACGAGCGCGGGATCGTCTGGCTGCCGTACAGCGCGTTGTCCGCACCGCCCGCGGCGACCGACAGCGTGGTGTCGGCATCGGTATAGCGCAGCTTGCCGAACACCTGCCGCACGCGGCTTTCGTTGTGATCCGCCCACCCGCCGTCGTGCGCGACGTTCGCGGTCGCGTAATAGTCGAGGTTCGACCCGATCGTGCCGCCCTGCTCGACCGACCCGCCGACGCGGCCCCACGAGCCGCCCGACACCTCCGCCTCGCCGCCCGGGCTCGACTTGCCGTTCTTGGTCGTGATCGCGAGCGCGCCGCCGAGCGTATTGCGGCCGTATACCGGATTGGAGCCGGGAATCAGCTGCATCCGGTCGATCGCCTGCATCGGCAGGATGTCCCAGTTCACGACGTCGCCGAACGGCTCGTTGACGCGCACGCCGTCGACGAACACCGACAGGCCCTGCGGCGTGCCGAGCAGCGGCGACGCAGTGAAGCCGCGATAGTTGAGATCGGCCTGGTAGGGATTGCCCTGCGCATCCGAGATCGTCACGCTCTGCAGGTTCGCGGCAAAGTAGTCGGCCAGCGTCATCCGGTGCTGCGCGTCGAGCGCCGCTGCGCGCACGGTCTGCACGTTCGCCGGCACCTTCGACAGCGGCGTGCCGATGCCGAGCAGCGGCGTCGTGCCGACGACGACCACTGCCGGCAGCGTGACCGTCGCCGCCGCTTGCGGTGCGCCGCCCGCCGCCGCGTCGTCGCCCGCATGCTGCTGCGCGCGAACCGCGTCCGGCGCCAGGCCGAACAGCGCGATCGCGCCGAGCGCGGCGCCGACCCGGCGCGTGCGTCGACGCATCGGCGGCGGGCTGCGCCGTGCCGGTGTCTTTGGTCTCCTGATCATCGAGGTCTGTCTCCGTAATCGTTTTTTGCGTGCGACGTCGTGGCCGCACGACGCGGTCTTCCGCGCTCACGAACAGCGAGAAGCATGCCAGCGCAGCGCGCGTGCGCCGGCGCGCCGCATGCGCGACTGCGCCGGCCGTCGGCACATCACCTGTGATGTTTGGCAACACCTCGCACGCAACGGTGTACCGGAATGCAACACCTGCGCCGGCGATGCGCCACGCCGCCGGCGGCGCCCCACCGCACGCGACTCGGCGATGCGCCGCGTCGCGCGGCCTTTCCGACGCGATGGCATGCGACTTGCGTGAATGGCATCGCACTCGGCCCGGAATCCCCACCCGTGCCGGCGCGACGATGCGTTCGCGGCGGTGCGACCACAATGACTCAGGAGACAACCATGAAGAAACTCTCGGCTTCGACGAGCCGACTGGCAGCGATCGGCATCGCGACGGCAGCGGCCATCGCACTGAACCCCGGACTCGTCGCCGCGGCGGCCGACTATCCGGCCGTGACCTACCAGCGCTTGACCGATGCGCAGCGCGACCCGGGCTGGCTGACCTACTACCGCACCTACAACGGCCAGTCGCATTCGCCGCTCAAGCAGATCGACCCGTCGAACGTGAACCGCCTCACGCAGGCGTGGAGCTACAAGTTTCCTGCGGAGCTGAAGCAGGGTTTCGAAGCGACGCCGATCGTCAACGGCCGCTACCTGTTCGTGACGACGCCGAAGGACAACGTCTACGCGTTCGATGCGACGACCGGTGCGCAGCTGTGGAAATTCGAGCCGAAACTCGGCGCCGAATCGTTCAAGACCGCGTGTTGCGACGTCGTGAACCGCGGTGTCGCGCTGTACGGCAAGAATGTCTATGTCGCGATGCTCAGCGGCGAAGTGGTCGCGCTCGACGCGCAGACGGGTACGCTCGTCTGGAAGAAGCAGATGTTCGAGCCGGGCCTCGGCTACGCGTTTTCGCTCGCGCCGCTCGCACTCGACGGCGCGATCGTGGTCGGCAGTTCGGGCGGCGAGTACGGCGCGCGCGGCTTCATCGCCGCGCTGAGCCCGAACGACGGTGCGCTGTTGTGGAAGCGCTTCACGATCCCCGGCCAGGGCGAGAAGCATGCCGATACGTGGCCCGACGGCATGCAGGCGCACGGCGGCGCACCCGCCTGGCTGACCGGCACCTACGATGCCGCGACGCGCACGCTGTACTGGGGCGTCGGCAATCCGGGGCCGTGGCTCGCGGACCTGCGCCCCGGCGACAACCTGTACTCCGACTCGCTGCTCGCGCTGAACCCGAAGAACGGCGACCTGAAGTGGCACTACCAGTACACGAAGCACGACACCTGGGACTATGACGGCGTCAACACGCCGATCCTCGCGACGATTCAATACAAGGGCAAGTCGCGCGACGCGATCCTCCACGCGGACCGCAACGGCTACTTCCACGCGATCGACCGCGATACCGGCAAGCTGATCTACGCGGAGCCGTTCGTGAAGGCCACGTCGGTCACCGGCTATACGGAAGACGGCGCGCCGATCCAGGATCCCGCGAAATACCCGAAGGTCGGCACGACGATCGACACGTGCCCGAGCTTCCTCGGCGGCAAGAACTGGTGGTCGGTGTCCTACGATCCCGCGCGCCATCTGGCGATCGTGCCGTCGCTGCATGCGTGCATGAGCCTGTCCGGCAAGTCGGTGAACTACATGGAAGGGCTGCCGTATCTCGGCGAAGGCTTCGAGATCAAGCCCGAGCCCGGCAGCGAAGGCTACGGCGAGCTGCAGGCGATCGACGTGAACACCGGCAAGAAAGTGTGGAGCCACTGGAGCAAGCTGCCGTGGAACGGCGGCGTCGCGACGACGGCCAGCGGCCTCGCGTTCAGCGGCTCGCTCGACGGCCACCTGTACGCGTTCGACGTAGCGACCGGCAAGGTGCTGTGGGAAAGCCCGCAGCTCGCGAGCGGGATCATCGCGCAGCCGTCCGTGTTCGAGGTGGACGGCAAGGAATACGTCGCGGTCCTCGCCGGCTACGGCGGCGCCAACCCGATCTGGGGCGGCCCGATGGCCAAGGCGGCGGAAGACGTGCCGCGCGGCGGCACGCTGTACGTGTTCGCCCTCGACCACAGCTGAGCCTCGCCGCCCGGCCACCTCGCGCCCGCACCCGCCTCACGCGGGCGCCCCTCCCCGTTTTTGACCTGAGCGCACGATCATGAACACTCGACTCATTCCTCTCGCTGCGGCCTGCGCGCTCGCGGCCGGCGCGGCCCTGACGCCTGCGCCCGCCGCGGCCGCGGCCACGGTCCGCGTCTGCTCGCTGCCCGGCACGCCGACGGCCGCGCTCGACACCGCGGTCGCCCGCGAAGCGTTCCGCCTTGCGGGCATCGCGGCGACCTTCAGCACCCGCGGCATCGACGGCGGCGACGACGACGACGGCATCTCCGCGCACGAGCTCGTCAAGTCGCTCGACCGCCACTGCGACGTGATCGCGGGCTTCCCGCGCTCGGCGATCGCCGACGCGTCGGATACCACGCTGCTGTTCTCGCAGGGCTACCTGCGTTCCGGCTACGTCAGCGTCGCGCTGCGCCACGCTCGCACGGCGCCGGCCGGCAAGGAAGTCGTCGCGGCCACCTATGCGAGCCCCGCGCAGCTGATCGCGGTGCAGCAGCAGAACGTGCGCTTCGATCTCGAGAACACGTCCGAGCGCACCGTCGATGCGGTGGCGACCGGCCGCGCGCAGCGCGCGATCGTCTGGTATCCGGCGGTCGTCGCGTACCAGGCCGCGCATCCGAAACAGGCGTTCCGCATCGGGCCGACGTCGTCGCCGTACGCAGGCTGGCAGCTCGTGTTCGCGTTCGGCGCGCGCTCGGCCGAGCTGCAGCAGCGCGTCGACGCGGCCTTGTCGCGCATGAAGGACAACGGCCGTCTCGCCGCGCTGACCCGCAAGTGGACGCTGCCCGACAACGCCCAGGAAGCGCGCGACACGCATGCGGCGCCGCGCTTTCTCGACGGCGCGGTCGCGTCCGCCGGCCGGCTGCGCGCCGCCGTCGTCGCGGTGCGCGGCACGGCCGCCGCGGGCGGCTTCATCAAGGTAGCGGCCGGCACCGGCGGCGACGCGCCGGCATTCGATGCCGCGCAGGTTGCGCATGGCAAGCAGTTGTACGGCGACGCGTGCGCGAAATGCCACGGCGCGAACCTCGAAGGCAATACGGCGCCCGCGCTGAGCGGCCCGTCGTTCGCGCCGTTGTCCCACTCGCACCTGACGATCGGCGGCATCTTCGGCTACATGTCCACCAACATGCCCGCCGACCAGCCGGGCAAGATGAAGGACGAAGAGTATGCCGACCTGATGGCGTTCCTGCTGTCGTCGAACGGCTACCTGCCCGGCAAGGACAAGCTGACCGCCGATGCGGCGCGCGCATCGACGACGCCGCTCGTCGTCGGCCCCGCCGGTCACAAGGAAGCCAGCCAGTAAGCGGACGCGGCGCGCGCTTCAGCGTCGCGCCTCGTTCGATCGCCATTGTTCATTCATCAGGAAACCAAAGTGACTGTCCAGACTCGCAGAACCTTCATCGTCCGCACGATCGGCCTGTGCGCCACGCTCGCCGCCGCGCGCACCGCACTCGCCGCGCCGCCCGTCGTCGACGAAGCCGACGCCAGCGCCAAGACCCTCGGCTATCGCGCGAAGGCGTCGACCGTCGATGCCGCGCAATTCCCGAAGTACCAGCCCGGCCAGCGTTGCGCGAACTGCCGCTTCTACAGCGGCGGCGCGTCCGATGCGACCGGCACGTGCCCAATGTTCGCGGGCAAGCTCGTTGCCGCCGAAGGCTGGTGCAACGTGTATGCGAAGCGGGCCTGACCGCGCACGCGATCGGGCGGCGCACGAAGTCGGCCACGCGTGCGCACCGCTGGCCGCCGACGGCGGCCGGCACGGCGTGGCGCCCGGCCAGCACGTCGACGCACTGGCCGGCGCCGAGCGCGATGCGCCGGACGGCGCCGCGCCGCGCCTGCATGCGCTGATCGCGACCGGTCTCGCGCGCGGATTCGTGACGCGCGGCGACATCGTCGACGCGCTGCCCGACGAGGACGCCGACGACGCCGGCATCGCAGCCGCGGCTTCGACACTCGGCGAACTCGGCATTGCGGTGCACGACGCCGTCGACGCGCGTGGCGGCTGGGCGCTCGACCGCCATTTCTCGCCGGCCGCACGCTCGCCCGCGTGGCCCGACGGCGCGGGCGCCGTCGCCGCGCTCGACCTGCTCGCGCCGCGCACGACCGACCCGATGCGGCTCTACCTGCGCGAGATGGGCGCGACACCGCTCCTCGAGCGCGACGACGAGATCGATCTCGCACGGCAGCTCGAAGCGGGCCGCGCCGCGTGCATCGATGCGTTGAGCGGCGATCCGGCGGCGCTTGACGTGCTGTCGGCGATCCATCGGGACATCGTCGAGCGCCGCGCGCCCGCATCGGCCTACGTGACCGGCCTCGTCGATGCGGGCGATGCCCGGCCGCAGGCACCGGGCGCAGACGCGTACCTGGCCGAGCCGGACGACGACGCCAGCGACCGCGACTGTCCCGCAACGCGCAGCGCCGTGATCGAACGCCTCGCCGCCGTCGCCGCGCTGGCGGCCGCGATGCGCGACGCCGTGCGCACGCATGGCGCCGCATCGCCCGCGTATCTGTCGCTGTGCCGCGAATCCGCCACGCTGCTCGGCACGCTGCGCTTCTCCGCGCGGGCGGTCGAACGAATGCTGGCGCGTTCGCCGGACCTGCCGCCCGACACGATCGCGGCCCTCGACGCGCGCATCGAACGGATCGAACGCGCGACGCGCCCGGCGCGGACGAAGCTGGTCAAGTCGAACCTGCGCCTCGTCGTGTCGATCGCGAAGCGCTATCCCGATCGCGGACTGCCGTTGCCCGACCTGATCCAGGAAGGCAACATCGGCTTGCTGAAGGCCGTCGAGCGCTACGATCATCGCCGCGGCTTCAAGTTCTCGACCTATGCAACGTGGTGGATCCGGCAGGCGATCACGCATGCGCTCGCGGATCTCGGCCGGACGATTCGCGTGCCCGCGCATACGGTGGACGCCGTCAACAAGCTCGCGCGCATCGCCCGCGACCACGTGCAGCGTGCGGGCGTCGCCGCCACGCCTGCCGAGCTGGCCGACCGGATGGATCTGCCGCTTGCGAAGGTGCTCGACCTGATGGCGATCGTCAGGGAGCCGGTATCGACCGACGTGCCCGTGTCGCCGGATGGCGACATGACGTTCGGCGAGGTCGTGCCGGACCAGGCCACGCCGCTGCCGGAAGACGCGGCCGCGGCAACGCAGCTGCGCGCCGCGATGGCCGCCACGCTCGGCGGGCTGCCGGCGCGCGAGGCGACGGTGCTGCGCCTGCGCTACGGCATCGGCACGGCCGACGGTGTGTCGCTGCGCGACATCGGCCGGCAACTGAACCTGTCTGCCGAGCGCGTCCGGCAGATCGAGGCGTCGGCGCTCGAGCGCATTCGCGCATCCGGCGCGCTGCACGGCTTGCGCTCGTTCATGGCGTGACGCCGATCGACAGCGCGCGCGACGCCGCGCCTGTTGATCCCTGCAACAGCCGTTGATGCATTTCGGCGCACCGTCGCAATGAAACGCGTGCAGCCGGTGTGGTTCCGACCGACCTCGCACATCGCCTTTCTTCCGTGATCCTTACGATCACGAACACGTCCGTCGTCCCGCCCGGCTCATGCATGCGTCGCCACGGCCCGCCACCCGCGGCGCTTCCCGCGTCTCGACGGCCCGCGCGACCGATCGCACAAGCCGCGGCCGGAACGCTTTCGTCGCGCATCGACCAGCCGCGCGCCGCGACTGGCATGCAAGTTGCGTTTGATCGTCCCGCACCGGGTGACACCGTGCCGCCCCAACGGCACGGCATTCGGGCGGCGCACTCCCGGGGCGCTTCCCGATATTGATTAGCGATACGTAATACAACACTCAACAACACGGAGACAGACGATGAAGAGCAGGACACGGACGATCTGCGCGGCGCTGCTGGGCGCGGCCGCCAGCACGGGCGCCTTCGCGCAGAGCAGCGTGACGCTGTACGGCAACCTCGACACCGCGCTGCTGTACACGAGCAAGACGCTCGATTCGACCACCGGGCAGAATGCCGGCCATCAGTTCGCGATGACCGATACCGGCATGACGCCCACGACCTTCGGGCTGACGGGCACCGAGGATCTCGGCGGCGGCCTCAAGGCGATCTTCAAGCTCGAAAGCGGCTTCGCGGTCACCAACGGCGCGTTCAACCATTCGAACGGCAACTTCTTCGGCCGCCAGGCGTGGGTCGGACTCGACAGCGGGTACGGCCAGATCAAGGCCGGCCTGCAATTCTCGCCGTTCGTGCTCGCGGTGCTCGACTCCGACCCGCGCGGCTTCTCGCATTTCGGCAGCGGCCTGATCAACTATGTCGACAACGTGCTCGTCACCGGGCTGTTCAATGCGAATGCGGTGTCGTATACCAGCCCGACGATCGACGGGCTCACCGGCAGCGCGCTGTTCGCATTCGGCGGCAAGGCCGGCGACTTCCAGGCGGGCCGCCAGTATTCGGCAAGCCTCAAGTACGAGAACGGCGGCTTCATGCTCAATGCGGCGTTCTACGACGGCAACGGCGGCGGCACCGCAGCGACGCCGGTTCCCGGCACGGTCGCCTTCGTCGGCCGCACGATCGGCGCCGCGTACCGCTTCGGCCCCGTCACCGCGAAGGCCGCGTTCACGAGCTACAAGGTCGGCGGATCGTTCAGCAACAACGTCTATGGCGGCGGCCTCGACTATCAGGTGACGCCTGCGGTCGACGTCAACGGCGGCGTGTGGGTGACGAGCGATCGCAACGACACGCACAACCATTCGGTGCTCGCCGCGCTCGGCACGAGCTATGGCCTGTCGAAGGCGACCGCGCTGTATGCGCAGGTCGGGCTGGTGAACAACCACGGGGCGATGGATACGGGGCTCGGGATCAACAACGCGCTGTTCGGCGTCACGGGCACGACCGTCGGCGCGAACATCGGCATCCATCACATGTTCTGACCTGTGCGGGCGGGGCGCCACGGCTCGCCGCGGCGTCCTCACTGCTCCAGGCCGACCGCCAGCGGCCGCTGGTCGCTGCGGCCGTGGTCGTCGACCACCCGCACCGTGTAGCCGCCGGCCGTGTGCGGCTGCCAGAACAGCGCTTCGCCCGGCGCGCTGCGACCCACATACGCATCGTTGACGAACCAGTACAGCGTGTGCGCGCTCGCGTCGGCCGTCGCATTGAACGCGATGCGTGTATCGTCCGCGCTTTTCACGCGCATCGCATAGGTGCTGCCGCGCAGCGGCGACGTGATGCGCGGCGGATCGCCGTCGACCTGCCCCGCGTCGCGGCAGTCCGGATTCTGCGGCGGACGCCGGCGCGGGATGCCGGCCTGTACGAACACCTGCTGCAGATCCGACGGCCAGAACTCGAAGACTTCGGTATGCGTGCGCTTGCCGTCGTACGGCGGACACGCGG
This sequence comes from Burkholderia pseudomultivorans, assembly GCF_001718415.1. Classification (NCBI taxonomy): domain Bacteria; kingdom Pseudomonadati; phylum Pseudomonadota; class Betaproteobacteria; order Burkholderiales; family Burkholderiaceae; genus Burkholderia; species Burkholderia pseudomultivorans. The sequence continues at coordinate 529,978 of NZ_CP013377.1, read as the reverse complement.
CGTTGCCGGTCGCGTCGTCGATCACGACCGGCCGGTGCACGGTGCTCACACGGATCGGCGACGTGCCGGGAATGAACCAGGTCCAGCCCTGCTGCGGACACCACTGGTTCGGCAGATCGCCGCTCGCCAGGCAGATCCGCACGCGCTTCAGGTTGGCCGGCACCGGGCGCGGCGGCTCGGCCAGCGTGCGCTCGGCGTTCAGTGCGTCGATCACCTGGAAGAACAGCGGTGCAGCCGCATCGACGCCGACGAAGGCCGTGTTGCTCGAATTGTCGAAGTTGCCGACCCACACGACGAGCACGTACGGGCCCACCACGCCGGCCGTCCATGCATCGCGGAACGACCATGACGTGCCGGTCTTCCAGTAGACGGGCACGCCCGACGGCTGCGCGCCGCTGGTCTCGTCGGGGCGCAAGTGCTGGCGCAGCATGTCCATCGTCATGTAGCTCGCCTCCGCGCTCAGCAGCCGGCGGCCCGGCGCCACCGGCTCGTCGTCGCGCAGCCGCAGCGGCCGGAACACGCCGCGATTCGCGAGCATCGCGTAAAGGCCCGCGAGATCCTGCATCGTGACCTCGCCACCGCCGAGCACGAGCGCGAGCCCGTAGTGCTGCGCGCTCGCGAGCCGGCGCACGCCGGCTTCCTGCAGGAACCGGTACAGATCGGGCGACTTGAGCTGCGACGCGACCCACACGGCCGGCACGTTACGGCTGCGGTTCAGCGCGTCGGTCGCGGTGATCGGCCCGAGGAAATGGCCGTCGAAGTTCTCCGGCGCATACGGGCCGAACGCGGTCGGCACGTCGCGCAGCACGGTTTGCGGATGCAGCACGCCCTGGTCGAAACCCAGCGCATAGATGAACGGCTTCAGCGTCGAGCCCGGCGAGCGCCGGGCGAGCGTGCCGTTCACCTGCCCGTCGATCGACCGGTCGAAGAAGTTCGCGGACCCGACCAGCGCCTTCACGCCCATGTCGCGCGTATCGACGAGCAGCGCCGCCGCGTTGCGCACGCCGCGCGTGTCGTTGCGCGCGACGTAGCGCGCGATCTGCCGTTCGAGCAGGTGCTGCAGGTCGAGGTCAAGTGTCGTTGCGAACGTGGCATTCGCCTCGTCGCCGTCGCCTGCATCGCCCGCTTCGCCCGAGCGCATGCGCCATGCGCGCCGCGCGGCGAGCGCCTGGTCGACCGCATGCGGCGCCTCGAACGGCAGCGCCGACAGCGGGCGCATCGCGAGCGGCAACGCGAACAGCGGTCGCAGCGACGCATCGCGCGGATGCACGCGCAACCAGCGCGCGTAAAGCCGGTTACGCGACAGGGCGAGCGCGCGGTTGATCGCCTCCTGCCCGCCGCGCACGCGCCGCGCCGGGTCCTGCGGAATCACCGCCAGCGCGAGCGCCTCGGGCAGCGTCAGCGCGTCGGGCATCTTGTCGAAATAGACGACGCTCGCGGTGCCCGCGCCTTCGACGTTGCGGCCGTACGGCGCATCGTTCAGATAGGCTTCGAGGATCTGCCGCTTCGAGTAGAAGAGTTCGAGCTGGATCGCGCGCGCGACCTGTTCGAGCTTGCCGAGCGGCGTGCGCGTGTTGATCCGCCAGAGCGAACGCGCGAGCTGCATCGTCAGCGTCGAGCCGCCCTGCGGGTTGCCGCCGCGCACGTACGTGACCCATGCGCCGCGTGCGAGCCCGTACGGATTGAAGCCCGGATGCCAGCGGAACCAGCGGTCCTCGTGCAGCATCACCGCGTCGACCAGCTGCGGCGACATCCGGTCGAGCGGCACCCACAGCCGGTAGCGGTCGTCCTTCGCGAGCGTGAGCCGCAGCAGCCGGCCGTCGGCGGCGACCACCGCGGTCGACGATGGCTTCCAGTCGCGCAGCGGCGGATGCGGCCACAGCCGGCATCCGGCCAGCACCGCGAACACGAGCAGTGCGCCGACGATCCAGTTCTGCCAGCGCTGCAGCCAGCGGCCCGCGCCGCGCAGCACGCGCCGCAACGCCGATGCGTCAGCCATGCACCGGCACTCCCGCGCGCCCGCACCGCGTCATCGCGCGCGCTCCACCGTCAGCGCCGCCCCGCCCGGCGCCTGGGCCTGCAGCCGGCGATCGTACATCGACTCGCCGTAGGCGGGCGGCACGATGAAGCGGCCCGCGTTGCTCGCCTTGATCCGGTACACGAACTCGCGCACGTCGCTCGTCGCGGTGCCGTAGATCACCACGCGATCCTCGCGCACGTCCGCAAACTGCGGCTGCCAGGTCGAGCCGGCCACGCCGATCGGCGAGCGCCACGGCGCATCCGCGGCCGGCGCCGACGCACCGCCGTCGCCGCCATCGCCGTTGCTGCCGTCCTGCGCATCGGTCGCGGGCGGCGGCGCGATCACCGGATCGAAGCCGCCCGGCAGCAGATCGACGATCGCGACGTTGCCGACGCTCGCCGAGCCGGTCGCCCGGATCTTCAGATGCACGTCGATCTCCTGGCCGAGCACGATCTTGTCGAGCGGCTTGCCGTTCGTGTCCGTGTAGTCGCGCACGATCTCGAGGCCGTTGCGAATCGCCTGCTTCGACGTGCCGCGGTCGTAGCCCGACTGGCTCGCGACCCACCACGCGGGCAGCGCGCTGCCGTTCACGAAGTCGACGCGCGATGCGCCCGCCGCCCACGTGCCCGAGCGCACGAGATTCGCCCGGATCGACGACACGTCCTTCGTCGCGGCGCCCGCGCGGATCTCGTCGATCGCGAGCCGGTCGAGCTGGCTCGCGTTCGACGCCGCGTACGCATCCAGCGCGAGGATCGTCATCGCCGACGACAGCGTGTTGAAGCGGTTCTCGACGATCGGCGCGGCAATGTTGTCCATCGCGCGCGGCGACAGGCTGCGCGCACGCTCGGGGAAATGCTTCGCGAGCAGGTACAGCACGCTTGCGTCGCGCGTCAGCGGATCGAGGTAGTAGCCCGTCGCGTAGCCGTCGTCGGCGCGAGGCCGCCGCTCGAGCAGCGCCTGCGGGCCCGCGATCAGCGTGGCGGCCTCCTTGTCCTGCTTGAGCAGGCGGTACGATGCGGCCAGCCACGCGGCCGCGAGATCGTTCTTCCACGCGTCGGGATACGCATCCTGCAGGCGTTTCTGCACGGTCGCGAGGCTGTTGGTCGTCACGTTGCCCAGACGCGTCAGCAGGTACACCGCATACGCACGCTGGCGCAGCAGGTCGAGCGAACCGAGCGCGTCGTTCGCCGCGAGCTTCTGCAGATACTGCGTGCCGGCGTCGAGCATGTCCTTCGGCACGGCCGCGCCGCGCTCGCGCGCGTCGATCAGCACATGCATCGCGTAGGCGGACACGAACGGATCGGCGTCCGGCGTCGCGCTCCACAGGCCGAAGCCGCCCTGCGCGTTCTGCCGGCCGCGCAACACGCCGAAGAACTGCGCGACCGCGTTCGCATTGGCCGCATCCGCGCCGGCTTCCGGCGCATGCATCGCGCTCGTCAGCGCGCGCACCGACAGCCAGTTCGACGCAAACAACCGCGGCACGACCGCGCTGACCATCTGCTCGCTGCAGTAGTGATCGAAATTGACCAGATACGACGACAGCCCCTCCGACAGCACGAGCGGCGCGGTGGACATGCTTGCGTCGCGCGACGCATACGCGTCGTACATCGGCCGCAGGTTCGGCACGCTCGCCTTCTTGCCCGCCTCGAGCCGGCCGGCGTCGAGTTGCGTGCGGAACGCGGCGGCCGGCCGCACCGACACGTCGACGTTCTGCTGCGCGCCCTTCGCGCCATAGCGCGCGCCGAACGACAGCGTGCCCGAGCCGAGCGTGTCGGTCGCCCTCACGCGGAACAGCGCGACGCCCTCGTGCTGCGGCGCGAGCGCGACGTTCTGCGTCGCCGCGCCGATCACCTGCAGCTGCGGGCCCGTCTTCAGCGTGACCGCGACCGGCACCGGCTGGTTGCCCGCGCCGGTCAGGTTGTTCGCGACGCCGACGCTGACGTCGGCTTCGTCGCCCGGCGCGAGCGTGGTCGGCACGTTCGGCGACAGCACGAAGTCGCCGCGCACCGTGGTCGCGCCTTCGAACGTGCCGACCAGATCCGGCGACACCGACACCGCCATCACGCGCAGCTTCCCGTTGAAGTAGTCGGGCACCGTGTAGCTCACGCGCGTGTCGCCGTTCACGTCGACGATCCCCGACCAGTAGACGACCGGCTTGTCGCGCTTGCGCCTGAATGGATTGAGCTGGCGGCCGATCGCGTCGTCGGCGTCGCCGCCGGGCGCGGCCATCGACATCAGCTTGTCGAAGTCCGGCAGGATCAGGTCGAGGATCTGCGACGTGCCGACTTCGAGCATCCGCTTGCGGAAGAAGAACTTCAGCGGATCGCCGAGCTTGTAGCGCGCGACCTGCAGGATCCCCTCGTCGACCGCGAACACGACGACCTTCGCCGGCTTCGCCGAATGCACGGTGAAATTCACCGTGTCGCCCGGCTTCACGAGCGCCGGCGCATCGACCGTCAGCGCGTTGCGGCGCGCGTCGAGGTTCACCGAGAACGGCACGACGCCGTAGCTCAGCGGGCTCATGAAGATCTCGTCCGACGAGGGATCGCGGATGTACTGCACGTTGATGTAGCCGTTGCCCTCGAAACCGGCCGGCACCGTGATGTGCTGGATCGAGCTCGTCGTGCCCGCATGGAACCACGCGTGCGCGTACACCTTGTCGCGCTCGATCGTGATCAGGCCGCTGCCCGCGTACGGCGCACGGATCGCGATCTCGACCTGCTCGCCCGGCTTGTAGTCGTGCTTCGCGAGGCTCACCTGCAACTCGGCGTTGCGGTCGAGCGAGCGCGTGACGTTCGCGTCGCCCGCCACCGCATAGCCGATCCGGTTCACCGCGCCGCCGTTCGCGTCGCGGATCACGAGCGCGTAGCTGCCCGGCTTGTCGGTGCGCAGCGCGAAATCGACGCCGGCCGCCGGGATCGCCAGCGGCTTGTCGTCGACCGGCACCTCCTTCAGCCGCGAGTCGTATTTGTATACGCCGGAATCCTGCCGGGTCAGCACCGACACGTAGCGCTCCTCGACGAGCTGCGCACGCAGGCCCTTTACCTCGATCGCCTTCGCGTTCGGATCGATCGCGACCAGCCGCACCGTGCGCGGGCTGCCGCGCTTCACGTAACCCAGATCGTCGACCGACCGGTAGCCGACCAGCCAGTCGTTGTTCGACACGAGCGTCTGCGCGTTCGCCGCGACGTTGCGTCCGCCCTCCGCTTCGTATGCCTTCGCCTGGAAGTAGAGCTGGTACGTCGCGTCCGCGTACTTGTCGAGATCGAGGTCGAACTCCGCGTGCCCCTTGTCGTCGGTCGTGCCGTCCTGCAGCGTGGTCGTATAGCCTTCCTTCGCGCGCCGCGCGTCGAAGAAGCGGTAGCCCTGCCAGTTGCGGAACGACGGCCACACGGGGCGCAGCGTCAGCGTCGCAGCGACGCGCCGCTTCTCGGCCGGCGTGCCGAACAGGTTCTGCGCGTCGACGATGCCCTTCAGTCCCTTCGGCTTCACCCAGCCGTCGAGCACCTGCTGCGACAGCCTCGCATCGACCTTCATCCGGTCGGGCAGGAACTCCTTCACCTGCACCGTCGTGCTGCCGATCGGCTCGTCGCCGGGCTGACCGTTCTTCATGATGTACAGGTTGACCGTCCAGGTGCCGGTCGGCGCCGTCTCGGCCGTCGTATAGTCGAGCTCGGTGAAACCGGTCGCATCGACGCTCACCGGCTTGCGCTCGACCGTGATGCCGCGCGAATCGACGATCTCGGCCTGCAGCGGTACGCCGGCCGGGCTGCGCGCCCAGCTCGCCGCGCGCACGATCAGCCCGATATGGAACGGGTCGCCGGGCCGGTACAGTCCGCGATCCGAGAACAGGTATGCGGACAGCTGGCCCTGGCCCGTCGCGTTGCGCTCGCCGTCGACGTCGAAGCGCGAGAAGTCGAGCTGGCGGTCACGGCCGCCGACCGGCAGGAACGACAGGTCGCCGTCCTTCTTCACGACATAGAGCTGCGGGCGCTTCTCGCGGTCGAGGCCCTTGAACGCGGGGAAATGCACGACGCCGTCGGCGCTCGTCGTCTGCGTGAACAGCGCCTGCCCGTTCACCGCGAGCACCGACACGGTCGCGCCCGCGACCGGCCGGCCGGAGCGGATCGACTGGATGAACACGTCCTGGCTGCCGTCGAGCGCGCGCTTGACCAGCATCCCGAGATCGGTGACGACGATCAGCCGCGTGTCGCCGAGCGCGCTGTCGTCGTCGCTGCCGGCGTCGCCGGAATCGGCCTGGTCGGACTGATCCTGACTGTTGTCGCCGTCGGAAGATGCGTCGCCCTCCTGCGCGTCGTCGCTTTTCTTCTTCTCGGCGGCCGGGTCGTACTTCGACAGGTGCAGCAGGAACACGCCGCGCTTGCCGCCCTTCAGGTACTGGCCGAGATCGATGCCCTCGTAGTGCGCCTTGCCCGGATCGCCGGCCGGGAATGCGCGCTTCTGCACGAAGCGCTCGACGATATGATCCTCGCTGAACGAATACGACAGCTCGGGATGCGAGTACGAGCCGTTGTTGAAGCTGACCAGATGCTGAAGCTGGTCGGGCACGACGCGGCCGATCTCGACCTTCATCCCCGGCAGGTTGCGCGACACCACCGACAGCCGCTTGCTGCCGCTCATCGACAGCAGCGAGCCGTCGGCCATGAAGCGCAGCAGCTTCGGATAGTCGGGCACCGTGAACGCGCGCGTCACCGGCTTGCCGAGCAGGTAGCCGCCCGCCGATTTCAGCCCGTCGTCGAAGCGCACGTAGACGCGGTCGCCCGGCGTCGCGTGGTACTTGAAGCTCTGCATCGTCGCGTAGTCGTCCTCGGTCGGGATCGCTTCGAGCGGCAGCGGCTTCGACTGCTTCAGCACCGCGTCGCTGATGTCGGCGAGGTTCCATTCGTACGGAGGATCGTCGTCGGACTGGTCGACGCCCGGCTTGCGCTTCGGCAGCACCCAGGCCTTCGCGCGCGCGGCGAGCTCGGCGCTGCGCACGCCGTCCGACGCTTGCGCGACGAGCACTTGCTCGGGCTCGTAGCGTTCGTTGTCGACGAGTGTCGGCGATACGTCGCCGATCGACAGGCTGTACAGGCCCGGCACCGCAACCGCCGCCTGCAGCGCGGCCTGCGTGCCGGCGCCGCCGCGTGCGCTCTTCACGCCCTTGTCGACGTCAAGGCGCGCGGACAGCGGGTCGTGCGGAATCTCGAGCGGCTGCGAGCGGACCCACGCGCGCATTTTCATCGTGTCGTAGCTGACCGTGTAGCGCAGCGGCGTCGTGGTCTTGCCGTCGCGGCCGACCAGCACGAGGCCGATGCGCTTCTCGAGCTCGGCCGGATCGACCGGATAGTTGAAGTTCAGTTGCAGCAGCGCCTGCTTTTCCGCCGGATTGTCGGGGTTCTGGTAGAACGCGTTGTCGCTCGACTGCATCGCGAATGCCGGGATGTCGAACGCGAAATGGTCGTCCTGCAGCGTGACCTGCGGCGCGAACGCCTGGCGCACCGCGAACCGCACCTCGACGTGCGCGCCAACCGGCCAGTCGGCCGCCGGCGTGAAGCGCAGCGTCTTGTCGTCGGCCCATTCCCATGCGCCCTTCAGCGCGGGCGTCATCTCGATGCCCTGCCCGGCCGGCTTGCCGACGAGTTCGATCGGCGCGGCCGATTGCGCGAACGCGACTTCGAGCGGATGCACGGTCACCTTCGGCTTGCCGCTGTCGTCGACCTCGTAGGCCGTGACGGCCGGCGCCTTCACGGTGAAGCCGACGGTCGCCGGCTCGGGCGGTTTCGGACGATGCTTGTACCAGTATCCGCCGGCGGCGAGCGCGGCCGCGAGCAGTACCGCACCGCCGGCATGCCACGGGCGGCGGCGCACGGCCGTAGCGGTGAGGCCGAGCCATGCGGGCGCGGTCCACGACACGTCGCCGACCAGCGGCCGCAGCACGCGGCCGAGCAGACGCCAGACAAAACCGATCGCACGAATCGGCAAGAGCAGCAGGAAGCGCAGCAAATCCATTTTGTTATTTCCTTGTCCAGGACATGCTGCCGGTACGGCAACGCTCCCCGAATCGTTCTCTCAGTGACGGCGCGGCCCGGTTGCGCCGTGGGTCTTCGACCCGATGTTGGTCGCCATTATGGGTCAGAGCGGGAACGATGGAAATATCGGCGTGCCGGCGCGCAACATCGGCCCATGCCGGCCGGTCGGCGGTTTGCCGGTATGCTGGCGCGTGCCGCCGCGCCGCATGCGACAGTCCGGAGCGCCGCGGTCCGACGCCATCTTCGACCGGAGGAACCGTTGAACTTCGAACGACTCGCCGCTGCGCTGCAGGACCTCGACACGCCGGTCGCGCTGTTCGCCACCGGCGACGGCCTCGCCACGCCCTGGAGCGCCGCGCACGGCGTCACGAACGCCGCGACGGGGCAGCCGTTGACCGCCGATACGCCGCTGCGCGTCGCGAGCAATACGAAGACCTTCGTCGCCGCGTCGCTGATGCGCTTGTCCGAGCAGCGCCGCATCGACCTCGACGCGCCGGCCGATGCGTCGCTCGATCGCGAACTGGTCGCGCTGCTGGCCGACGCCGGCTACCGCCCGTCGTCGATGACGCTGCGGCAACTGGCGAGCCATTCGGCCGGCCTGCCCGACCACGCGGACGAAAACTATCTGCGGACCGTGCTGGCGAACCCGGCGCGCCGCTGGAGCCGGGCGGAACAGGTCGGTCTCGGCGTCGGCCGCGAACGGCCGAGCGACGCGCCGGGCACGCGATTCCGGTATTCGGACACCGGCTACCTGCTGCTCGGCGACGCGATCGAACGCGCGACCGGATGGCCGCTGGCGCGCGCGGTGCGGCGCCTGCTGCGCTTCGACGCGCTCGGGCTCGCCTCGACCTGGTGGGAAGACGCCGAAGCGCCGCCGGCCGGCGTTGCGCCGCGCGCGCACCAGTCCTTCGGCGGCGTCGACGTCACGCACGTCGATCCGACGATGGACCTGTACGGCGGCGGCGGCCTCGTGATGACCGCGCGCGACCTCGCCGCGTTCATGCGCGGGCTGTTCGAGGGGCGCGTGTTCGACGCACGCGGGACGCTGGACGAGATGTTGCGGCCCGGCCCGCACGCGGGTGCGGACGGCTACCGAATCGGGCTCGCGGCCCAGACGATCGCTGGCCGGCCCTGCTATTCGCACGCCGGGTTCTGGGGCACGGTGGCCTACTACGTGCCCGCGCTGCGCATCGCGATCGCGGGCTTCACGACGTCGCGCGAAACGCGCACCGGGCTGGTCTCGCTGATCGAAGCCGCGCTCGGCGACGCGTTGCGCGAGCCGGCGATACGCCCGGGCGCGTAGGCGCCGACGTCAGGCGATCGCGTGGAAGCCGAGGCGGTTGCCGTCCTGCGCGCCGGGCGCGGCGAGCACCGCGAAGTCCATGTCGATCAGCATCGGCCGCATGCCGTACGTCTTCTGCCCTGAACCGTCGACGAAGACCGCCGTGCCGGACGACAGCTGGCGGTCGATATCCAGCAGCGCCAGCGTGCCGCGCGCGGTGCCGGCCGACTGCTCGACCTTCAGCGGCGTGCCGTCCTGCGCGACGTAGTGTCCGCCGGCTTGCAGCAGCTCGTGATTGCGCTCGACGGCCGCATTGATCAGGTCCATGAAGCGGAAGCGCCCGTCGGCGCGCTGACTGGCCGCCGCGCGATCGTCGGCGCTGAACGGCGTCTCGCCGCGCACCAGCGCGCCCTGCGCGTCGATGTCGACCGCCTGGTCGTGAAACGCGCGCGTCGCCAGCACCAGGTTCGCATTGCCGTTCAGCGTCTGCTCGATCCATGCGCGATCGCTCTCCTTCATCGTCTTCGATACGACCTGGATGGCGCCGTCGTCGGTCTGGAAGTCGAATTGCGCGTCCGCCAGATCGGGGCGCTTCGCGACAATCTCGCTCATGCTCGACGCGAGCGCGTCGGTCACCCGGTTCAGCTTCGTCGACAGCTCGCCCGCCATCGACAGCTGTTTCGTCAACGCCGCCTGCATCGCCTGCAAGTCGAGCGCCCGCACCGCCAACGGCGGATCCTGCGGCCGCGCGGCCGCCGCGCCCGCAAGCTGCCGGTCGTCGAGCGCCGCCTGCGCCATTTGCGCAGGCGACAGGCTGCCCGCCGACGTGACCGAACTCGTCATGGCCCTCTCTCCTTTCAGATGGTTTTTTCAGGGTTTACGGACCGATTCCGAAGAAGTTGAGGGCGACCGCTCAGCTCGCCGCCAGACGCCTGAGCACGACATCGAGCAACACGTTCGCGCCGTCGAGCAGCTGATCGTCGTCGGTGTGCTCGCGCGGGTTGTGGCTGATCCCGCCGCGGCTCGGCACGAAGATCATCGCGGCCGGTGCGATGCGCGCGATCATCTGCGCGTCATGCCCCGCGCCCGACGTCATCCGCCGATACGACAAACCGGCGCGGCGCGCCGACGCCTCGATCTCGTCGGCCAGGCCGGCGTCGAACACGACCGGCTCGAAACGGGCCAGCCGCTCGGTCGAGATCGTCACGCCCTCCCGCTCCGCCGCCTGCACGAGAAACTCGGCCAGACGCCGCTCCGCATCCTGCAGCCGCCGTTCGTCCGGATCGCGCAGATCCACCGTGAACACCGCCTTGCGCGGAATGACGTTGATCACGTTCGGCTCGATGCGCAGCATGCCGATCGTCGCGAGCGTCGTGCGCGACTCGACCGCCAGCGTGCGCAGGAAGGTCGCGACGGCCGCCGCGACCCAGCCGGCGTCGTGCCGCAGAGGCGTCGGCGTGGTGCCCGCATGGTTCGCGTTGCCCTGAACGGTGATCTGCTGCCACGAGATGCCCTGCAGGTTTTCGACCACGCCGATGCGCAGCTGCTCGGCCTCGAGAACCGGACCTTGCTCGATATGCAGCTCGAGGTATTCGTGCGGCACGATCGCGCCGGGCTCGAGATCGCCCGCATAACCGATGCGCGCCAGTTCGTCGCCGAGCCGCGTGCCGTCGATGCCGACCGTATCGAGCGCCGCTTCGACCGGCATGCCGCCCGCGTACACGAGCGAGCCCATCATGTCGGGCTGGTAGCGGATGCCCTCCTCGTTGGTAAACGCGCCGATCGTGATCGGGCGCGGCGGCCGGATGCCCGCATCGCGGAACGCCCGCGCGACGGCGAGGCCCGCCAGCACGCCGTAGCAGCCGTCGAGGGCGCCGGCGTTCGTCACGGTGTCGATGTGGGAGCCGATCATCAGCGGACGCAGTTGATCGGCATCGGCGTGCGCGCGCAGCGTGCCGAACAGGTTGCCGATCCGGTCGACGCGAACGTCGAGGTCCAGTTCGCGCATCCATGCGGCGACGAGATCGCGGCCGGCCCGCTCGTCGTCCGTCAGCGCGATGCGGGTCCGGCCGCCCGCTTCGCGGTCCGCGCCGATCTCGCCGAGCTGCCGCAACTGGTCGAGCAGAAGGGGACCGTCCAGTTTCAGGGCCGGCAGAGGTGCTGCAGAGGGATTCATCGGTCGTCTCCATGAGGCGCGCAGGTCCGGCCACGCAGCCGGACGTCATGGAGAAAAATATTATTTCAGGCCGCTCGATATTTCGGCTCTCAATGACCGGGCGCGGCGCAACTTTTTTTCATATTGGGCCGCCCGACGTGAACAAATGCGCGGAAGAGCGCGCGCCGCTGCGGTCGATCGCCGTACGACGCATTCCTTCGCTGCAGCACGCATCCCGCCGCTACAGCAGACGCAAGACTCACACCGGCGTCAGTACCGGTTGCCCGGCGAAATGCCGTGCGGCGTTGTCGAGAAACTGCTGCACCGAGCGATCGAGCGCCTCGGGCGACCAGCCGCCCATGTGCGGCGTCAGCACGACGTTGTCGAGATCGGTCAGCGCGCGCGGCGGTTCGGGTTCGCCTTCGTAGACGTCGAGCCCCGCGCCCGCGATGCGCCCTTCGCGCAGCGCTTCCGCCAGGGCAGCGGTATCGACGACGCTGCCGCGCGACACGTTCACGATGAAACCGTCCGGGCCGAGCGCATCGAGCACCGCGCGATCGACGAGGTGCCGCGTGCCCGCGCCGCCCGGCGTCGCGACGATCAGGAAATCGGCCCATTGCGCGAGCGCGTCGAGCCGGTCGAAATAGCGGTACGGCACGTCCTTGCTCGACCGGTTGTGATAGCCGATCTCAATGTCGAAGCCGGCCGCGCGGCGCGCGCATTTCTCGCCGATCTTGCCGAGCCCGACGATGCCGAGCTTCTTGCCCGACACGTTCGGCGGCATCGGCAGTCCGTCGCGCCACACGCCGGCGCGGGTGTGCGCGTCGAGCCTGACGACGCCGCGCACCGTCGCGAGCAGCAGCGCGAACGCGTGGTCGGCCACGCAGTCGTCGTTGGTGCCGGCGCCCGTGACGACCGTGATGCCGCGCGCCTTCGCGTGCGCGACGTCGATCTGCTCGTAGCCCGCGCCCAGCGCGCTGACGAACGTCAGTTGCGGCAGCCGGTCGATCTCGGCGGCGCCGAGGCCCGTGCTGCCATTGGTCAGCACCGCGCGGATCGTGCCGCCATGCTCGGCGATCGCGCGTTCGCGCGCTTCGGGCGTCGACGCGTCGTGCACGACGAACGACGCCGCTATCCGGCGCTGCGCGTCGCCGCGCAGCGCGATGAGGACCAGCAGTTCTGGCTTCATGACAGGAGATGTCCGCAGGGCGGGAACGGCTTGCAGTGTAGCAAGCGTGAGACGGATGCGGGTTATCCCCACACGAGATGTGGACACGCCGCCGCACGCGGTTTGCCAAAGCCGGCTCAGTCAAGTAAGTTTCGGCGTACGCCCCCGTCCTGGAGATTGGCCCAGATGAAGCTCGCCCTGCCCGCCCGGATCCTGGGCCTCGCGCTCGCCGCCGCGTTCGTCGCGCCCGGCGCGCACGCCGACACGCCCGTCGTGGTGTCGTCGAAGATCGACACCGAAGGCAACCTGCTCGGCAATCTCATCGCGCAGGTGCTGAAGGCCCACGGCATTCCGGTCACCGAAAAGATCGCGCTTGGCGCGACGCCGATCGTGCGCAAGGCGCTCACGAGCGGCGAGATCGACATCTATCCCGAGTACACCGGCAACGCCGCATTCTTCTTCAACAAGGCCGACGATCCGGTCTGGAAGAACGCCGAGCAAGGCTACGATACCGCCAGAAAACTCGACTACGCGGCCAACCATCTGGTCTGGCTCGCGCCCGCGCCCGCGAACAACACGTGGGGCGTCGCGGTGCTCGCGCAGGTCGCGCAGTCGCAGCACCTGAAGACCTTCTCCGAATTCGGCAAGTGGATCGCGGGCGGCGGCAAGGTGAAGCTCGCGGCTTCGGCCGAGTTCGTCAACAGCGCGTCGGCGCTGCCGTCGTTCGAGAAGGCGTACGGCTTCAAGCTGAAACCCGAGCAGCTCGTCGTGCTGTCGGGCGGCGACACGGCCGCGACGATCAAGGCCGCCGCGAACCAGACCGACGGCGTGAATGCCGCGATGGTCTATGGCACCGACGGCGGCATCGCGTCGAGCGGCCTCGCGGTGCTCGACGACGACAAGCACGTGCAGCCCGTCTATGCGCCCGCGCCCGTGATTCGCGAAGCGGTGCTGAAAGCGCATCCGCAGATCGCCGACTACCTGAAGCCCGTGTTCGCGAGTCTCGACCTGAAGACGCTGCAGACGCTGAACGCGCGCATCCAGATCAACGGCGAGCCGGCGGCCGGCGTCGCGAAAAGCTACCTGAAGTCGAAAGGCTTCGTGAAATGACGGGTCGCGCGGCGGCCTCCGCGCGGCGCATCGCGCCCGACAAGGTCGGCATCCTGATCGGAATCCTGACGATCGTCGCGGTGCTCGGCCTGCCGTTTGCCGTGCTGCGGCCGAACCGCATTGCGGCCGGCACGGGACTGTCGGTGTTCGCCGCACTGCCGGCCGCGCAAGGCGCCGCGCTCGCCGCGCTGTGGATCGCCGGCGCGCTGTGGGCGATGACGGCGAGCCGCCCTGCGTGGCGGCTTGCGGCCGGCTGCACGTGGCTCGCGACGCTCGCGTACGCGCTCGGCGCGGCCACCGCGCACATCGTCGCGCCCGACGACATGCTCGCGCGCGTGTCGCCCGCCGCCGGCGTGTGGCTGTTGCTGTTCGCATGGGCCGTGCTGGTCGCGGACGCGCTCGCGCGGCTCGCGTTCGGCCCGTGGCGACGGCTCGCCGCGCTGCTCGTCGCGGTCGCGGCGGTCTCGGCGCCGCTCGCGAGCGGCTGGTGGGACGGCCTGTCGGTGATGCGCGAATACGCGGTGCGCAGCGACGACTTCTGGCGCGAGGCGATCCGCCACGTGTCGCTCGCCGGCGGCTCGGTCGCAGCCGCGCTCGTCGCCGGGCTGCCGCTCGGCATCGCCTGCGCGCGCGTGGCAGCGGTGCGCGCGATCGTGATGCCCGTGCTCAATATCGTGCAGACGATCCCGAGCATCGCGATGTACGGGCTGATGATGGCGCCGCTCGGCCTGCTCGCCGCGCACGTGCCGCTCGCGGCCGCGCTCGGCATTCGCGGGATCGGCGTCGCACCGGCCGTGCTCGCGCTGTTCCTCTATTCGCTGCTGCCGATCGCGTCGAGCGTCGCGGTCGGTCTCGCGCAGGTGCCGCCGCACGTGACCGAAGCCGCGCGCGCGATGGGCATGACGCGCGCGCAGCGGCTGCTGTGCGTCGATCTCGTGCTCGCGCTGCCGGTGATCCTGAGCGGCGTGCGCATCGTGCTCGTGCAGAACATCGGGCTGACCGCCGTCGCCGCGCTGATCGGCGGCGGCGGCTTGGGCACCTTCATCTTCCAGGGCATCGGACAATCGGCCGCCGATCTCGTGCTGCTCGGCGCGATCCCGACGATCGCGCTCGCGCTGATGGCCGCTGTCGTATTCGAAGCCGCGACGTCGCTCGCGAAAGGACGTGCCGGATGATCGAAATCGAACGCATCGGCAAGCGCTTCGGCGACGTCGTCGCCGTCGACGACGTCTCGCTGACGGTGCAGCGCGGCACGATCACCGCGCTCGTCGGCGCGTCGGGCAGCGGCAAGTCGACGCTGCTGCGGATGATCAACCGGCTGATCGCGCCGACCAGCGGCACGATCCGCATCGACGGCACCGACACCGCGAGCCTGTCTCCCGAGCAGCTGCGGCGTCGCATCGGCTATGTGATCCAGGGACACGGGCTGTTCCCGCACTGGAGCGTCGCGCGCAACATCGCGACCGTGCCGCGCCTGCTCGGCTGGTCGGCCGAGCGGATCGACGCGCGCGTGCGCGAGCTGCTCGAACAATTCCATCTCGCGCCGGCCGAGTTCGCCGGCAAGCTGCCGCACGAATTGTCCGGCGGACAGCAGCAGCGCGTCGGCGTCGCGCGCGCGCTCGCGGCCGAGCCCGCGATGCTGCTGATGGACGAACCGTTCGGCGCGCTCGACCCGATCATTCGCGGCAAGGCGCAGGACGAGCTGTTCGCGCTGCAGCGCCGCCTCGGCATCACGGTCGTGATCGTCACGCACGACATCGAGGAAGCGCTGAAGCTCGGCGACACGATCGCGGTGATGGACGGCGGACGGCTGCTGCAGGTCGCGTCGCCGGCCGAGATCCTCGGCAAGCCCGCCGCGGGCGTCGTCGAGCAGCTGGTTGCGGGCGTCGACCGGCCGCTGCGGCTGCTTGCGCTGACGCCGGTCGATGCGGTGGCCGAAACCGGCGAGGCGGATGGCGAACCGATCGCCGCGACGCGCACGCTGCGCGACGCGGTCTCCGAGCTGCTGTGGCGCGGCGTCGACGCGCTGCCGGTCGACGACGGCCACGCTCGCCGCATGCGCCGCATCACGCTCGATGCGATCCGCGCACACGCGAGGAAGCCGGCATGACGGCGCGCAACGCGGCGTACGGCACGCGCGCATCGCGCACGTCGCTGCCGCGCCGGCTGCCCGCGTATGCGGCCCGCGCGGCCGCGCTCGCGCTGCTGCTCGTGCTGCTGCTGCGCCCCGCATGGCTGCAGGGACTGTTCGCGCCGTTCGCGGACAACGGTGCGCCCGTCATCTACGATCGCGCGAGCCTGCTCGACCTCACGCTCGCGCACCTCGGCACGGTCGCGCTGTCGAGCCTGATCGGCACGCTCGTCGCGGTGACGGCCGGCATCGCGGTCACGCGGCCGTCCGGCGCGGATTTCCTGCCGGTCGCGCGCAGCATCGTCGATATCGGCCAGACCTTCCCGCCGGTCGCGGTGCTCGCGCTCGCGGTGCCGGCCGTCGGCTTCGGGCTCAAGCCGGTGCTGATCGCGCTCGTGCTGTACGGGCTCCTGCCCGTTTTCGAGAGCACGATTGCCGGGCTGGAGGACGTGCCGCGCGATGTCGTCGACGCCGCGCGCGGGATGGGCATGAGCGGCTGGCAGCAGCTGGTGTCGGTCGAGCTGCCGCTCGCGTTTCCGGTGATCGTCAACGGGATCCAGCTCGCGGTCGTGATCAACCTCGGCACCGCGACGATCGGCTCGACCGTCGCCGCGCGCGGGCTCGGCGACGTGATCATCGCCGGCCTGCAGACGTCGAACACCGCGTTCGTGCTGCAGGGCGGCGTGATCGTCGGGCTGCTCGCGGTGCTCGTCAGCGACGCGATCGGCGCACTGGCGAAGATCGCGACCGCGCGACGCGCATAAGGCGGCGCGACGCGCGCGTCCGGCACTCGTGCGGACTCCGATGCGTGTCCGTGCAACGATTTCGCCGCCGCGCGCCGACACAAGCCTACATCCCGCTTTCATTCGAGCGCACCTTCAGCCGCCCGGCGCGATTGGTCGATATACTATGCGCCTCCCGATTCCCCCACTTCGACCATGCGACGATTGCTCTGGCTGATCGTGCTTTCGTTTGGCGTCGCGCATCATGCGTCGGCGCAACAGGCGTCCGCAGCGGCGGCGCCCGCGCTCGCGGCATCCGCGCCGAACGTTGCCGCCGCATCGAGCTTCGCCTCCGATCCGCTCGCGAACGATCAGCCGAACGAAGCAAACCGCCGCATCACGTCGTACCTGACGAGGAAATTCGGCGTCGCGAAGGAAAAGGCCGTGAAGCTCGCCGACATCGTGAGCGTCACTGCGACGAAATATTCGCTGCCGCCGGCACTCGTTTACGCCATCATCTCGATCGAATCGCGCTTCCAGGAAAAGGCGCGCGGCCAGCATGGCGCGACGGGGCTGATGCAGGTCGTGCCGGCCGCGCACCGCGGGCTGCTGCGCAACGTGAAGGACCTGACGGAGCCGAACGCGAACGTCGAGGCCGGCTCCGCGATCCTGTCGGGCTACGTGAAGGCCGCCGGCGGCAACGTGCAGGCCGCGCTGAAGAGCTATGGCGGTTCCAGTGCGTACGCGTCGAAGGTAATGCAGCGCGTCGATTCGTTCCGGTTCGTGCTGGAACCGGCCGACGAGGCGAAAGCCGGCAGCGATGCGAAGGCGCGCATGGTGCCGGTCAGCGATTCGTCGGCGGGGCCGCGTAATCCGTAAGCGCGACGACCGCTCGATCGGCCGCCTCGCGCTTGCGCGGCCCGATCCCGCTTTTACCCCCGGCTCGCACAGAAACTCGATGAAATGCTGCGCGTTCGCGCGCGGGTAGTCGACTATCCGGCGCCAAGCGCGGCGGCGGCACGATGAATCAGGACTTGCTGCAGCAGCGCGCCGGTACGGGTGTAGTCCGGCACCCAACTGAAATCACGACAATGCTCGGTTGCCCATGCAAAACGGCCAATTGTTCCGATATTTCAGGAACAATTGGCCGTTTCTCGCCAGGCCGATCGATTATTCCGACATTCCAGGAATAATCCGTCCCGCACCCGCCAGCGCTCAGATCTGCCCCGCCGCCCCCGTCCATCGCAGGTAATCGCCGCGCGTCCAGTCCAGCGACACGCCGACACGCTTGGTCCCGGGCCGAATCTTCGGCTTGTGCACCGACAGCGTCAGCGACTCCAGCGCCGACCACTCGCGGAACGACAGCACCGCGATATCGGCGACGAGCGTTTCGAGCAGCCGCGTATGCGGCTTGTGCGCGAGAAACGACGCGACGCGCGCGCAGTAGCCGTCGTAGTCGATCCACTCGCCCTGCTCGCTCGGCTCGCAGCGATACTCGAGCCGCGCATCGATCACGATCGGCTGCGGCGCTTCGTGCTCGTGCGCGTGAATGCCGACGCGCGCGGGCACCTTCAGTTCGTCGACGAACACGCTCCAGCCACGCCCGCGCAGGCGCGGCGCGTCGATCGCCACGAACGGTTCGTCGAACGGCTTCATGACATCAGCGGCGCGGCCGCGTCGAGCATGATGCGCACGAAATAGTCGGCGAAACTGCGACGCAGCACGATCTCGAACGCATCGTCGCCGGTCGGGATCAGCACGATCGACGCCTTGAAGTAGTGCGACTGCGCGCACTGACCCGGCTTGAACATGCGCGGATGCAGGTCGAGCGGGCAACCGCGCGCAAGCACGTCGCGCACGCGCTCGCCGCTGATCTCGACGACCGTGTAGCCGCTGCCGACGTCCACCGCCGCCGCATACGAACCCTGCACGGCTTCCGCGAGCTTCGCTTCGAGCACGCCCGCCTGCACGGGCCCGTTCGAACGCACCAGCCACTCGTCCGGGCCGAGCCACAGCACGTCATACTCGGCGCTGCGCGCAACCGTATTCGGCTCGGCCGGCGGCCGGCAGCCGACCACCCGCTCGAACGCACTCACGAACGCCGGGTCGTGCAGTTCGCCGCGCACGTTCACGAGATCGAGGAACGCGCGCTCGCGCAGCGCGAACTTCTTCGAGGCGCGCGCCTGGTGCGCCTTCAGCACGTCGGCCGCGCCGACGAACGGCGACTCGAGCTGCACGCCGCCCGCGCCCGCCACCGGCGCCTGGTTTCTCGTTTCATTCCACATGCTGACGCACCCCTTCGGTATCGTAGAAAACCGGGCTCGAGATCTTCGCGGTGATGCGCTTGCCGTTGGCCAGCGGAATCACGACGCTCTCGCCCATCTTGTCCAAGCCGCCCTTCACCACCGCCAGCGCGATCGAGCGCTTCAGGATCGGGCTGTAGTAGCTCGACGTTACGTGGCCGATCATCGGCGTCGGCTCGGTCGTGGACACCTGCGTGTCCTTCGCGATGATCTGCGCGCCTTCGGGCAGCACGAACTGCTCGTCCTCGGTCAGCAGGCCGACGAACTGCTTGCGGCCTTGCTTCGCGGTATCCGAACGCGACAGCGAACGCTTGCCGAGGAAGTCCTTCGACTTCGCGACGACGCCGCCCATCCCGAGGTCGTACGGCGTGATCGAGCCGTCGGTGTCCTGACCGACGATGATGTAGCCCTTCTCCGCACGCAGCACGTGCATCGTCTCGGTGCCGTACGGCGTGATGTCGAACTCGGCGCCGGCCGCCATCAGCGCTTCCCACACCGCGCGGCCCGCATTGGCCGGCACGTTCACTTCATAGGCCAGCTCGCCCGAGAAGCTGATCCGCATCACGCGCGCCTTCGCGCCTGCGACCGTGCCGTTCCGGTAGCTCATGAACGGGAACGCCTCGTTGCCGAAGTCGATGTCCTGGCACACCTTCTGCACGACCTTGCGGCTCTTCGGGCCGACCACCGCGAACGTCGCCCAGTGATCGGTGACCGACGACAGGCGCACCTTCATGTCCGGCCACTCCGTCTGCAGCCAGCGCTCGAGCCAGGTCAGCACGCGCGCCGCGCCGCCGGTCGTGGTCGTCATCATGAAGTGCTGATCGGCGAGGCGCACCGTCACGCCGTCGTCGAACACCATGCCGTTCTCGTCGAGCATCAGCCCGTAGCGGCACTTGCCCACCTCGAGCTTGTTCCACGGGTTCGTGTACATCCAGTTCAGCAGCTTCACCGCGTCCGGGCCCTGGATGTCGATCTTGCCGAGCGTCGACGCATCGAGGATGCCGACGCTGTTGCGCACCGCGAGGCATTCGCGCTTCACGGCCGCATGCAGGTCCTCGCCGTTCTTCGGGAAATACCAGGGCCGCTTCCAGTTGCCGACGTCCTCGAACAGCGCGCCGTGCTCGACGTGCCATTCGTGGATGCAGGTCTTGCGGATCGGGTCGAGGAAATCGCCGAGCTCGCGGCCCGCGAACGTGCCGAACGACACCGGCGTGTAGTTCGGGCGGAACGTCGTCGTGCCGGTTTCGGGGATCGACTTGCCGAGCGCCTGCGCGAGGATCGCCATCCCGTTGATGTTGCCGAGCTTGCCCTGGTCGGTGCCGAAGCCCATCGCCGTGTAGCGCTTCACGTGCTCGACCGACTCGAAGCCTTCGCGTGCGGCCAGCAGGATGTCGGCGGCCGACACGTCGTTCTGGAAATCGACGAACTGCTTCGGCCCGCGCGACGCGGCCTCGCGGCTGCCGACCAGCCAGAGCGGCTGCAGCGCGCCTTCGACGGTTTCCGCGACCTGCGGCGCGACAGGGCGCTGCGCGGCCGTGAAGCCCGCGGCCTTGGCCGCCTCGGCGCCCGCGTCGAGCGCGAGGCGCAGCGCGCGCGCCAGCCCGAATTCACCGGCGGCCGCGCCGACGCTGGCTTCCGCCTGCACCGGCTTGCCGGGCAGGAAACACGCCTTCTCGTCGTTCCAGCATGCCTTGCCGCCCGACTGCGCGAACAGGTGCAGCACCGGGCTGAAGCCGCCGGACATCGCGACGAGGTCGCACGGCAGCGACTGCAGCTTGCCGCCCGTCTGGCCGTTCGTGTACGACGCGACGTCGACCGACGATACGCGCAGCTTGCCCGACGCGGCCGTCACGACCGCGCCGCTCAACACCGTCACGCCCTGCCGCTTCGCGGCCGCAGGCAGCGCGCCGTTCGACGAGGCGCGCGCATCGACGACCGTCACCTTCGCGCCGCACGCCTTCAGGTCGAGCGCGGTCTGGTACGCGCGGTCGTTGTTCGTGAACACGACCACGTTGCGGCCCGGCAGCACGCCGTAGCGATGAATATAGGTCGACACCGCGCCGGCGAGCATCACGCCCGGCAGGTCGTTGTTGCCGAACACGATCGGCCGCTCGTGCGCGCCGGTCGCGAGAATCACCTGCTTCGCGCGGACCTTCCACAGCAGTTCGCGCGTGCCCTTGCGCATCGACACGGGCATGTGATCGGTCAGGCGCTGCGTGACGGTCACGAGGTTGTGATCCTGGTAGCCGAACGCGGTGCTGCGCGACAGGATCGTCACGTCGGGCAGCTTGCGCAGTTCGGCCTCGATCTTCTCGACCCACTGCAGCGCGGGCTTGCCGTCGATCTCCGCACGGCACGACAGCAGGCTGCCGCCCAGTTCGCGCTGGTCGTCGACGAGGATCACGCGCGCGCCGGCGGTGGCCGCCGCGTGCGCGGCGGCGAGACCCGACGGGCCACCGCCGACCACCAGCACGTCGCAGTGCGCGTAGCACTTGTCGTAGCGATCGGCGTCGAGCGCGTCGGGCGCCTTGCCGAGACCGGCCGCTTCGCGGATCTTTTCCTCATACTTCGGCCACATCTTGCGCGGCCACATGAAGGTCTTGTAGTAGAAGCCGGCGGGCAGGAAACGCGACAGCTTCTGGTTGATCGCGTACTTGTCGTTCTCGAGCGACGGCTCCGCGTTCACGCTCGACGCGACGAGCCCCTGATACAGCTCGATCTCGGTCGCGCGCGCGTTCGGCACGCTGTACGGGCCCGATTCGAGCTGCACGACGGCATTCGGTTCCGCGACGTCCGCCGTCACGATCCCGCGCGGACGGTGGTACTTGAAGCTGCGCGCGACGAAGTGCACGCCGTTCGCGAGCAGCGCGGACGCGAGCGTGTCGCCCTGGAAGCCCTGATACGTGCGACCGTTGAACGTAAACGTCAGCGGAATCGCGCGATTGATGCGGCCACCGGTGCCGAGGCGGTCTTTCTGGCTCATTTGCTCGTGCCCTCTTCGTGTGCGTTGCCGGCGGTCGCCCCACCGAACTTCTCATAGCTCTTGATTTCGTACGTGACGGTGTCGCGCGTGACCTTGAACCAGCGGCGGCAGCCCTGCGTGTGCAGCCATTGCTCCTTGTGCAGCCCGCGCTTGTTCTCGCGCATGAACACGTACTCGCCCCACTCGCGGTCGGTCATGGTTTCGTTCGCGACCGGGCGCACGATGTCGGCTTCGCCGCCGCACGTGAACTCGGATTCGGCGCGCGGCCCGCACCACGGACATTCGATCAGCAACATGTTGGTTTCTCCTCGTTCAGTGCGCGACGGCGGCAGCGCCGTGTTCGTCGATCAGGTGGCCGGTGTAGAAGCGGTCGAGTGCGAACGGCGCGTTCAGCGGATGCGGCTCGTCGCGCGCGATCGTGTGCGCGAACACCCAGCCCGAGCCGGGCGTCGCCTTGAAGCCGCCCGTCCCCCAGCCGCAGTTGAAATAGAGGCCCTTCACGTCGGTCTTGCTGATGATCGGGCACGCGTCCGGCGACACGTCGACGATGCCGCCCCACTGGCGGTTCATCCGCACGCGCGAGAACACCGGGAACATCTCGACGATCGCCTGCAGCGTGCCTTCGATGATGTGGAAGCTGCCGCGCTGGCCGAAGCCCGTGTACTGGTCGATGCCCGCGCCGATCACGAGGTCGCCCTTGTCGGACTGGCTGATGTACGCGTGCACCGCGTTCGACATGATCACCGAGTTGACCACCGGCTTGATCGGCTCGGACACGAGCGCCTGCAGCGGATGGCTTTCGATCGGCAGGCGCACGCCGGCCATGTCGGCGAGCGTCGTCGTGTTGCCGGCCGCGACCACCGCGACCTTCTTCGCCTTGATGAAGCCCTTCACCGTGTCGACGCCGACCACCGCACCGCCTTCGCGACGAATGCCCGTGACCTGGCAGTTCTGGATGATGTCGACGCCGGCGCGGTCCGCGCCGCGCGCGAAGCCCCAGGCCACCGCATCGTGGCGCGCGACGCCCGCGCGGCGCTGGATCGATGCGCCGAGCACCGGGTAGCGGCTGTTGAGGTTGATGGTCGGCTCGATTTCCTTGATCTGCGCGGGCGTCAGGAATTCGGCGTCGACGCCGTTCAGCCGGTTCGCGTTGACGCGGCGCTCGGTGTCGCGCACGTCCTGCAGCGTGTGCGCGAGGTTCATCACGCCGCGCTGGCTGAACATCACGTTGTAGTTCAGGTCCTGCGACAGCCCTTCCCACAGCTTCATCGCCTTCTCGTACAGCGCGGCCGACTCGTCCCACAGATAGTTCGAGCGCACGATCGTCGTGTTGCGCGCGGTGTTGCCGCCGCCGATCCAGCCCTTCTCGAGAATCGCGACGTTCGTGATGCCGTGCTCCTTGGCGAGGTAGTACGCGGTCGCGAGCCCGTGCCCGCCGCCGCCGACGATCACGACGTCGTATTCCTTCTTCGGTTCCGGGCTCTTCCACTGCTTTTCCCAGTTCTCGTGATACGAGAGGCCGTTGCGGAACAGGCTGAATATCGAGTAGCGGCTCATTTTGATGGACCCTTCGTTAGCATTCGATGACGTTCACGGCGAGACCGCCGCGCGACGTTTCCTTGTATTTCGTCTTCATGTCGGCGCCGGTCTCGCGCATCGTCTTGATGACCGAGTCGAGCGACACGTAGTGCTGGCCGTTGCCCTTGAGCGCCATGCGCGACGCGTTCAGCGCCTTGATCGCGCCCATCGCGTTGCGCTCGATGCACGGGATCTGCACGAGCCCGCCGACCGGATCGCAGGTCATGCCGAGGTTGTGCTCCATGCCGATCTCGGCGGCGTTCTCGACCTGGTCGGGCGTACCGCCCATCACGGCGGCGAGCGCGGCGGCGGCCATCGAGCACGCGACGCCGACCTCGCCCTGGCAACCGACTTCCGCGCCGGAGATCGACGCGGTTTCCTTGTAGATGATCCCGATCGCCGCGGCCGTCAGCAGGAATTCGACGATGCCCGCTTCGTTCGAGCCCGGCACGAACTTCACGTAGTAGTGCAGCACCGCCGGAATCACGCCGGCCGCGCCGTTGGTCGGTGCGGTAACGACGCGCCCGCCCGCCGCGTTCTCCTCGTTGACGGCCATCGCGTACAGGTTGACCCAGTCGAGCATCGACAGCGGGTCGCGCAACGATTCCTCCGAACGCGCGCGCAGGCGGCCGTACAGCTCGGCCGCGCGGCGCTTCACGCGCATCGGGCCCGGCAGGTCGCCCTCGACCTTGCAGCCGCGCTCGACGCAGGCGGCCATCGTGCGCCAGATCGCGAGGAGTCCTGCACGCACTTCGTCTTCCGGGCGCAGCGCGCATTCGTTGCGCATCATCAGCTCGGCGATCGACAGCCCGTGCTCGCGGCACTGGCGCATCAGGTCGTCGCCGGTGCGGAACGGATAGGGCACCTCGGCCGCGGCGCGCACGCCGTTGACGCGATCGCCGTCGCGGTTCACGACGAAGCCGCCGCCGATCGAGTAATACTCTTTCTCGACGAGCAGCTGGCCGTGCTCGTCGAACGCCTGGAAGCGCATCCCGTTCGGGTGCACGATGCTGGTGCCCGTCATCAGCTTGCGATAGAAGCCGATATGCTCCTTCTCGTCGAAACGGATCGACTGCCGGCCGAGCAGCGACAGCGACTTTTCCGCGCGGATCGCCGCGAGGCGCGGCTCGATCAGGTCCGGATCGATGGTGTCCGGCAGATGGCCCTCGAGGCCGAGCAGCACGGCCTTGTCGGTGCCGTGGCCCTTGCCGGTCGCGCCGAGCGACCCGTACAGCTCGACCCGCACGCGACGCACGAAGCCGAGCAGGTTCGCGTCCTCGACGTGCGACGCGAAGCGGCACGCGGCGATCATCGGGCCGACCGTGTGCGAACTGGACGGGCCGATGCCGATCTTGAACAGGTCGAAAACGCTGACGTTCATCTGGCTTCCTTTGAGTGGATACAGGCGAAGTGACGCTGGACGCCAGTACATCAAAGCGTAAAATCCGCCGATAGAACAAAAACGGCATCGGCGTGGGATACCGCCGCCAAGCGCGCGGCCCCGTGGCCCGAAAGTGCGCTTTGGCGATGGTTCGCGACGCAAAACGACAAGTCGGGCCGACGCGCCGCATGCGCGTTGCCCCGTCGCCCTCCGCTTGCCGTATCCTGAATGGCGTGAGACCGCCCGCCCGGCGTAACGAGACTGGCTGCAATGACACCCGACGTACCCGCTTCCCCCCTCGCAGAACCCGCGCCGCAGCGCATCCGCTTCGGCATCGTGCTGCTGCCGAATTTCACGTTGACCGCGTTCTCCGGGTTCGTCGACATGCTGCGGCTGTCGGCCGACGACGGCGACTACAGCAAGCCCGTGCGCTGCGCGTGGAGCGTGATCGGCGATACGCTCGCGCCGGTGCGCGCGAGCTGCGGGATCCAGATCACGCCGTGGGAGACGTTCGACGCGGCCGAGCCGTTCGATTACGTGGTCGTCGTCGGCGGGCTGCTGCACTCCGGGCCGCAAGCCGGCCCCGAAACGCTCGACTTCATCCGCCGCGCGGCTGCGCGCGGCGCGACGATCGTCGGGATCTGCACGGGCGTGTTTACGCTGATGCGCGCCGGCGTGCTCGACGGCTACCGCACCTGCGTGAGCTGGTTCCACTACTGGGACTTCATCGAACGCTTCCCGAACGCCGATCCGGACCTGCTGATCGCCGACCGGCTGTTCGTGATCGACCGGCGCCGGATCACCTGCTCGGGCGGCCGCGCATCGATCGACGTCGCCGCGGCGATTTTGCTGCGCCACTTCGACCATGCGACCGTGCAGAAGGCGCTGCGCATCCTGCTGGTCGGCGAGATGCAGAAGGGCAACGCGCCGCAGCCGCATCCGCCGGGCCTCGAACCCGCGACGCATCCGAAGGTCAAGCGCGCGATTCTTCTGATGGAACAGCACGTCGGGCGCGCGCTGCCGCTCGACGAACTCGCGTGCAAGCTCGACCTGTCGACCCGGCAGCTGGAACGGCTGTTCAAGGCCGAGACCGGCAAGAGCCCGCAGGCGTTCGCGAAGCAGGTGCGGCTGCGCACGGCCGCGTGGCTGCTGACCAGCTCGGACCGCACGGTCGCCGACATCGCGAGCAGCTGCGGCTTCGCCGATGCATCGCACCTCGGGCGCGAATTCCGCAAGCAGTTCGGCGTGCCGCCGGCAGCGTATCGCGAGCGCGGCGGCGAAGGCGCGACGGCGGACGCGACGCACGATGCGCCGATGGCCGACGCGGCCGAGGACATCGTCGACTGACGGCCGGCGCCGGCGCTGCCCGCGGCCGCAAGTCGTCCAGAGGAAACTCCCCCACCCATCGGCAAAACCGTCCGAATCGCGTCCGTTTGACGTCTTTTGGAACCGGTTCCACTCAATTTAGCCGACGTTGAGCCCCGTTAACCGAGGGTTATCCCGGATGCTCGCACTCGCCCAAATTTGTATGATGACCCAATCACCTTACAAACCTGGACGCCATGTTCGAGAAAATTCCGGCCCGCGCGATGAGCGATCACGTCGCGCAGCAACTGCTGAAGCAGATCGAGGTCGGCAGCTTTGCGGCCACCGGCAAGCTGCCGACCGAAGCCGTGCTCGCCCAGGAATTCGGCGTCAGCCGCACCGTGATCCGCGAGGCGATCTCGCGCCTGAAGAACGAAGGCGTCGTCGAGCCGCGCCAGGGCAGCGGCGTATACGTGAACCAGCACGGCGCGATCCGCCCGCTGCGGATCGACTACGCGGAAGCGGTCGAGGCGAGTTCGCTGCCGCACCTGCTCGCGGTACGCCGTGCGATCGAGGCCGAGGTCGCGGCCGAGGCCGCGCTGCACCACACCGACGACGACATGGCCGACATCGACGACGCGCTGCGCAAGATCGACGACGCGGTCGCCGAAGGGCGCGACGGCGTCGCCGAGGACGTCGCGTTCCACCGCACGATCGCCGCCGTCACCGGCAACCCCTATTTCCTGAAGACGCTGCAGTTCCTGAACCAGTACCTCGAAGCCGGCGTGAAAGTCACGCGCCGCAACGAAGCGACGCGCGAGGATTTCTCGCGGCAGGTGCGCGAGGAACACGCGGCGATCGCCGACGCGATCCGCGCGCGCGACCCGATGGCGGCGCGCAACGCGGCGCGCACGCACATGTACAACGCCGCGCGCCGCCTCGCGGAAGCCGGCATCTGTTGAACCGGGCGGCCTCCGCTGCCGCGGACGCCGCCTCTCCCCGAATCGATCAAGGTTTTGACCATGTCACGAAATGTTGGAGTCATCGGCCTCGGCGCGATGGGCCTCGGCGTCGCCCGCTCGCTGCTGCGCGCGGGTTTCCGCGTGCACGCGTGCGACGTGCGCGATCACGTGCTGCAGGCCTTCGCGGCCGAAGGCGGCATCGCCTGCGCGACGCCGGCCGAACTCGGCGCGCAGTGCGACGTCGTCGTCACGCTCGTCGTCAATGCCGCGCAGACGGAAACGGTCCTGTTCGGCGAACACGGCGCGGTCGCGTCGATGAAGCCGGGCGGCGTCGTGATCGCGAGCGCGACCGTCGCGCCCGAATTCGCGGTCTCGCTCGGCGCGCGCATCGAGGCCGCCAGCCTGCAGATGCTCGACGCGCCGGTATCGGGCGGCGCCGCGCGCGCGGCCTCGGGCGAGATGACGATGATGACCTCGGGCCCCGCCGCCGCGTACGCAGCCTGCGAAGACGTGCTCGCCGCGATCGCCGGCAAGGTCTACCGGCTCGGCGATGCGCACGGCGTCGGCTCGAAGGTGAAGATCATCAACCAGCTGCTGGCCGGCGTGCATATCGCGGCGGCCGCTGAAGCGATGGCGCTCGGCCTGCGCGAAGGCGTCGATCCCGATGCGCTGTACGACGTGATCACGCACAGCGCCGGCAATTCGTGGATGTTCGAGAACCGCGTGCCGCACATCCTGAACGGCGACTACACGCCGCTGTCGGCCGTCGACATCTTTGTCAAGGATCTCGGCCTCGTGCTCGACACCGCCCGCCGCAGCAAATTCCCGCTGCCGCTGTCGGCCACCGCGCACCAGATGTTCATGAGCGCATCGAGCGCCGGCCACGGCGGCGAGGACGATTCCGCCGTGATCAAGACCTTCCCCGGCATCACGCTGCCGCCTGCCCGCTGACTCCCGCTTTCGCCATGACCGCTTCCGCTTCCCGTCCCCTGCTCGGCTGCATCGCCGACGATTTCACCGGCGCGACCGATCTCGCGAACATGCTCGTCAAGAGCGGCATGCGCACCGTGCAGACGATCGGCGTGCCGGCCGAATCCGCATCGATCGACGCCGACGCGATCGTCGTCGCGCTGAAGTCGCGCACGATCCCTGCCGCCGATGCCGTCGCGCAGTCGCTCGCCGCATACGAATGGTTGCGCGCGCAAGGATGCCGGCAGTTCTTCTTCAAGTACTGCTCGACCTTCGACTCGACCGACGCGGGCAATATCGGCCCGGTCGCCGACGCGCTGCTCGACGCGGCCGGCGGCGGCTTCGCGATCGCCTGTCCGGCCTTCCCCGAGAACGGCCGCACGATCTATCGCGGCCACCTGTTCGTCGGCGACGTGCTGCTGAACGAATCGGGGATGGAAAACCATCCGCTCACGCCGATGAAGGACGCGAACCTCGTACGCGTGCTGCAGCGGCAGACGGCGTCGCAGGTCGGGCTGATCCGCTACGACACGATCGCGCTCGGCGCGGCCGACGTGCGGGCACGGATCGACGCGCTGCGCGCCGACGGCGCGCGCTTCGCGATCGCCGATGCGCTGTCGGACCGCGACCTCCACGTGCTCGGCGAAGCCTGTGCGAACCTGCCGCTCGTCACCGGCGGCTCGGGCGTCGCGCTCGGCCTGCCCGCCAACTTCCGCCGCGCGGGGCTGCTGCCCGAACGCGACAACGCCGCGTCGCTGCCGCGCATCGACGGGCTCGCGACGGTGCTCGCCGGCAGCGCGTCGAAGGCGACCAACGCGCAGGTCGCCGCGTGGTGCGCGCAACGGCCGGGCTTTCGGATCGACCCGCTCGCGGCCGCGCGCGGCGAACCCGTCGTCGAGCAGGCGCTCGCGTTCGCGCGCTCGCATCTGCCGGAACCGGTGCTGATCTATGCGACCGCAACGCCCGACGAGGTGAAGGCCGTGCAGCAAGCGCTCGGCGTCGAGGCGGCCGGCCATCTCGTCGAAAGCACGCTCGCGGCGATCGCGAAAGGCCTGCGCGAACTCGGCGTACGCAAGTTCGTCGTGGCGGGCGGCGAGACGTCCGGCGCGGTCGTGCAGGCGCTCGACGTGAAGTCGCTGCAGATCGGCGCGCAGATCGATCCGGGTGTGCCGGCCACCGCGACCATCGACGCGCAGCCGCTCGGCCTCGCGCTGAAGTCCGGCAATTTCGGCGCGCTCGACTTTTTCGACAAGGCGCTGCGCGCACTCGACGGAGCCGCACGATGAGCACCGAAGCGAAACTGCGCGAGGAAATCTGCGTCGTCGGCGCGAGCCTGTACGCGCGCGGCCACGCGGTCGGCAGCGCGGGCAACATCAGCGCGCGCCTGCCCGACGGCTGGCTGATCACGCCGACCGACGCGTGCCTCGGCCGGCTCGACCCGAACGACATCGCGAAGGTCGACCCGAACGGCCGGGCCGTGTCGGGCGGCAAGCCGTCGAAGACGCTGACGCTGCATCGCGGCATCTATGCGCGCAACGCCGAGGCGAACGGCATCGTCCACACGCATTCGACGCACCTCGTCGCGCTGACGCTCGCGGGCGTGTGGCGCGACACCGACGTGCTGCCGCCGATCACGCCGTACTACGTGATGAAGGTCGGCCACATTCCGCTGATCCGCTATCGGCGTCCGGGCGACCCCGACGTCGCGGCCGAGGTCGCGGCGCTCGCCGAGCGCGTGCGCGGCGTGCTGCTCGACCGTCTCGGCCCGGTGATGTGGGGACCCTCGGTGTCGCACGCGTCGTATGCGCTCGAAGAGCTCGAGGAAACCGCGCGGCTGTGGCTGATGACGAACCCGAAACCCGAGCCGCTGTCCGACGCGGCGCTCGACGCGCTGCGCCAGGCCTTCGGCGCGCGCTGGTAGCCCGGCGCGCCGCCGCCCGAATCCCATGCCCGCCGTGTGCGCGGGCCTTTCCGTCAGCACACACACCTACGACCGGCAGCGTGCGCGCCGCCGGCACTCGCCACCTTTGGAGACGACGATGACTGCTCTCGACGCGGCCGCAGGCCGTACGCCCGCCGCGGCCGCCAGCGCGGCCGAGCTTGACCTCACCTACAAGAAAGTGTTCTGGCGCATCGTGCCGTTCCTGATGCTCTGCTACGTGGTCGCGTATCTGGACCGCGTCAACGTCGGCTTCGCGAAGCTGCAGATGTCGCAGGATCTCGCGTTCAGCGAAACCGTGTTCGGGCTCGGCGCGGGCATCTTCTTCCTCGGCTACTTCCTGTTCGAACTGCCGAGCAACATGCTGATGCACCGGATCGGCGCACGCATCTGGATCGCGCGGATCATGATCACGTGGGGGCTGCTGTCCGCGCTGTTCGCGTTCGTGAAGACGCCGACCCAGTTCTACGTGCTGCGCTTCCTGCTCGGCCTCGCGGAAGCGGGCTTCTATCCGGGCGTGATCCTGTACCTGACGTACTGGTTCCCGTCGCACCGCCGCGCGAAGATCATCGCGGTGTTCATGTCCGCGATTCCGGTGTCGGGCATCTTCGGCAATCCGCTGTCCGGCTGGATCATGGAGACATTCCACGGCGGCTCGGGCTTCCACGGCTGGCAATGGATGTTCATGATCGAAGCCGTGCCGGCGGTGCTGGTCGGCATCGCGACGATCCTCTATCTCGACAACAACATTCGCAGCGCGAAGTGGCTGAACGAGCGCGAAAAGCAGCTGCTCGAGGACGAGATCGCCGCGCAGCCGCAGGAGCAGCAGAAGCACGGCCATTCGCTGAAGGCCGTGTTCGCCGACCCGCGCATGTGGTGGATGTCGCTGATCTACTTCGCGTTCGTCACGGGCCAGTACGGCCTCACGTTCTGGATGCCGACGCTCGTAAAATCGACGGGCATCACCGATACGCTCCAGATCGGGCTGCTGTCGGCGATTCCGTTCGTCGTCGCGATCGTCGTGATGAACCTGTTCGGCCACAGCGCGGACAAGCGCCGCGAACGCCGCTGGCACCTGATCGTGCCCGCGCTGATGGGCGCGGTCGGGTTTGCAGTCGCCGCGTCGTATTCGCACAATACGGTCGTGTCGATCGTGTTCCTGTCGCTCGCGGCAGGCGGCGTGCTGACCTGCGCGCCGCTGTTCTGGTCGCTGCCGACCGCGTTCCTCGCCGGCAGCGCCGCCGCGGCCGGGATCGCGATCATCAACTCGGTCGGCAATCTCGCCGGCTTCGCGAGCCCCTACGTGATCGGCTATCTGAAGGACCTCACGCACAGCACGTCGTCCGGCATGTACGTGCTGGCCGGGATGCTCGTGATCGGCGCGATCGCCGTGTGGCTCACGCCCGCGAAACTCGTGAACCGCTGAGCCCGTTCGACGCGGGGCGCGCGGCGCCCCGCCCCCTTCATTCACTGGACCCGTCGCCATGCCACGCTTCGCCGCCAACCTCTCGATGATGTACAACGAGCATGCGTTCCTCGAACGCTTCGCCGCTGCCGCCCACGACGGCTTCAAGGCCGTCGAGTACCTGTTCCCGTACGACTTCTCCGCCGACGACATCCGCGCGCGCCTCGACGCGCACGGCCTCGAACAGGCGCTGTTCAACGCGCCGCCCGGCGACTGGGCCGCCGGCGAACGCGGCATCGCGTCGCTGCCGGGCCGCGAGGACGAGTTCCGGCGCGGCATCGACCAGGCGCTCGACTATGCGCGCGTGCTCGGCAACAAGAAGCTGCACGTGATGGCCGGCCTGGTCGCGCCGGGCGCCGACCGCGCGCGCCATCGCGACACCTATGTCGCGAACCTGCGCCACGCGGCGCAGGCCGCCGCCGCGCACGGCATCACGGTCCTGATCGAGCCGATCAACCAGCGCGACATGCCCGGCTATTTCGTGAGCCGGCAGGACGATGCGCACGCGCTCTGCGCGGACATCGGCGCGCCGAACGTGAAGGTGCAGTTCGACTGCTATCACTGCCAGATCGTCGAAGGCGATCTCGCGATGAAGCTCAGGCGCGACTTCGCCGGCATCGGCCATATCCAGATCGCGGGCGTGCCCGAGCGTCACGAGCCGGACCTCGGCGAACTCAACTACCCGTATCTGTTCGAGCTGATCGACGCGCTCGGCTACGACGGCTGGATCGGCTGCGAGTACCGACCGAAGGCCGGCACGTCGGAAGGACTCGGCTGGCTGCGCGCCTACCTGTAATTCAAGCATTCCGAAGAGGATTCACACCATGAAAGTACTGATCACCGGCGGCGCCGGCTTTCTCGGCCAGCGCCTCGCGCGCAAGCTGCTCGAGCGCGGCGAGCTGACCGGCCCCGGCGGCCGTCCCGAGAAGATCGACGAGCTGGTCCTGCTCGACGTCGTCAAGGGAAGCGATTTCGGCGATGCGCGCGTGACGTCGATCGTCGGCGACATCGCCGATCGCGCGGTGCTGGAAAGCGCGATCGACACGCAGACGGGCGCGATCTTTCATCTCGCGGCGATCGTCAGCGGGCAGGCGGAAGCCGACTTCGATCTCGGCATGCGGATCAATCTCGACGCGTCGCGCGCGCTGCTCGAAGTGTGCCGCGCACGCGGCCACCAGCCGCGCGTCGTGTTCACGAGCTCGGTCGCCGTCTACGGCGGCACGCTGCCCGAGGTCGTGCAGGACGACACCGCGCTGAATCCGCAATCGTCGTACGGCGCCGAGAAGGCGATCGCCGAGCTGCTGCTGTGCGACTACGCGCGACGCGGCTTCGTCGACGGCCGCGTGCTGCGCCTGCCGACCATCAGCGTGCGGCCCGGTCGGCCGAACGCGGCCGCGTCGTCGTTCGCGAGCGGCATCATCCGCGAACCGCTGAACGGCGAGGAAAGCGTGTGCCCGGTGCCGGGCTCGACGCGGCTGTGGCTGCTGTCGCCGCGCGGCGCGATCGATGCGCTCGTCGCGGGCTGCGAGCTCGACGGCGCGCAGCTCGGCAACAAGCGCGTGATCAACCTGCCCGGCCTGTCGGTCTCGGTCGACGAGATGATCGCCGCACTGCGCGACGTGGCGGGCGACGAAGTCGTGAAGCGGATCCGTCATGAGCCGGACGAACGCGTCGAGAAGATCGTCGGCAGCTGGCCCGGCCGCTGGGACACGACGCGCGCCGAAGCGCTCGGCCTCAAGGGCGACACGTCGTTCGCGGACGTGATCCGCAGCCATATCGAAGACGAACGGCGCTGATGCGCCGCGCACCGTCGCCGCATGCGGCGGTGCACCGCCGTTCATCGCGGCGACGCCGACCGGCGTCGCACCGCGAACTGCCACGCCAACAGGCCGGGAACGTAGAACAGCAGGTCGCGCACGCGCCGCGCACCGGCCAGCGCCAGGCAGGTCGGCGCATCGAAGCCGAGCAGTCCGCCGATCAGCACGAACCCGCCCTCCTGCACGCCGAGCCCGCCCGGCATCGCGAACGCGATGCTGCTCAGCATCTGGATCAGCGCCTCGATCACCAGCGCCTGTGCAAAGGTCGCGTCCGCGCCGAGAAAACGCAGCGCGATCCACAGTTCGAGCGCATGGCCGACGAACTGCAGCGTCTGCCAGATCGCGACGTAGCGCACCACGATGCCGGTCTTTCGCCAGATCAGCCGCAGCGACTGGTCGGTCCGCGCCGACTCGCCGACGAGCGCGACCACCTTGCCGCTCGTCACGCGATTGATCGCGCGCATCGCGCGTTCGAACGGCCGCGCATGCTGCACCAGCACGAACAGCAGCAGGATCGGCATCATCGCGGCCATCCCGAGCGTGAGCTGCGCCGCGATGCGCGCGGTATCGGACGACACGTGCCCGAGCACGTAGCCGATCGCGGCGAGCGCGAACACGACCTGGCTGACCAGCGTGAGCTGCATGTCGGCGACGAGGCTCGCCACGGCCGTCGCGGGCCGCACGCCCGCGCGCCGGAGCAGGCCGAACGACACGATCTCGCCGCCGATCCGTGCGACCGGCAGCAGGCCGTTGATCGATTCGCGGATCCACACGAGCTCGAGCATCGTCGCGAACGACGGCCGGCGCGCGCCGCGAATCAGCATCCGCCAGTCCCACGCATTCGCGAGCATCGGCAGCACATGCACCAGCGCGGCGAGCAACAGCCCGGCGCCGGCCGTCTGCAGCCGACGCAGGATCTCCAGCGGATGCTCGCGCCCGATCAGCCAGACGGCGATCAGCAGCCCGCCGAGCGCGGCCACGCGCCCCGCATGCCGCAGCCGCGCCTCGCGGCGCACGGACAGCCCGTTGCCGCCGGCCTCGCCGGAACAGGCATCGCGCATCACGCCTCGCCCGCCGGCGAGAGCCGGCCCTGACGATCGACGCGAAAGCGCTTGCCGCGCCACACGACATGCGACGAAAAGAAGCTCGACACGAATACCGCGAACTGCACGACATCCACCAGCGGCAGCCAGACCGCGCCGCGCATGCCGGCGCCGGTCGCGCGGCTCGTCCTCAGCACCAGCAGCGCGCGCGCCGCGAGCGCCGCGACGGTCAGCCCCCACGCGGCGCTCGTGCCGCCCGACAGCAGCGCGGTCAGCAGCGCGAGCGGAAACGGATGCATCAGCACCGAGCCGGCATGGCCGAGCCGGTCCGCCGCGCGAATCGTGCAACTCCAGCGCAATTCGTGCGCGTACAGCGTCGCGAAGGTCTGTTCGACGCACGCGTGCCCGACCACGAACGGCGGGATCACGACGCGCGCGCCGACCTGCCGCACCGCTTCGCCGAGCGCGTGATCTTCGGCCAGGTGATGCGCGAAGCGGGCAAGCCCGCCGATGCGTTCGAGCGTCGCGCGCGTGATCGCGATCGTCTGCCCGAAGCACGGCCGCGCGCGCCCGATGAACAGCCCCGTAATCACGCCCGGCAGGAAATGGAAGTTGGTCATCGCGGCGGCGAAGGCAGGCCAGACACCCGGCGACGGCACCCCGCGATACACGCTCGTCACGATGCCGACATCGGGCTGCTGTAGCGCGCCGACGACCGCGCGCAGATAGTCGCGCTCGACGAGCACGTCGCTGTCGGCCAGACAGAGCACCGCGTGTTCCGCGTGTTCGAGCATGTTGACGAGATTGGCGATCTTGCGGTTCGGGCCGTACAGCCGCGCATCGGCGACGACCTTGATGTTCGCGTCCGGATAACGCACGCGCAGCGCGTCGACGGCCGCCAGCGCGGCATCGCCCGCATCGTGCACGCCGAACAGGTGCTGTACCGGCCCCGGATAATCCTGTACGAAGAAGCTTTCGAGATGCTGTACGAGATGCCATTCGTCGCCGTGCAGCGGCTTCGCGACCGTGACGCCCGGATAGTCGCGCGGCGGCGCCGAGGGCCGCGCGAAGAACCTGCCGACCAGTACGCTGGCCGTCACCGTATAGGCGATGCCCAGCAGCACGGCCAACCCGCAGACCATCGACATCGCGCCGTCAAGCGCGTGCAGCTCATGCAGCAAAACCATGCTTTCCCCCTGTGGTGACCCATCCGGCGGCAACGCCCGCGCGCAGGCGGGCTCACCCGGGCAGGCGGCCGAACCGGTTCCCGTGAAGCCGGATGTAAAGGACGACCAGCAGACGGTACGCGCAATCAGATGACACGACTACCTTGCGGCGATCGATTCCGGCCGCGCGCACGTGTCCGCACACGAGCGCGGCCCGGAACGCCGCATCGGCAAGCTTGCGGGCCGCCACGATGGCGGTCGCGACGGCCACGACGGTCCAGCCGCGAAACGCCGTCGTGGTGAAGAAGCCCGCGGGTACGCGCAACACCAGCAACGACACCAGCACGAAGCACTGGATGAACATGCCGGCCAGCGCGGCGATCAGTAGGTGGGCGCGCCATCGCTCGATCGTCGAGGGTGCCATCGTGAGTGAATCTCCCGTAGGACGACTGTCATCGACCCGAAAGGTCGGGACGGCGCGCGAGCGCGTTCCGCGCCGTGGCAGAGGCTCCGGACCGGAGTCGGGATCAGGGGAGTCGGAGATCGACCGAAGAAATGCTGTGGCCGATAGTAGCGGGAATGCCGGCGGCGAACCTTAAGCGTTCTTCAGAATCGCCCGGCAGTCGATACCCGTCGATTACAATCCGTTGCACGGCGCGCGCGGTCGGCTCGTACAATCGCGGCGCGTGCATCACGAATCGACCATGCGACTCCTTCTTGTTGAAGACGACGACCTGATCGGCAGCGGCCTCGAAATCAGCCTGAGCCAGGCCGGCTATCACGTCGACTGGCTGCGCGACGGTCACGCGGCCGCCGCCGCGCTCGCGACCACGCGCTTCGCGCTCGTCGTGCTCGATCTCGGCCTGCCGGGCAAGTCGGGCACGCAACTGCTGCGAGCGCTGCGCGAGGCGGGCGACACGGTGCCGGTGCTCGTGCTGACCGCGCGCGGCAACGTGGCCGATCGCGTCAGCGGACTCGACGACGGCGCCGACGACTATCTCGCGAAACCGTTCGATCTGTCCGAAGTGCTCGCGCGCTGCCGCGCACTCGTGCGGCGCTCGCAGGGACGCGCCGGCGACGAGATCGTGTGGCGCGACATCACGATCGA
Source organism: Burkholderia pseudomultivorans (assembly GCF_001718415.1). NCBI lineage: Bacteria > Pseudomonadati > Pseudomonadota > Betaproteobacteria > Burkholderiales > Burkholderiaceae > Burkholderia > Burkholderia pseudomultivorans. The sequence continues at coordinate 493,339 of NZ_CP013377.1, read as the reverse complement.
CCTGGGCACCCATACCGTGACGCGCGATGCAGCGCGCATCGCGCTCACCGCGCGCGAATGGGCGATCCTGGTGCAGCTCGTCAGCCACCCGGGCATCCCGCAGTCGCGCGCCCGCCTCGAGGACGGCCTGTACGGTTGGCAGGAAGGCCTCGAAAGCAATGCGATCGAAGTCCATGTGTCGAACCTGCGCAAGAAGCTCGGCGCGGACCTGATCCGCACCGTGCGGGGCATCGGCTACGTCGTCGACAAGCCATGATGTCGCGCTCGATTCGACGCCGCGTGTCGTTGATGGCGGTCGGCTGCGTGACCGTCGTGTGGATCGCCGCGGTGTTCGGCAGCTTCCGGCATGCGACGCGCGAAATCGGCGAATGGGACGATGCGCGCCTCGTCGAATACGCGTCGCTGCTCGCCGTCCTGTCGCCGGGCGATCTCGACCGGCTCGCCCGCTCTCCGCCCGATGCGCGCGTCGAACTGCCCGGCCGCGGCTCCGACCCGGAAAGCGACGGCGATCGCCTGCCGCGCGACGTGCTGTTCGAGGTGCGCGATGCACGGGGCAGCGTCATCGCGTCGAGCCTTCCGGCCGCTGCCGCCGGCCTGCCGGACGTGCGCGACATGCGCAATGCACCGGAAACGATCGTCATCCGCGGCGCCGAATGGCGCACGCACACGTTGCGCGATCACGCATCGGGGCGGTCGATCCGCGTGATGGAGACGGCGAACACGCACAGCGATCTCGCAACCGGCATCGCGCGCGGCATCGTCTGGCCGCTGATCGGCGCACTGCCGGTGCTGGCGCTGCTGCTCTGGTACGCGATCGGGCGCAGCCTCGCGCCGCTGAAAACCTTGTCCACCGCAATCGGCGCGCGCGACGCGCGCTCGCTCGAGCCGCTCGCCATCGCGACCGTGCCCGATGAAGTGCGCACGCTGGTCGACGCGATCGATCGCCTGCTCGCGCGGCTGCGGCAGTCGATCGGGCGCGAGCGCGCCTTCACGTCCGACGCCGCGCACGAACTGAAGACGCCGCTGGCCGCGATCAAGGTGCAGGCGCAGGTGGCGCTGACGACCGACGATCCGGCGCGCAAGCAGCTCGCGATGCAGCGCGTCGTGCAGGGCGTCGATCGCAGCGCACGCCTCGCCGAGCAATTGCTGCTGCTCGCGCGCCTCGACGAATACGAACCCATTCCGACGCGCGCCGTCGGCATCGGCGAACTCGTCGGCGCGGCCGTCGAGCGCCATCTCGCGCAGGCGTCGGACAAGGCGATCGAGATCGTCGCCGGCGAGCTCTCCGCACGGGCGATCCAGGCCGATCCGATCCTGATCGGCATCCTGCTCGACAATCTGCTCGACAACGCGATCAAGTACGGCCGTCGCGGCGGCCGCGTCGAGATTGGAGCGCACGACGACGGCGCGACCCAGCGCATCGTCGTGCGCGACGACGGGCCGGGCGTCGCCGCCGACGAGCACGAGCGGATCGGCGACCGCTTCTATCGCGGCAGCGGCACGCAAGCGCCCGGCAGCGGGCTCGGGCTGTCGATCGTCAAGCGCATTGCGCAATACTTCGGCGGCAGCGTGCAGTTCGGGCGCGGCATCGACGGCGCGGGCCTCGGTGTCGCGATCGTGCTGCCGTCGGCGAATGCCGTCGCGTCGGCCGCGCCTGCTTAACGATTCGTTAAGGATTCCGCCGTAGAATCCGCGTGACCCCACGCCCCGATCCGAACACCTGGAGATGCCCATGTCCACGCCCGCCCGATACGATGCAGTCGCACGCCTTCTCCACTGGTTGATCGTGGCGCTCGTCGTCGCGCAGTATGCGATCGGCTGGACGATGCCCGACATCCATCGCGGCACGCAGCCGGTCGGCCTGATCGCCGCGCACCTGATCGTCGGCACCGCCCTGCTCGCCGCGATGGTGTGCCGCGTGCTGTGGCGCGCGACGCACCGGCCGCCCGCCAGCGAGTTGTCGCCCGCGATGCGCGCGCTGTCGGGCGTCACGCATGCCGGGCTCTATGTGCTGCTGATCGTGGTGCCGCTGCTCGGCTGGATCAACGCGTCGTCGCGCGCATGGACCGTGACGCTGCTCGGTGTCGTCCCGTTGCCGGCGCTGTCGGCGGCCGGCTCCGGGTTCGGTCACGCGATGGGCGACGTGCACGGCATCCTCGCGTGGGTGCTGCTCGCCTGCATCGGCCTGCATGTCGGCGCCGCGCTGCTGCATCGCTTCGTGCTGCGCGACGGCGTGGTGCAGCGAATGATGCCGTGGTGAGCGCGCGCCTGCTTCAACGTTCATCCTGCGCATGACGCGCACGGCGAATCGCCCGATCGTCAGGAATCCTGCTTTCGTGACGAATGCGAACGCAACGACCGAGCCGCCGCGTCAGCTTCCGAAATACACCGAACAGTAGCTCACCGGGCCCACACACGCGCCGGCAGCCGGGACCGCCGGCATCGCGGCCGGCCTGCCCGCCTCGGACGCACCGCCGGCATGGCCGCCGACCCCGCTGTTCGCCTGGTCGCGCTGCAGTGCGGCAGCCGCGCCTTCGAACAAGGGGCTGACGGCCGGATACGACGTGTCGGTCACGAAGCGCGAACCCTGCTCCTCGGCCTCGATCAATGCCTGGCGCACTTCGGCGCGCGTCAGCGCCTGCGCCGATGCGGGCGCGGCGAAACCTGCGAACGAAACGACCGCCATCGACGCGGCGATCAACATGGACGTGTTCATGGTCAGCTCCTCGGGAAGGTGAAAACGACTTGCCACACCCGTAGGACGCGCACCGCCAATCGTTTATTCCCGCCATCCGGCTGCACGCGCATTCATTTCTCTGTCATTGATTCGTCAGTCGGCGTAACCTGACGTAACGCAGTCGCCACCGTGCCTGGGGCAGACTGACGCCACCCTACGGACCGCCATCGACCGCCCATGTCCGCCGTCTACGATTACGCCGCCGGCCTGCTGCGCACGCTGTACGACCGCCATCTCGACAGCGGCGCCGTGCTCGATACGGCCGCCTTCCCCGACGCCGATCGTTTCGTTCGCGCGTGGCCGGCGATCCGCGCCGAAGCGCTGGTCGTCGCGCGCGACCTGCCGCGCATCCCGCGCTTCCACGAAATCATGAGCGAGCAGCGCGACATCTCGGCCAACGACGCACGCGACTGGCGCATGTTCATCATGCAGGCGTACGGGCAGCCGTTTCCGCGCAACCTGTCGCGCTGCCCGAGCGTCGCGTCGCTCGTCGCGGCGTCGCCGGACGTGCTGTCGGCATCGCTGTCGTTCCTCGCGCCGGGCAAGCACATCCCGCCGCATCGCGGCCCGTTCCGCGGCATCCTGCGCGGCTATCTCGTGCTGTCGATGCCGAAGCGCGCGGACGGCACGCCGGCGGCCGTGCTGAAGGTCGACGGTCGCGAGTACCGGCTCGACGAAGGCCGCTTCCTGCTGTGGGACGACACGTTCGAGCACGAGGTGTGGAACGACAGCGACGAAGTGCGGATCGTGCTGCTGCTCGACATTCGCCGGCGCGGGATGCCGCGCCTGCTTACATGGCTGTCGAATGCGGTGATCGGCGTCGTGCGGCTCGGCATTCGCATTCGCGGCGGATCGATTCCGGTCTAGGGTCTGCCGGCGACGCAAGGTCGCGCAGCACCCTACGGATCGCCTACACTACAGAACCGACGGCCGCCGCCCGCCTGCGCGCGGCCCCCTTTCCGGCGACCCGCGATGGCACACCTTTTCTTCGCCGCTTCGATCCAGCGGCATATCGAAACGCCCGAGCGCGACGTCGACGCGCGCACGCTCGGCGACGCGCTGGAGACGGTGTTCGGCGAGCAGCCCCGACTGCGCGGCTACATCCTCGACGACCAGGGCGCGCTGCGAAAGCATCTCGCGGTGTTCATCGACGGCCGGCCGGTGCGCGACCGGCAGCATCTGTCCGATGCGCTCGACGCCGCGAGCCGCGTCTATGTCGTGCAGGCACTGTCCGGCGGATAAAGGGTTCGATCCTGAGCGGCCCGCGTGCCGCACGCGCCATTCGAACCCGCAACAGACAAGGAGACACCCGGCATGAACGATCGATTGCTTGTCGCCACCCGCAAGGGGCTGTTCGTGCTGCGGGCCGACGGCGCCGGCGGCTGGTCGCTCGACGCGCCGCATTTCGTCGGCGAGCCGGTCAGCATGGCGCTCGCCGATCCGCGCGACGGCACGCTCTATGCCGCGCTCAATCTCGGTCATTTCGGCGTGAAGCTGCATCGTCTGCGAAGCGGCGCCGCCGATTGGGAAGCGTGCGCGGTTCCGGTCTATCCGCCGCAGCCCGCCGACGAAACCGCTGCGGATGCCCGCTCCGCCACCGACGAAGACGACGCGCCGCCGTCCGCGCCCGGCCCCGCATGGTCGCTTCAGCAGATCTGGTCGCTCGAAGCCGGCGGCGCGGACGAACCGGGCGTGCTGTGGGCCGGCACGATTCCCGGCGGCCTGTTCCGCTCCGACGACTGCGGCGACACCTGGACGCTCAACCGCGCGCTGTGGGATCGCCCGGAACGGCGCGAATGGTTCGGCGGCGGCTACGATGCGCCGGGCATTCACTCGGTGATGGTCGATCCGCGCGACAGCCGGCACGTGACGGTCGGCATCTCGTGCGGCGGCGTCTGGCAAACCGGCGACGGCGGCGCGACCTGGCGCGTGAGCGCCGACGGCATGGAGGCCGACTACATGCCGCCCGAGCGGCGCGGCGAGGCGAACGTGCAGGATCCGCACCGCGTCGTCCAGTGCGCGGCCGCGCCGGACGTGCTGTGGACGCAGCATCATTGCGCGATCTTCCGCTCGACCGACGGCGCGGCGCACTGGCAGCGGATCGAGGCCCGGCCGTCGAGCTTCGGCTTCGCGGTCGCCGTGCATCCGCGCGAGCCGGACACCGCGTGGTTCGTGCCTGCCGTGAAGGACGCCTGCCGGATTCCGGTGAACGGCGAGTTCGTCGTCACGCGCACGCGCGACGGCGGCCGCAGCTTCGAGCCATTCTCGAACGGCTTGCCGCCCGCGCCCGCCTACGATCTCGTGTACCGGCACGGGCTCGCGGTCGACGACTCGGGCACGCGCCTCGCGATGGGATCGACGACCGGCGGGTTATGGACGTCCGCAGACGGCGGAGAAAACTGGCAGCAGGTGTCCGCGCACCTGCCGCCGATCTATTGCGTCCGGTTCGGGTGACGGCAGGCGGCGCGGGCGGCTTCGGCCAGCCGCGCGAGACCGGCTGCGTCGAACTACGCGCCCGGTCTCCGTGCGCCGCGCGGGTTCGCCGTTTGCTGCCCGGGCACTGCGCCCGCCCCGCTCACGCACGTGCGCCGATCCGCGCGACCGCCGCGCGCGTCAGCGCGATTTCATCTGCCAGCCAGTCGAGAAACCGCCGCACCCGCGGCTCGCGCTCGCGCCCCGGCCGGCACAGCGCGACGAAGCGCGCGCCGTCCAGCCGCACCGACGGCTCGATCGGCGCCAGCGCGCCGCGCTCGACGTGCTCGGCGGCCAGCACCGAACTCGCGAGCGCGATGCCCTGCCCGTGCAGCACGGCCTGCAGCGCGTACTGCTCGTCGTCGTAATGCCGGAACACCGCGCGTTCGAGCCACGCGTCGCGACCGGCCGCGCGGCACCACGAAGGCCAGTCGATCGTCGTCGGCAGCGGCGTCTCCCACACGGTCTCGATCAGGTCGAGCCGTTCGCCGCTGCGGTGCGCGTCGAAGCCGCGCGCCGCATACGCACCGAAATATTCGTCGATCAGCGCGATCTCGTGCAGCGCCGGAAACGTGCGCGACGTCGCGCGGATCGCCAGGTCGACGCGCGCGTCGCGCTCCAGATCGACGAGCGCATTGCCGGTTTCGACCTTGATGTTCAGGTGCGGATCGACGCCGCGAAACCGGCCGAGACGCGGAATCAGCCACATCGCGGCGAACGCGGGCGTGGTGGTCAGCACGAGCGCACGCGCGCCGCCCGCATCCGGCCGCACCGCGTCGAGCCCGCGGCTCAATCCGAGCAGTGCGTCGTGACACGCGCGGAACAGCCGCTCGCCGTCGCCCGTAAGCCGCACGCCGCCTGCGTTGCGCTCGAACAGCAGCACGCCGAGCCGGCCTTCGAGCGACTTGATCTGATGCGATACCGCAGCCGGCGTGACGGCCAGTTCGTCTGCGGCGGCCTTGAACGTACCGAGCCGCGCGGACGATTCGAATACACGCAACGCGGTCAGGGGAATTTTCGAGAACACGACGCCTCGCGGGCCGGCCGCAGCCGGGTTGAATTCGATTCAATCGGGGTGAGATTAGGTCAATTGAGGCGCGTCCGCAACGCACGTAGCCTTGCGGAACGTCGCGACATGCCGCCGCGACGCTGGCCGTCGACGGAGGAACACGGTGCAAGGCCTACCGCGCAGGATCACGCAGGCGGTGCTCTACGAAGCGATCGCGATTGCCTGCATCTCGCCCGCGATCTCGGCGGTCTTCAAGCAGGACCTCGTCTATTCGGGCGCGCTGTCGGCGACCATGTCCGCGATCGCGATGCTGTGGAACCTGGTCTTCAACGCGCTGTTCGAGCGCTGGGAGGCGTCGCGCAGACGGCGCACGCGCACACTGGGCCGCCGCATCCTTCACGCCGCCGGCTTCGAGGGCGGGCTCATCTTCATCCTGGTGCCGGTCGTGTCGTGGTGGCTCGAGATCTCGTGGTTCGACGCATTCGTCGTCGATATCGCGCTGTTCGCGTTCTTCTTCTGCTACGCGTTCGTGTTCCAGTGGGCGTTCGATCGCGTGTTCGACGTGCCGGCGGCGACCCGGCCGCGCTGAAAAACGACGCGGCCCGCCCGCATCGCGCGAACGGGCCGCGTGTCGCCATGTCGGCACGCCGCCGCAGCGGCAGGCGCGTCGGCGGCCGCGCTGGCCGCCGCGCCGGCGGCCGCGCCGATCGTCGCGACGCTCAATGCACGCCGAGATACGCCTTCACTGCGGGCAGCCCCGGCTTGCCGTCGATCGTCGTCACGCCGGCCAGCCACTTGTCGAGCATCTGCGGGTTCGCCTTCAGCCACGCGGCCGCCGCCTTGTTCGGGTCTTCCTTGTTCATGATCGGCACCATCACGTGGTTCTCGATCGCGGTCGTGAACTGCAGGTTCGACACGAACTTCGCGACGTTCGGGCAGCGCTGCGCATAGTCGGGCGGCGTCGCCGTCAGCACCTTCGCCTCGCCGTAGTTCGGGCCGAATACGTCGTCGCCGCCGCTTAGGTAGTCGATCTTCATCTGCACGTTCATCGGATGCGGCTCCCAGCCGAGGAACACGATCCACTGCTTGTCGCGGATCGCGCGATTCACCTCGACCAGCATCCCGGCCTCGCTCGACTCGACGAGCTTGAACTTGCCGAGCCCGAACTGGTTGCCGTCGATCATCTTCTTGATCAGCGCGTTGCCGTCGTTGCCCGGCTCGATCCCGTAGATCTTGCCGTTCAGCTTGTCGGCGTACTTCTGGATGTCGGCGAACGACTTCAGGCCGCCCTGGTACACGTAGTCGGGCACCGCGAGCGTGTACTTCGCGCCGGTCAGGTTCGGCGTCGCGAGCACCTTGATCGTGCCGGCCTTCGTGAACGGCTGGATGATCGGGTCCATCGTCGGCGACCAGTAGCCGAGGAACACGTCGATCTGCTTGCTCTTGATCCCCGCGAACGTGATCGGCACCGACGCGATCGTCTTCGTCGGGTTGTAGCCGAGCCCTTGCAGCATCGTCGACGCAAGGCCCGTCGTCGCGGCGATGTCGGACCAGCCGACGTCCGCGAACCGGACGTTCCTGCACACCGGCGGATCGGCCGCATGAACGGCCGACACCGGTGCGGCGGCGATCCCGACGCCACATGCCGCTGCGATCAATAGGCGCTTCATCTTTCTTCTCCTCTAAGTGATGCTGTTTGCACGAGTACGGGATCGTCATGAAAGCCGCGCGCCGCGATCCCGGCGGCGTCGCGGACCTGCCGCCGCGCTCCGCGCAGCGGATGATTCGGGCCGGTCAGCGCCCCGGCAGCCGGCGTTCGTAGCTCGGCGCATGGCCGAACTGCGCACGATAGGCCTTGCTGAAATGACACGGCGAATGGAAGCCGCAGACGGTCGTCACGCGCGCGATCGACGCGTCGGTCGTGCGCAGCAGGTCGCGCGCGCGCTTGAGCCGCAGCGTCAGGTAATAGTGGGTCGGCGACACGTTCAGGTACACCTTGAACATCCGCTGCAGGTGCCGCTGCGACAGGCGCACGAGCCGCGCAAGTTCCTCGAGCGACAGCGGCTCCTCGATGTTCGCTTCCATCAGCCGCACGACCTCGATAAGCTCCGCGCGCGAAAAACCGACGCGGGCGTCGACCGGGATCGGCTGCGTGTCGGTCGAGCTGCGGATGCGTTCGAGGATGAACTGCTCCGATACCTGCGCGGCAAGCTGCTGGCCGAAGCGCATCCCGACGAGGTTCAGCATCAGGTCGAGCGGCGCGGTGCCGCCGGTGCAGGTCAGCCGGTCGCGATCGACGACGAACAATTCGTCGGCGAAGCCCACCTGCGGAAACTCGGTATGCAGCGCGGACAGGTTTTCCCAATGCACGGTGCAGCGATAGCCGTCGAGCAGCCCGCTCGACATCAGCGCATACGCGCCGGTGCAGATCCCGCCGAGCGGCAGGCCGCGCTCGGCGAGCGCCGCCAGCGTATCGCGCGCGCCGTCGTCTACCACGTCGCGGATGCGGATCCCGCCGCACACGATCATCACGTCGGGCAGGCGCGTGTAGTCGAGCGCCTGCGTCGGGCGCACCGCGATCCCGTTGCTCGCATGCACGGGCGCACCGTCGAGCGAGTAGATCGACCACCGGTAGTGGTCTTCCCGGGCCACGTAGTTCGCCATCCGAAGCACTTCGACCGCGCTCGAGAACGCGATCATCGAGAAGTTCGGCAGCGTCAGGAAGCCGAAGTGCGCAAGGGACGAAACCGGTGAAACGCAGGCAGCGGGCGCGACAGCGGCGGCGGACGTCACATCGGTCTCCTATCGACGAGGTTGCAGAAGCCCCGCCCCGCGGCGCATGCCGCGGGAGCCGGTGCTTGAGTGGAGGAAGGCGGCCGGACGAGAGGCGCCGGCCGCCGGTCGATCAGATCAGGCCTGCGCGGTTTCGGCCTTCACGCGGAACAGCTGCTTCAGGCCCGAGAACAGCGGTGCGCGGACGGTGCCCGGTGCGCGGCCGAAGCTTTCGGTGATGCGGTCGAGAATGATCGCGAGCAGCACGACCGACAGGCCGCTTTCGAAACCGAGGCCGATGTCCAGGCGCTGGATACTCGCGAGCACGTCGTTGCCGAGGCCGCCCGCGCCGACCATCGACGCGATGATGACCATCGACAGCGCCATCATGATCGTCTGGTTCACGCCTTGCATGATCGACGGCAGCGCGTTCGGGAACTGCACCTTGTACAGCAGCTGCCACGGCGTGCAGCCGAACGCCTGGCCGGCCTCGACGATCTCGCGGTTCACGTGGCGGATGCCGAGGCTCGTCAGGCGCACGGCCGGCGGCATCGCGAAGATCACCGTCGACAGGATCCCCGGCACGCGGCCGAGGCCGAACAGCATCGCGGCCGGAATCAGGTAGACGAAGGCCGGCATCGTCTGCATCAGGTCGAGGATCGGACGCACGACCGCGGCCACCCACTTGCTCTTCGCGGCCCAGATGCCGAGCGGAATGCCGAGCACGAGGCTGATGATCGTCGACGACAGCGTGAGGCCGAGCGTGATGACGGTCTGGTCCCAGAAGCCGGTCGCAAAGATCAGCAGCAGCGACGCGGTCGTAAACAGTGCGAAGCGCCAGCCCACCCGCCACAGGCCGATGCCGATGAAGATCGCCATCATCAGCCACATCGGGATCGCCTGCAGCCCATGCTCGACGAATGCCGCGAGGCCCTCGATCGCCTGACCGATCGCGTCGAAGGTCTTCGCGTCGTGATCGAGCAGGTAGTGAACGGACTGGTCGACCCAGCTACCGAGCGGAATCATTTCAGACATGGGAACCTCGCGAACGCGTGATGGCCTTCAGGATAAGAGCGCGGTCGACCGAGCCGCAGTAGCAGCCGTCGTCGTCGACGACGGGCAGTGCGTTCGGATTCGCCACCACGCGGGCGACGACGTGATCGAGCGTCGCGTCGCGGCGGATGCTTTCGATCGGCCGCACCGCCGGCGTGTCCTGACCGATCGCATCGCGCGTGACGAAGCCGCGCAGCTTGCGTTCGGCGTCGAGCACGAACGCGTATTCGGCGCTGCCGTTCAGCGTCGCGGCGACGTGCGCGGCATCGCACTTCGACACGATCGGCACCGCGCCCGTCTGCATCAGGTCGCCGGCCGTCAGGTAGCGGCTCGTGTCGATGCCGTCGAAGAACGCGCGCACGTAGTCGTCGGCCGGGTTCGCGATGATGTCCTGCGGCGTGCCGACCTGCACGAGCTTGCCGCCTTCCATGATCGCGATGCGGTTGCCGATGCGCAGCGCTTCCTCGAGATCGTGCGACACGAACATGATCGTGCGGCGCTGCTCCTTCTGCAGTTGCAGCAGCACGTCCTGCATCTCGCGGCGCTTGAGCGGATCGAGCGCGGAGAACGCCTCGTCCATGATCATCAGCGACGGGTTCACGGCCAGCGCGCGAGCGAGGCCGACGCGCTGCTGCATGCCGCCCGACAGCTCGGACGGCAGCTTGTGCGAGAACGGGGCGAGGCCGACCTGTTCGAGCACTTCCATCGCCCGCCGTTCGCGCTCCTTCTTGCCGACGCCGGCAACCTCGAGGCCGAACGCCGCGTTCGACACCACGGAGCGATGCGGCATCAGCGCGAACGACTGGAACACCATGCTCATGTCCTTGCGGCGCAGCGCGGTCAGCGCCGAGCGGCGTGCCGACGCGACGTCGAGCCCGTCGATCAGCACCTTGCCGGCGCTCGGATCGACCAGCCGGTTCACGAGGCGGATCAGCGTGGATTTGCCGGAGCCGGACAGGCCCATCAGCACGAAAATTTCGCCTTCCTGCACGTCGAACGATACGTTGTGCACGCCGACAACCTGGCCCGTGCGCTTCAGTACGTCGTCCTTCGTCGCACCGGCGGCGAGCATGTCGAGCGCCTGTTGCGGATTACTTCCAAACACCTTGCACAGACCTTCGACTACGACCTTGGGGGCATCCATCGAAACCTTCTCCTCGTGTAGCGGGGACTCACGCGTGTCACAGCGTGCCTACATAGTTGCCAGAAAAAACCCCGGCCTGCCGACGAATTACGACAAACGCTTGCGCAAATACGACACACCCCACAGCCCCGCCGGGCGGGCAGGCGCCTGCGGCGGCCCCCGATTGCGGCGATGCAAAACGCGTACAGCCAGCAACGACGGGCATTGCATCGCCGTCTTGTGCGCAGCAGCGGATGCCTCGCGAGGCGCTCTTTTGCGACAAGCCCGAGCGCACGCGCGTCGCTTTGCGACAATTTCACGTCCGATCAGACCGACTCGCCAATAAAAAGCATGACCGTCCGCAAAAGCGACGCGAGACCTGCGCCGCGACCCGATCGCGCGCCCGTCGCGACGCCGCTCCAACCTTGAAAATCGCCGTCGCCAGCTGTGATACATTCCCCGCAATCCAGCGAGGCCGCGCGCCCTTGTGGCGCGACGCCCCGCTGACGATGCACGCAAGCCGGTTCGCCTGCCGGCCGTGCCGACACAACCTCGATCCGGCACGACCCGCGATCGAAGGACGATAAAGATAGAGAGAGGGAGCAAGGCGATGAACTGGGCCTTTGCCGTAATCGGCTTCGTCGTGGGCGGCATCGCCGCATTGATCGGGGATTTCTCGGCCGCCAACGGCTCGCTGCTCGGCGCGGTGGCCGGCTTCTGGGTCGGCCATATGCTGCGGCGGCGCAAGCGCGGCGACAACGACGGCAACAACACCTCACGCGATCCGTTCGCGCTGCCCGCGCAGCCGCAACAGCCGGTCGTGCCCCTCGCCGATCGCGTCGCGCGCCTCGAGGCGACGGTCGAATCGCTGAACCGCGAAGTCGCCTCGCTGCGTGCTCAGCTGGCCGGCGCGAAGGCCGGGACGACGGCTGCCGGCGCGGTTGCGGCCGCTTCGACCACGGCCAGCGTCACGGCCGCGCCGCCGGCGCCTGCACCTGCCGCATCTGCCACACCTGCCGCACCACCGCCGCGCCCGCCTGCGCAACCGGCGGCCGCGCGCCCGGCCGCGCAGGCATCCCCCTCTGCACCCGCACCGACGCCCGCTCCGCTCGCGACGTCGATGCCAGCTGCAACGCCACGCACGAACGACGTCCCCGCCGCCGCACCGACGCCCGCCACGCCGCCTCGCCCCGCCGCGCCCGTGCCGCGCGAACCCGGTTTCGCCGAACGCGCGTTCCGCGCGGCGCGCGACTGGCTGCTCGGCGGCAACACGGTCGTGCGCGTCGGGATCATCGTGCTGTTCTTCGGCGTCGCGTCCCTGCTCAAGTACGCGGCCGACAACAACCTGCTGCCGATCGAATTCCGCCTCGCGGGCACGGCGCTCGGCGCGGCCGCGCTGCTCGCGCTCGGCTGGCGCATGCGTGCGCGCCGCGCAGCATACGGCCTGGTGCTGCAAGGCGGCGGGGTCGGCATCCTGTACCTGACCATCTTCGCCGCGACCAAGCTCTATGCGCTGCTGCCCGTCGGCGCGGCGTTCCCGCTGATGGTCGCGGTCTGCGCGCTGAGCGCGTTCCTCGCGGTGAAGCAGAATGCGCTGCCGCTCGCCTTCATGGGCAGCGCCGGCGGCTTTCTCGCGCCGGTGCTGCTGTCGACCGGCCACGGCAGTCACGTCGCGCTGTTCAGTTACTACGCATTGCTGAACGCCGGCATCTTCGCGATCGCATGGTTCAAGGCATGGCGGCCGCTGAACCTGCTCGGTTTCGTGTTCACGTTCACGATCGGCTCCGCATGGGGCGTGACCGCGTACCGCCCCGCGCTGTTCGCCAGCACCGAACCGTTTCTGCTGCTGTTCTTCCTGATGTACGTGGGCATCGCGCTGCTCTACGCGGTGCGGCGCGAACTGGCGCTCCGGCACTACGTGGACGGCACGCTCGTGTTCGGCACGCCGATCGTCGCGACCGCGCTGCAGGCCGCGCTGGTGAAGGACATGCCGTTCGGGCTCGCGTGGAGCGCCGTCGCGCTGTCGGCGTTCTACGTCGCAGTCGCCGCGTGGCTCGCGCGGCGGCGCGCGCGCCTCGCGCTGCTGTTCGAAGCGATGCTCGCGCTCGCGGTGATCTTCGCGACGCTCGCGGTGCCGCTCGCCTTCTCCGGCCCGACGACCAGCGCAGCCTGGGCGATCGAGGGCGCGGCGCTGGTCTGGATCGCGGTGCGCGAGAAGCGTCTCGCGCCGTTCTGCTTCGGTCTGCTGATGCAGGTCGCGGCCGCCGGCGCGTTCTTCACGAGCCTGCTCGGACCGGGCGACGCGAACGCGCTGCCGGTGCTCAACAGCGCCTATATCGCGATGCTGCTGATCGCGCTCGCCGGCCTGTTTACGGGCTGGTGGCTGCACGGGCGCGACGAGGCGCGCGCGTGGCGCGCATGGACGCCGGAGATCGGCGCCGCGGCCGCCGCGTGGGGCTTGCTGTGGTGGATCAGCGGCGGCCTTCATGAAATCCTGTTGTACGCGAGCCGGCACGTCGATCTGCATGCCGACCGCTTCGTCGTCGACACGATCGCGCTGTTCGCGGCCGGCACCGCGTGGCTCGCACACGTCGCGCGCCGCCGGCTGGCATGGCCGCTCGCCGAATGGCCCGCGCTGGCCCTGACGCCGGTGCTCGCGCTGCTCGCGATGCGTGCATACGAAGCGCTCGAAGCGCCGCTGTCGGGCATGGGCGCGTTCGCCTGGCCGATTGCCGTGATCGCGTGTTATGCGCTGCTGTGGCGTCAGTCGCGCGACGGCGCCATCGACAACGCCGCGAAAGAGGCGGCGGCTCCCGGCCACGTCGCCGGCTTGCTGGCCAACCTGATCGCGCCGCTGCATACACTGATGTTCTGGACGCTGTGCGGACTGCTGTCGCTCGAAGGGTTCTGGCGCCTGCGCACGTTCGTGCCCGAAGGCGCATGGAGCTGGAGCGCCTGGGCGTACGGCTTCGGCGTGCTGCTCCTGCTGGTGTCCGTCCCCGGCTCGCGGCTGCGCTGGCCTGTCGCGGCGTTTCCGCGCGCGTACCAGGTGTGGGGCGCGGCGCCGCTCGCCGTGCTGCTGTGGGCGTGGAGCATCGCCAGCGTGACGAGCGACGGCGACGCGGCGCCGCTGTTCTGGCTGCCGCTGCTCAATCCGCTCGACGTCGCGCAGGGCCTCGTGTTCGTCGCGATCGCGGCATGGCTGCGCCGACTGAAATCGCTCGGTATCGAATGGCATGCGCGCGTCGTCGACTTCGCGGCGATCGCGACCGCATTCCTGTGGTTCAACGCGCTGCTGCTGCGCACGCTGCATCACCGTTTCCACCTGCCGTACGACGTCGATACGGTGCTCGCGTCGTTCGGCCTCCAGCAGGTGTTCATGGTCGGCTGGAGCCTGTTCGCGTTCGCCGGGATGTGGCTGACGCGCCGCGACGGCATCGCGCGCGCGTGCGCGCTCGCATCGCTGCCGCTCGTCGTCGTGATGTGGGTGTGGACCTTCTACGCGAACTTCACGCAGGACGGCGGAAGCTGGGCGCGCGTGCCGCTGTTCAATCCGCTCGACCTGGTGCTGGTGGTCGTCTATGCGCTCGCGGTGTCGTGGTTCGTGCGCGTGCGCCGCTTCGGCTGGTCGTTCGAGAACTATCGCGTCGAACTGCTGAGCGCCGCCGGCGCCACCGCGTTCCTGTGGCTGAACGCCATCCTGCTGCGCACGCTGCATCACTGGACCGGCGTGCCGTACGAATTCGGCGCGATGGCGGCGTCGACGCTCGTGCAGGCCTCGGTGTCCGTGTACTGGACGCTCTGCGCGCTCGCGACGATGATCTGGGCGACGCGCCGCGGGCTGCGTCCGCTGTGGTTCGTCGGCGCCGCGCTGCTCGCGCTGACCGTCGTCAAGCTGTTCCTGTTCGACCTGTCGCACGTGACGGGCATCGAACGCATCGTGTCGTTCATCGGCATCGGCGTGCTGCTGCTGTTGATCGGTTATTTCTCGCCGCTGCCGCCGAAGGCCGCGGCCCATCGCGAAGACACCCCATGAAGTCGCTTACCGCCCTGCTCGGACTGAGCCTGCTGGCGTCGTTCGCGGCGGCGGCCGACGGTGCGCCGCCCGCCGATCGCGTCGCGCAGCGTTTTGCGCTCGACCTCGACGGCAACGCCGCGTACTACCAGCTGACCGTGCCGCAGCCCGTCTATGCGGCAAGCCGGCGCGCCGATCTCGGCGACGTGCGCGTGTTCAACGGCGCGGGCGAGCCGGTGCCGTATTCGCTCGACGCGCCGGCCGCCGCGACGCCCGCAGCGCCGCCGGCACGTGTGCCGGTGCACTGGTTTCCGCTGCCGGCCGCCCGCGCCGACGACGGCCACGCGCCGCTCGGCGTGTCGGTCGGGCCCGACGGATCGTTGCGGGCGGCCGTCGCCGCGCCTTCGCGCGCGAAGCACGGCGCGGATCTCGTCGACCTGTCGCATGCGGACGGCCAGCCCGACGCGCTGCTCGTGCACGTGAGCGACGACAGCTACCAGGGCTGCGTCGCCGTCGAAGCCAGCGACGATCTGCGAAGCTGGCGCCTGCTCGGCGATACGCAATTGCTGAAGGTCGGTCGCGGCGACGCGATGCTGGTGCAGGAGCGCATCGCGCTCGACGGCGCCGCGCCGCGCTATCTGCGGCTGAACTGGCTCGACGGCGCCCCTGCGATCGCGTCGATCGAGGTGGAAACGCATCCGCGCGACGCGCGCGCGACCGACGCCGCGGCCGTGCCGCGCCAATGGCGCGATGCCGTCCACGTGCGGGCCGGCGATGCGGCGGGCGAATACCGGTTCGAGACCGACGGCGCGTATCCGGTCGACCGGCTGCGCATCGAGCTGCCGCAGCCGAACACCGTCGCGCGCGCGACATTGCAGAGCCGGCCGGACGCGCAGACGCCGTGGCGCGACGTCGCGGACGTCGCACTGTTCCGGCTGCAGGGCAAGGCCGGCGAGCAGCGCAATCCGCCGCTCGCGTTCGCCGCGAATACGGACCGCGCGTGGCGGCTCGTCGTCGACATGCGCAACGGCGGGCTCGGCGGCGGCCAGCCCGCGATCTCGATCGGCTGGCATCCGGCCGCGCTGACCTTCGTCGCGCGCGGCGCGCCGCCGTTCACGCTCGGCGTCGGCAATGCGTCGCTGGTATCCTCGGCCGTGGGGCGCGACGCGCTGCTGGTCGGCATGGCGCCCGAGGTCCGGCCCGCGCGCGTCGGCGCCGCGCTGCCGGTCGCGGCGCCCCCGCCGGCGCCGGTCGACGTCGATACCGACGCGAAGCGCCGCTACGTGCTGTGGGGCGCGCTGGTCGCCGCGGTCGGCGTGCTCGGCACGATCGCGTGGCGACTCACGCGCGGCAGCGGCACCACGCGCAGCGGCGGCGAATGAGCTTGCGCGGAACGAAAAAAAGCCCCGCCTGCATCCGCGCGGCGGGGCCAACCCATGTCAGTAGAGACATCATGGAGGAGACGGATTCATCATATCGACGACGACGCATCATCCCAACCAAGCATTTCTGCTATCGATCTGCGCCGCCGCACGCAGGATCCACCCGGCTGCACGGCATATCGATAGAACGAAAAGTCGTTTTCACAGCGGCTGCGGGGTCGTTACCATGCTGTTTTAAGCCTGTGCTTAGCCGGGCAAGCCATCGCTGAGGAGCGCCCCTTGACTGCATTCGATCAACACCGCCGCCCGTTCGTCGTCGGCATCGGCGGCACCACCCGCGCAGCGTCGTCGACCGAGCGCGCGCTGTCGTTCGCACTGCGCGGCGCGCAGGCAGCCGGCGCACGCACGCGCCTGTTCGACGGCCCGTTCCTGCACACGCTGCCGCACTACGCCCCCGAGCACAAGACGCTGACCGACGCGCAGCGCGAGCTGATCGACGCGGTGCGCGAGGCCGACGCGATCATCATCGCGACGCCCGGCTATCACGGCGGCGTCTCGGGCCTCGTGAAGAACGCGCTCGACACGCTCGAGGAACTGCGCGCCGACGAACGCCCCTACCTCGACGGCCGCGCGGTCGGCCTGATCGTCACCGCCTACGGCTGGCAGGCGGCCGGCACCGTGCTGACCTCGCTGCGCTCGATCGTGCACGCGCTGCGCGGCTGGCCGACGCCGTTCGGCGCCACCGTCAATACGCTCGAAACGCGTTTCGACAGCGCCGACAGCTGCTCGGACCCGAAGGTGGTCGCGCAGCTGGAGACGGTCGGCGCGCAGGCCGCCGAATTCGCGCTCGCCTTCGCGTCGCATCGCGCCGCGTCGCACGCGGCGTCGGTCGATGCGCTCGCGCCCGTGCTGAAGATCGCCAACAACAAGTAACGCCTCCGTCCTTGCCGCTGCCCGCGTCCGGCCGACGAGATTCGCCCGCGCGGGCGGCGCATCTGCGGCACGCCGCCGCGGATACCGCCCCGCCGACACAAGCGCACACGCACCCGCCCGCCGATAAGGATTCGGCCCGACTCCTGATTTGCATTGGCCGAAAGATTGGTTCACGCGGGCCGCGGGATTTCGTACGCTGAAAGCCCGAACCTTCTTCGCGCAAGCCATGAACCGCACGATCCGCTACAAGGGCTACGAAGTCGCCCCCGCCGCCGCCCGGCTGCCGAACGGGCTGTTCGCCGCCAACCTGACGATCGAGAAGGCGAGCGGCGGCCCGTCGTCACGCGCCGTTTCGTTCGACGCGATCGATTTCTTCTTCGAGGAGGAGCACGCGCTCGCCTATGCGTCCCGCTGGGGGCGCCTCTGGGTCGACACGCACGCCTGATGCGCGGGGCGCGGCGTGCGCATGGCCGCATGAAAATACGCGAATACGGAAGCTATGTGAGAATCTTTCGATCCGTAATCGCATAACAACAGCCATGACTGACACGCTGCACGAAGAGCATGCAGCAGCAGATCACGCGATGCGCAACTGGACCTTCGAGAGAACGGGTCCGGTCCGGATCGGTTCCGATGCGCACAAGCAGATGTTCTGCCGCATGCTGCTCGATACACACAACCCGTACAAGCCGGCCGTGATCGACTGGCCGCCGCTCAAGCCGAACGAGCTAGAACGGCTCACGTCGCTGCCGATCTGGGACATCGCGGTCCAGACGGAAGGGCGCGCGTCGATCCGCGTCGCGACGTTCGCGGCGACCGTCGACGATCCGCTGCTGCGGCAGGCGCTCGACATGGACGGCAGCGAGGAAGCGCGCCACAAGGTCGTCCTGTCGAAGCTCGTCGACGCGTACGGCATCAAGCTCGCGCCCGAGCCGGCCTATCCCGCGCCGAAGGATCCCGAGTGGTCGTGGATGGTGACGGGCTTCAGCGAATGCATCGACAGCTTCTTCGCGTTCGGGCTGTTCCGCTCCGCGCAGCGCTCCGGCTACTTCCCGCCCGAACTCGTCGATACCTTCGAGCCGGTGATCCAGGAAGAAGGCCGCCACATCCTGTTCTTCGTGAACTGGTTCGCGTGGTACTGGCGCAACATGCCGTGGTGGCGCCGGCCATGGTTCTTCGCACGCGTCGCGGCGGTGTGGGCGTTCCTGGTATGGGAGCGCATCGGCATCGCGCGCGGCATCGACGCTGACGGCGTCGCGCATGACGCGAACTTTCCGGCGACGGGCACAGCCGCCGTCGGCGACGCGCTCGACCCGCGCGAACTGATCGAACTGTGCCTGTCGGAGAACGACCGGCGGATGGCCGGCTACGACGGGCGCCTGCTGCGTCCGACGTTCGTCCCGCGCATGGCGCGCCTCGCGCTGCGCTTTATGCGGAAGAAGTAGGCCGAACGGGCCGGCCGGGGCCGGATCGTGATCCGGCGGCGGCGGCCCGTTTGGTTTTCATCCCCGCGTCCGGTGTCGCGGCCAGTCGTTCATGACGCACGGCGCGGGTTGCGCAGGGCCGATCGGCCACCGGCGGCCGATCGCGCGGCTCGCGATCGCACGCTGGCCAAACCATGCGGCGATGCCCGGTCGCGGCCTCGACCTCCGTTTCCGCCGGCTTGGGCCACATGCGCCTTCGCGCGACACGGCGCCTTCGGTCAGAAGGCCGTTTTCCCGGGCTTGCGGCGCCCCCTTCACAGAATTACACCCCGCCTCGGCCGCTGCGTGCCGGCCGGACACGGCTGCATCCCGCCCCTTTTTACCCGTCCGAGACCTTGCAGGGTGTCAGGGCGAGCAAATCGGCACGTCGGCAAACCTTGCCGAAAATGCCGTTTTTCGATCCCGCCAATCGGAAAAATTTGACGGCAAATCGACAGCGTCATGTCTCGGCTTCGGTAGCAAATTCTTACAAATCCGCCGGACAGACCGCTTCGGGACGCCCGTCCCACGGGCGATCGCACGGCGGGCGATGCGCAAACCTGCATAATCGGAATTCCACGATTTACCAGTTATTAAATTAAATATAATCCCGACAAATTTGAGATAGCCTAATTATATAGAACACCTAAAAAATCCCAACGAGAGATCTTATTTATTCAGAACCAATCATCCGGAAAATATTACATTGATGAAAGGATTCCATGGCGCGCAAACGTTTGCTTTTTCGTTTTCCTTTCGATTTAGTATGATGAATGCTTGTGTCGGACTATATATTTGCTGCACCTAGTTGATTTCAAAGGAAAAACTATCCTCCAGAAGATTCGCAAGACTTCTTACACAATACCTCCGCACACCTTCCAGAATCATTACCGTCAACTACATCAAAATGTGACAAATTAACGATCTTTTGACTTTCAAAACCGGCAATTTGTCATTCCTTTGCAGTCTCCAAAATCGCCCTCCAATAAACTCCGCCGATATTTTTGAGATTCGCGCGAGCGCACGGCATATTCATCTAACGAAAGAGACCGGTGTGTTGCGTGCTTATTTGGAGGTAGCAGGACATGAACCGCACATACCGCTCGATCTGGAACGAAGCACTCGGCGCCTGGGTTGCCGCATCGGAAATTTCTACCGCGCGCGGCAAGCCGAACAAGTCTGCCGTGGCGGTCGCCGCCGCCGTCGTGCTGACGGCGCTGCCCGGCCTCGCCGGCGCGAACACGCTCGTGCCCGGCACGACGAACGGCTCGCAATTCACCGTTTCGTCGTGTACGTCGAGCGGCGGCAACGGCACCGTCGGCCGCACGACCACCGGCAACACGAACGCGTATGCGTCCGACGGCTCCGGCACGTATTCGACCGTCGCCGGCTGTAACGCGAGCGGCAACAACAACCTCGCGGCCACCGTGTACGGCGCGTTTGCGCAGGTCACCGGCACGGGCGGCACCGCGACGGGCTTCCTGTCGTCGGCCGCGCTGTGGGGCACCGCGGCCGGCCTCGAATCGACTGCGAGCGGCGCCGGTTCGACCGCGCTCGGCTTCGGCGCAACCGCGAATGCGCTGAACTCGGTGGCGATCGGCGGTGCGGCGGGCAACGGAACGACGCCGCTGTCGTACGCGAACTCGACGATCGCGTCGGGCGCCGGCGCGGTCGCGATCGGCAGCAATGCTACGAAGGGTGCGCAAGCGGCCGCGTCGGACGGCATCGCGATCGGTGGGCAGTCGTCGGTCGCGTCGGCGGCCACGTCGGGCATCGCGGTCGGCCGCGGTGCGACCGTCAACGGCGCATACGGCATCGCGCAAGGCGACGGTGTCGTGTCGGGCGCGACCGGCCGCAACGTCGCGATCGGCTCGACCGGCACGACGGCGAACGGCAGCACGGCAGGCGGCGGCGCGGTCGCGATCGGCCGCGGTCAGACGGCGACCGGCGACGGCGCAGTGGCGATCGGCGACCCGAACAGCGCGACCGGCACCGGCGCGGTCGCGGTCGGCGCGAACAACACGTCCAACGGCCAAGGCGCGGTGGCGCTCGGCAACGCGAACTCGGCGAGCGGTACGGGTTCCGTCGCGATGGGCAACAGCAGCACCGCGTCGAACAGCTCGGTGGCAATCGGCAGCTCGGCGAATGCGACGGGCACGAACGGCTCGGTGGCGATCGGCAACTCCGCGACCGCGAACGGCACGGGCGCGATCGCGCTCGGCAATGTCGGCAGCTTCGCGGCCAATACGCAGGCGATCGGCACGGACGCGCTCGCGCTCGGCAACGGCGCGACGGCGAGCGGCAACGCGGGCGCGGTGGCGGTCGGTGCGGCAGCGGTCGCATCGAACTCGTACGCGACCGCGTTCGGGTCGAACTCGACCGCGTCGGGCGCGGGCTCCGTCGCGTTCGCGCAAAACGCGACGGCGTCGGTGACCAACGCGATCGCGCTCGGCGTCGGGTCGACCGCGAACGTCGCCAATTCGGTCGCGCTCGGCAGCAGCTCGGTCACAAGCAGTGCGCTGACGTCGACGTCCGGCGGCACCACGTCGGTCAGCAACACGACGATCGGCGGCCAGACCTTCGGCAACTATGCGGGCGCGGGCGCGGCCGGCGGCGTCGTCAGCGTCGGCCAGCCGAACGCGGAGCGCCGCGTGCAGAACGTCGCCGCGGGCCTCGTCAGCGCGACCAGCACGGATGCGATCAACGGTAGCCAGCTCTATGCGGTCGCGAGCACGACGACGTCGAGCATCACGAGCCTGTCGACTTCGGCTTCGACCGGGATTTCGTCGGCGAACAGTTCGATCGGGTCGTTGTCGACGGGGCTCAGCGCGACCAACAGCTCGGTCAGTTCGCTGTCTACCGGCCTTAGCTCGACCAATAGCAGCGTCGCTTCGCTGTCGTCGTCGACGTCGACGGGGCTCTCGTCGGCGAACAGTTCGATCGGGTCGTTGTCGACCGGGCTGAGTTCGACCAACAGCAACGTCGCATCGCTGTCGTCGTCGACTTCGACGGGACTTTCGTCAGCGAATAGCTCGATCGGTTCGCTCTCGACCGGCCTGAGTTCGACCAATAGCACGGTGCTGTCGCTGTCGACCTCGACCTCCACCGGCATCAGCTCGCTGTCTACCGGACTGAGCTCCACCAACAGCAACGTCGCTTCGCTTTCGTCGTCGACCTCGACGGGGCTCTCGTCGGCCAATAGCTCGATTGGGTCGCTCTCGACCGGCCTGAGTTCGACCAATAGCACGGTGCTGTCGCTGTCCACGTCGACCTCCACCGGTATCAGCTCGCTGTCGACCGGCCTCAGTTCCACCAACAGCAACGTCGCTTCGCTTTCGTCGTCGACCTCGACCGGGCTCTCGTCGGCGAATAGCTCGATCGGTTCGCTGTCGACGGGCCTGAGCTCGACCAACAGCTCGGTGCTGTCGCTGTCCACCTCGACCTCGACCGGTATCAGCTCGCTGTCGACTGGCCTCAGTTCCACCAACAGCAATGTCGCTTCGCTTTCGTCGTCCACTTCGACGGGACTCTCGTCGGCCAATAGCTCGATCGGTTCGCTGTCGACGGGGCTCAGCTCGACCAATAGCACGGTGCTGTCGCTGTCCACGTCGACTTCGACCGGTATCAGTTCGCTGTCCACCGGCCTCAGTTCCACCAACAGCAACGTCGCCTCGCTTTCGTCGTCGACTTCGACGGGCCTTTCGTCGGCCAATAGCTCGATCGGTTCGCTGTCGACGGGGCTCAGCTCGACCAATAGCACGGTGCTGTCGCTGTCCACGTCGACTTCGACCGGTATCAGTTCGCTGTCCACCGGCCTCAGTTCCACCAACAGCAACGTCGCATCGCTGTCGTCGTCGACTTCGACGGGACTTTCGTCAGCGAATAGCTCGATCGGTTCGCTCTCGACCGGCCTGAGTTCGACCAATAGCACGGTGCTGTCGCTGTCGACCTCGACCTCCACCGGCATCAGCTCGCTGTCTACCGGACTGAGCTCCACCAACAGCAACGTCGCTTCGCTTTCGTCGTCGACCTCGACGGGGCTCTCGTCGGCCAATAGCTCGATTGGGTCGCTCTCGACCGGCCTGAGTTCGACCAATAGCACGGTGCTGTCGCTGTCCACGTCGACCTCCACCGGTATCAGCTCGCTGTCGACCGGCCTCAGTTCCACCAACAGCAACGTCGCTTCGCTTTCGTCGTCGACCTCGACCGGGCTCTCGTCGGCGAATAGCTCGATCGGTTCGCTGTCGACGGGCCTGAGCTCGACCAACAGCTCGGTGCTGTCGCTGTCCACCTCGACCTCGACCGGTATCAGCTCGCTGTCGACTGGCCTCAGTTCCACCAACAGCAATGTCGCTTCGCTTTCGTCGTCCACTTCGACGGGACTCTCGTCGGCCAATAGCTCGATCGGTTCGCTGTCGACGGGGCTCAGCTCGACCAATAGCACGGTGCTGTCGCTGTCCACGTCGACTTCGACCGGTATCAGTTCGCTGTCCACCGGCCTCAGTTCCACCAACAGCAACGTCGCCTCGCTTTCGTCGTCGACTTCGACGGGCCTTTCGTCGGCCAATAGCTCGATCGGTTCGCTGTCGACGGGGCTCAGCTCGACCAATAGCACGGTGCTGTCGCTGTCCACGTCGACTTCGACCGGTATCAGTTCGCTGTCCACCGGCCTCAGTTCCACCAACAGCAACGTCGCCTCGCTTTCGTCGTCGACTTCGACGGGCCTTTCGTCGGCCAATAGCTCGATCGGTTCGCTGTCGACGGGCCTGAGTTCGACCAACAGCTCGGTGCTGTCGCTGTCCACGTCGGCCTCGACCGGCATCAGCTCGCTGTCCACCGGCCTCAGCTCCACCAACAGCAACGTCGCTTCGCTTTCGTCGTCGACCTCGACGGGTCTGTCGTCGGCGAACAGCTCGATCGGTTCGCTGTCGACGGGGCTCAGCTCGACCAATAGCTCGGTGCTGTCGCTGTCCACGTCGGCCTCGACCGGTATCAGCTCGCTGTCCACCGGCCTCAGCTCGACTAATAGCACTGTCACCTCGCTGTCGACTTCCACGTCGACGGGTCTGTCGTCGGCGAACAGCTCGATCGGTTCGTTGTCGACGGGGCTGAGCTCGACCAACAGCTCGGTGCTGTCGCTGTCCACCTCGACCTCGACCGGTATCAGCTCGCTGTCCACCGGCCTCAGCTCGACCAACAGCAACGTCGCTTCGCTTTCGTCGTCCACTTCGACGGGGCTCTCGTCGGCCAATAGCTCGATCGGTTCGCTGTCGACGGGGCTGAGCTCGACCAACAGCACGGTGCTGTCGCTGTCCACCTCGACTTCGACCGGCATCGGCTCGCTGTCCACCGGCCTGAGCACGGCCAACAGCTCGATCACGTCGCTGTCCACTTCGACCTCGACGGCAATCGAAGCCGCAAAGACGCATTACTACAGCGTCAACGACGGTGGCACGCAACAGGCCAACTACGACAACAAGGGCGCAGTCGGCGTCAATTCGCTGGCCGCTGGCGTGGCGGCAAGCGCGGCAGGCACGAGCAGCGTCGCGGTCGGCGACAGCGCGAACGCGAAGGCAAACGGCGCGGTCGCGATCGGCCGGAACGCCGCCGCCAACAACGCCGGCGACGTCGCGCTCGGCAGCGGTTCAGTCACGTCGGCACCGAACCCGACGCCGACCGGTACCGTCGGCGGCACGACCCACACGTTCGCTGGCGGCAATCCGACCAGCGTGGTCAGCGTCGGCAGCCAAGGCGGCGAGCGCCAGGTCACGAACGTCGCGGCCGGGCGAATCACCGCCGACAGCACCGACGCGATCAACGGTTCGCAGCTCTTCGCAACCAATTCGACGCTGGACTCGCTGTCGACGACCGTGTCGTCGTCCAGCGGCGAGATCGCATCGCTTTCGACCGGACTCAGCTCGACCAATAGCACCGTGGCTTCGCTGTCCACGTCGACCTCGACCGGTATCAGCTCGTTGTCCACGGGTCTCAGCTCGACCAACAGCACCGTGACTTCGCTGTCGACTTCTACGTCGACGGGGCTGTCGTCGGCTAATAGTTCGATCGCGTCGCTGTCCACGTCGACTTCGACGGGTATCAGTTCGCTGTCCACGGGTCTCAGCTCGACCAACAGCACCGTGACTTCGCTGTCGACCTCTACGTCGACGGGTCTGTCCTCGGCTAACAGCTCGATCGCGTCGCTGTCCACGTCGACTTCGACCGGCATCAGTTCGCTGTCCACCGGCCTCAGCTCGACAAATAGCACCGTCACTTCGCTGTCGACCTCCACATCGACGGGTCTGTCGTCGGCTAATAGCTCGATCGCGTCACTGTCCACATCGACTTCGACCGGTATCGGTTCGCTGTCCACGGGCCTGAGCTCGACCGATAGCACGGTCGCTTCGTTGTCGACCTCCACGTCGACCGGCCTGTCCTCGGCTAACAGCTCGATCACGTCTCTGTCGACGTCGACTTCGACCGGTATCAGTTCGCTGTCCACCGGCCTGAGCTCGACCGACAGCACGGTGGCTTCGCTGTCGACCTCCACGTCGACCGGCCTGTCGTCGGCTAACAGCTCGATCACGTCGCTGTCGACGTCGACTTCGACCGGTATCAGCTCGTTGTCCACGGGCCTCAGCTCGACCGACAGCACGGTGGCTTCGCTGTCGACTTCCACGTCGACCGGCTTGTCGTCGGCTAACAGCTCGATCACGTCTCTGTCGACGTCGACTTCGACCGGTATTAGCTCGCTGTCCACCGGCCTCAGCTCGACCGACAGCACCGTCGCTTCCCTGTCGACCTCCACGTCGACGGGCCTGTCATCGGCTAACAGCTCGATCACGTCGCTGTCCACGTCGACTTCGACGGGTATCAGCTCGCTCTCGACCGGCCTGAGCTCGACCGACAGCACGGTCGCTTCGCTGTCGACCTCCACGTCGACCGGCCTGTCGTCGGCTAACAGCTCGATCACGTCGCTCTCGACGTCGACCTCGACCGGCATCAGCTCGCTGTCCACGGGCCTCAGCTCGACCGACAGCACGGTGGCTTCTCTGTCGACTTCCACGTCGACCGGCTTGTCGTCGGCTAACAGCTCGATCACGTCGCTCTCGACGTCGACCTCGACCGGCATCAGCTCGCTGTCCACGGGCCTCAGCTCGACCGACAGCACCGTCGCTTCCCTGTCGACCTCCACGTCGACCGGCCTGTCATCGGCTAACAGCTCGATCACGTCGCTCTCGACGTCGACTTCGACCGGTATCAGCTCGTTGTCCACTGGCCTGAGCTCGACCAACAGCACCGTCGCTTCCCTGTCGACCTCCACGTCGACCGGCCTGTCCTCTGCGACCAGCTCGATCACCTCGCTGTCCACGTCGACTTCGACCGGTATCAGCTCGCTGTCCACGGGTCTCAGCTCAACCGACAGCACCGTCGCTTCCCTGTCGACCTCCACGTCGACCGGCCTGTCCTCGGCGACCAGCTCGATCACGTCTCTGTCCACGTCGACTTCGACCGGTATCAGCTCGCTCTCCACCGGTCTGAGCTCGACCAACAGCACGGTATCCTCGCTGTCCACCTCGACTTCGACCGGTATCAGCTCGCTGTCCACCGGCTTGAGCTCGACCGACAGCACGGTAGCTTCGCTGTCGACCTCCACGTCGACCGGCCTGTCGTCCGCAACGAGCTCCATCGGCTCGCTGTCCACCTCGACCTCGACCGGTATCAGCTCGCTGTCCACCGGCCTGAGCTCGACCGACAGCACCGTCGCGTCCCTGTCGACCTCGACCTCGACCGGTCTGTCCTCCGCGACCAGCTCGATCAGCTCGCTCTCGACCTCGACCTCGACCGGCATCAACTCGTTGTCGACCGGCCTCAGCTCGGCCACCAGCTCGATCGCGTCGCTGTCCACCTCGACCTCGACCGGCATCAGCTCGCTGTCCACCGGCCTGAGCTCGACCAACAGCACCGTCGCGTCGCTGTCCACCTCGACCTCGACCGGCATCAGCTCGCTGTCCACCGGCCTCAGTTCGACCAACAGTACGGTCGCATCGCTGTCCACCTCGACCTCGACCGGCATCAACTCGCTGTCCACCGGCCTGAGCACGACCAACAGCTCGATGCTGTCGCTGTCCACCTCGACCTCGACCGGCATCGGCTCGCTGTCCACCGGCCTGAGCACGGCCAACAGCTCGATCACGTCGCTGTCCACGTCGACGTCGACCGCGATCCAGGCCGCGAAGACGCACTACTACAGCGTCAACGACAACGGCACGCAGCAGGGCAACTACGACAACAACGGCGCAACGGGCGTGAACGCGATCGCGGCAGGCACCAACGCCAGCGCGTCGGGCGCGAGCAGCGTCGCGGTCGGCGACGGCGCCAGCGCGTCGTCGAACGGCGCAGTCGCGATCGGCCAGAACGCGTCAGCCACCGGCGGCAAGGCCGTGTCGATCGGCTCGGCGAACACCGCGAGCGGCGACGGTGCGGTCGCGATCGGCGATCCGAACGTCGCAACGGGCACCGGCGCGGTCGCCCTCGGTGCCAACAACACGGCAACCGGCACCGGCGCGATCGCGATCGGCAACGCGAACACGGCCACCGGCGACGGCTCGCTCGCCCTCGGCAACACGTCGACGGCCGCCGCGGCCGGCTCGCTCGCGTTCGGTGCGAACGCGGTCGCGAAGAACGTGAACGACGTCGCGCTCGGCACGAACTCGGTCACCGGCAACGCGAATCCGACGTCGAGCGCCACGATCGGCGGCGTCACGTACTTCTTCGCCGGCAGCACGCCGACCAGCGTCGTCAGCGTCGGCGCGCCGGGCGCGGAACGCCAGATCACGAACGTCGCAGCCGGCCAGATCTCGGCCACCAGCACGGACGCGATCAACGGCAGCCAGCTCAACGCGACGAACCAGGCGCTCAACAGCCTGTCGACCTCGACCGCGTCGAACATCTCGTCGCTGTCGACCGGCATCGGCTCGCTGTCCACGGGCCTCAGCGCAACCAACAGCACCGTGTCGTCGCTGTCCACGTCGACCTCGACCGCAATCAACTCGCTGTCGACGACCATCAGCTCGACCAACAGCAACCTCACGTCGCTGTCCACGTCGACCTCGACCGGCATCGGCTCGCTGTCGACGGGGCTGAGCACGACGAACAGCAACGTGGCGTCGCTGTCGACCGGCGTGACCAACATCACCAACACGCTGACCCAGCTGTCGACGACGATCAACAACAACACGACGCGTACGGCGAACAGTTCCGGCATCGCGGCCGACATGAACGGCACCGGCTCCGACAGGCCGACCGTCACCGCCGGCTCGAACTCGGTCGCGATCGGCGCGAATTCGACGGACGGCGGCCGCTCGAACGTGGTGTCGGTCGGCAGCGACACGCAGCAGCGCCAGATCACGAACGTCGCGCCGGGTACGCAAGGCACCGACGCGGTCAACGTGAACCAGCTGACGGCGGTGCAGACGACGCTGTCGACGGCGCTGTCGGGCCAGCAGACGCAGATCAACACGCTGGGTTCGCAACTGCAGCAGACCGACCAGATGGCGAAGCAGGGTATCGCGGCCGTCGGCGCGATGGCGTCGATCCCGCAGCTCGATCGCGACGCCAACTTCGGGATGGGGATCGGCACCTCGACGTTCCTCGGCCAGAAGGCGATGGCGGTCAACATGCAGGCGCGCATCACCGAAAACCTGAAGGCGTCGATCAACGGCGGCTTCAGCGGCAACCAGAAGGTGATCGGCGCGGGCATGCTGTACCAGTGGAAGTAACGCGTCGCGCCGCCAGGCCGGCCGGTTCCCGCAGGCCGGCCGCGGCGGCACCGACGGCCGGCCGAGCCCGCCGCACGCGCTGCGGCGGGCTCCCGTCAATCCAGTTTTGAGGATGTCATCGTGAATAAACTCGCTCTTGCGCTCGCCCTTGCCGCAACGGCCCTCGCCGCCTGTTCGACCGCATCCGGTCCGACCTACAGCGCGTCCGAACTGCAGCCGCGCGACGGCGTGCGCACCTTCCAGGTGGACTGCCACGGCCTGCTGTCGGGCCCGCAGACCTGCATGAAAGCCGCGCGCAAGATCTGCGGCGACCAGCCCGTGCGCACCGTCGACGCGGCGCGCGCGCTGCGCGACGGCTCGGATCCAGCCTCGCTCGTGTTCCAGTGCGGCGCGGCGCCGGCCGAACCCGCGCCGGCGGCAACGCCCGCGCCGGCGCCCGCCGCCGTCGAGCACGTGAATCTCGCCGGCGACGCGCTGTTTGCGACCGGCCTGTCCACGCTGACGCCGGCCGCACGCACATCGCTCGACAAGCTGCTGAGCGAACGCGAGGACCGCACGTACACGCAGGTAACGATTACGGGCTATACGGATTCGGTGGGCAGCGACGCGTCCAACCTCGCTCTGTCGAAGCGCCGCGCGGAAACCGTCGCGGCCTACCTGACGCGCCACGGGCTGAAAACGCAGGCGCTGACGGTCACGGGCCGCGGCAGCGCCGATCCGGTCGCCTCCAACGCGACGGCCGAAGGCCGCGCCAGCAACCGTCGCGTCGAAATCTCGCTGCAGCGCTGAGCCGTACACGGGCCGCCACACGGCTTCGCCGACCTCCAGTCCGCTCGCCGGCAGCAGTGTCAAAGTTGGTCATGCGCCTCCACAAACCGGCGATTTCCGTGCCACAATCGCCGCAGACAGCCGCCGGGCGGCCTGTCCGGGCGCCGCGAACGGCCGGCCCGGCGGTGCGCTGCACAAGGCGGCCGTCGACGCCGCGACTCGCGCGCCGCGCTCCGTGTGCCGGAGCGCGCCCGCGCCTGCGCGACCATGACAATCCACGGCGCGACGATTCCGTGCCGGGCGCCCGACGCCACGGCCGAACGCACGACGCCGCAGAGGAACACAGCCGGTGACGGACATCAATGAAACCGCCTCGGGCGGCACCCGCAGACAACGGCCAGCCGTCGGCATCTCGCTGTTTGCGCGCGACGGCCAGGCGATCTGGGAAAACGGCATTCACCAGAACATCGCGTTCCTCGCGATGATGCTGAAGCGTTCGGAGCGCGTCGGTCCCGTGTATTTCCTGAACGGCGGCGACGCGCAGGCGCTGCCGGCCGGCCTCGACCTCGACGGCCTCGACGTGCCGCTCGTGAAACCGGCCGACGTCACGCACGAACTCGACGTCGTGATTGAAATGGGCGCGCAGCTGCCGGTCGACTGGCTCAAGCACATGAAGGCGCTCGGCAAGAAGCGCGTCGCATTCTTCTGCGGCCACACATACGCGGGCCTGTGCGAAACGCCGATCTTCGACAAGCCGTCCGGGCACATCATCAACGGCGCGCCGTTCGACGAAGTCTGGCTGCTGCCGCAGTACGACAAGACCGCCGCGCCGATGCTGCGCACGCTGCTGCGCGCGCCGGTACACCTGATGCCGCACATCTGGTCGCCCTACTTCCTCGAGCGTCGCCTCGCCACGCTCGCCGCCGAAGGCGCGACGTTCGGCTACCAGCCCGGCCGCCGTCCGTGGCGGCTCGCGACGCTCGAACCGAACATCTCGGTCGTGAAGACCTGCCATTACCCGATGCTCGCCTGCGACGAGTTCTATCGCGCGCGGCCCGACGCGGTCCAGCACCTGTTCGTCGTCAACGCGATGCACATGAAGACGCATTCGACCTTCGTGCATTTCGCGAACAGCCTCGACCTCGTGCGCCACCACAAGGCGACCTTCGAGCCGCGCCTCGACCTGCCCGGCTTCATGGCTCGCCACGCGGACGCCGTCGTGTCCCATCACTGGGAGAACGGGCAGAACTATCTGTACTACGACGTGCTCTACGGCGGCTATCCACTGTTCCACAACTCGACGCTGCTCGGCGACGCCGGCTACTACTATCCGGACTTCGACTCGCAGGCGGGCGGCCGTGCGCTGCTCGACGCGTGGCTGCATCACGACGAGCGCGCCGACGACTACCGCACGAAAACCGACCGGCTGCTGAAGTCGGTATCGATCGACAACCCCGCGAACCTCGACGCGTTCGTCTCGCGTCTGGTCGCCTGAACCGGAGCATACGCATGTCGGACTCCAATGCCCGTCACGCGCCCGGCGACGGCAAGCGCCTCGTCGTCGGCGTGTCGCTGTTCGTGCGCGGCGCCGGCCAGTCGCTGTGGGAAAACGGCATCTTCCAGAACTGCCTGCTGCTGATCCTGCTGCTGCGCCAGTCGCCGCTCGTCGCGGAAGCGGTGATGGTGAACGGCGGCGAACAGGTCGCCGATCCGCAGATGATGCTCGGCGAATGGAACGTGCCGCTGCTGTCGATGGACGAAGCGATGCAGCGCTGCGACGTGCTGATCGAGATGAGCGCGCAGTTCGGCGCGGATTATCTGCGCGCGTTCCGCGAACGCGGCGGCAAGGTCGTCACGATGCGGGTCGGCAACGACTACGTGATCGACATCGAGCGCGCGATGTTCAACAAGCCGTCGGGCTTCCTGTTCTCCGGCGCGCCGTACGATGCCGTGTGGACGATTCCCGAGTTCGAGCGCTCGTGCCTGCACTATTACCAGACGGGCCTGCGCGCGCCCGTCACGATCGTCCCGCACATCTGGCATCCGCTGCTGTTCGACAAGGCGCGCGCGTCGCTCGGCGGCGGCTTGTCGTACGGCTATCAGCCCGGCAAGCCGCGCTGGCGCGTGACGATGTTCGAGCCGAACATCTGCATGGTGAAGACGAGCATCATCCCGATGCTCGTGACCGAGGAAGCGTATCGCGCGCGGCCCGACTTCGTCGAGATCGTGCGCGTGTGCAATACGA
Source organism: Burkholderia pseudomultivorans (assembly GCF_001718415.1). NCBI lineage: Bacteria > Pseudomonadati > Pseudomonadota > Betaproteobacteria > Burkholderiales > Burkholderiaceae > Burkholderia > Burkholderia pseudomultivorans. Next base: position 461,588 of record NZ_CP013377.1, on the reverse strand, counting down.
CGCACCTGAAGAACCACACGACCTTCGTCCATTTCGCGAAGAGCCTCGACATCGTCGACCACGGGATCACGACGTTCGAAAGCCGCTACGCGGTGTACGAGTTCATGGCCGCGTATGGCGACGCAGTCGTGTCGCATACGTGGGAGAACGCGCAGAACTACCTGTACTACGAACTGCTGTACGGCGACTATCCGCTGATCCACAACTCGCCGTTCCTCGGCAAGGCCGGGTATTACTATCCCGACTTCGACTGCCAGGCCGGCGGCCGTGCGCTGCTGCAGGCCTTCGCCGAACACGACGCGAACCTCGATGCGTACCGCGAGCAGTCGAAGCACGTGCTCGATTCGGTCAGCATCTACAACCCCGACAACGTCGCCGCGTATACGGATGCGATCGCGGCCCTTCATCGCGACGCGTGATGCGCCGCCTATCTCCCCGGACACCGTCATGACCGCACGCTCCTCCGTCACTCGCGCGAAATGGCTGATCGCCTGCGCCGCCGCCTCGATCGCCTTCGGCGCCCATGCACAGTCCGGCGGCGAGTCCGCGGACGAACTGCTGCAGGACGCCGATACCGTGTTCAAACGGCTCGACAACGGCCAGTTCGACGATCTGTGGATCGATTCCGCCAGCTTCGTCAAGACCCGGATCGCGCAGCCCCAGTTCGTCACCGACATGCGACGCGCGCGGCAGACGGTCGGCCTCGTGCGACATCGCGGGTGGGCGCAAATCACGCGGATCCGCTACGCGGGAGTGCCGTCGACGCCCGACGGGCTCTACGCGAACATCGACTACGCGACCACGCTGACCACCGGCACGACGATGTACGAGAAGCTGAGCTTCCGCCTCGAGGACGACGGACACTGGCGCCTGACCGGCTACGTGCCGCGGCAGGCGCAGAACTACACGCCGCAGTGAGCGTCGCGCGGGAGCCGCCATGAAAATCAATGTCGCGATTACGATGAACGTGCAGCGCGACGCGACGCAGTCGATCTGGTACAACGGCGCGAATCAGCACTGCGTGTACCTGTACATGCTGCTGAAGCAGTCGCCGCTGATCGGTGAAGTCTGGCTCGCGCACGACGACGGCATTGCCGAGTATCCGCAGGCGCTGATGATGGACGCGTTCCGCGACGCGCTGCGCCCGCTGTCCGCGGTCGTTCATCAGACCGACCTGCTGATCGAGATGAACGCGTTCATCGACCAGACGCACGCGGACGCCGTGCGCCGGCACGGCGGCAAGTGCGTGTCGTACCGCTTCGGCAACGACTACGTGATCGCGGTCGAAACGATCAACTTCGAGAAGAACAACTGGCGCCCGAACCCGAACCGCGTGCAGTTCGACGCGATCTGGACCAATCCGCAGCACATGCATACGTGCGCGGCTTACTTCCAGGCCGTCTATCGCGCGCCGGTGATCGAGCTGCCGCACATCTGGTCGCCGTATTTCATCGAACGCAGCCTCGATGCCGATCCCGAACTGAAGGCGCGCTTCGGCTACCGGAACCACGGCCCCGCGAAACGCATCGCGTTCTTCGAGCCGAACCTGAACGTCGTCAAGAGCGCGATCGTGCCGATGCTGGCCGCAAACGCGTGCTACGTCGAGCATCCGGAACTCGTCGAGCACGTATATATGACCAACACGTTCGACAAGAAGGAAAACGTCGCCTTCAAGCATCTCGCGCTCGGGCTCGAGATGGTGCGCGACGGCAAGGCGACGGCCGACGTGCGCGCGCCGTTCGTCGCGTGGGCCGCGCATCACACCGACATCGTCGTGTCGCACCATTGGGAAAACGGTCTCAACTACCTGCTGTACGACGCGCTGTACGGCAACTATCCGCTCGTGCACAACTCGCCGTTCCTGCGCGACGTCGGCTACTACTATCCGGACTTCGAGATCTTCGACGCGGCGCGCGCCATCGCGACCGCCGCGCAGACGCACGACGCGCGGCTCGACGACTACGCGGCGGCCGCCCGCCGCTGCCTGCATCGCGTCGATGCGCTTGCCGAACCCAACGTGCGCGCGCATACCGAACAGGTGCAGCGCCTGTTCGCCGGCCGCGTCCTCGGCTGACCGCGTCCGCACGCCCCGCGCCATGAATCAGGCCATCCGCAACTTCGTCGTGATCGATTCGGTCTACGGCCCGTTCGTCATCAACCGGCACTGCGCGCATCAGGCCGAGGCGCTGATCAAGACCGGCCGGCCGCACATCCAGCAGGAACTCGACACCATCATGCAGGTGATCGACCAGTTGCCCGACGACGCGATCGCGGTGGACGGCGGCGCGAATGCGGGGCTCGTCTGCGTGCCGATCGCGCACCGGCTGCGCGAGCGCGGCGGCCGCGTCTATGCGTTCGAGCCGCAGCGCACGCTGTTCCATGCGCTCGGCGGCACCGTCGCGCTCAACCAGCTCGACAACCTGCATCTGCGCAACATGGGGCTCGCGAGTCATAACGGCACGATGACGGTGCCCGAGATCGACTACGGGCAGGCAGCCGATTTCGGCGCGGTGTCGCTCGTCGACGGCCACGGCGCAGACGGCTCGCCGACCCCGGTCGTCGCGCTCGATTCGCTCGGCCTGCCGCGGCTCGATTTCCTCAAGCTCGACATCGAAGGAATGGAGATCGACGCGCTGCGCGGCGCGCGCCGACTGATCGAGACGCATCTGCCGTGGTGCTGGATCGAGTACTGGAAAGTCGGCGAAGCAGCGATCATCGCGACCTTCGCGGGTCTCGACTACACGTTCTACCGGATCGATGCGCTGAACCTGCTGTGCGTGCCGAACCCGCGCTGGGACCGGCAGCGCCTGTTCATCACGGGCGAACCGCTCGCCGCCGCGCCGCCTGTCGATGAACCCGGCCCCGCCGCCGGTGCGCGCGCCGACGACGCGCCCGAAACGTACTGGAACCGCGCGCTCGAACACGAGGCGCGCTGCGAATGGGGCCATGCGATCGACTGCTGGCAACGCGCGCGCGAGCGCGGACTCGACGACGACGCCATCGCACTCCAGCTCGCATCGTGCTACGGCTTCGCCGGCGCGCCCGACGCGGGGCTCGCGGCGCTCGAGCGCTTCGGCGATCCGGCCGCGCTGCCCGACGCGCAGCGCGGGCGCGTCGAGCTGGCGCGGTCGGGCCTGCTGCTGCGCGCCGGCCGGCGCGACGAGGCCGCGCGCGCGACGCTCGCGAGCGAGAACGTGCTGACCGCCGCGCAATTCGGGCTGCCAACGGACCGGCTCTACCAGGGCCAGCCGCTGCAAGGCAGGCGGCTGCTCGTGATCAGCTACGGCGGCGTCGGCGACCAGCTGCAGTACGCGCGCTACCTGCATGCGCTCGACGCGCTCGGCTGCGCGAGCGTGACCGTCGTCGTGCCCGACACGTTGACGGGCCTGCTGCGCCACACGTTCCCGCACGTCGCGTTCGTCGGCTCGCATGGCCCGTGGGCCGACACGTCGCAGATCGCGTACGACTACTGGTGTTCGTTCCTGGTGCTCGCCGCGCAGTTCGGCTATGCGCCCGCGCCGGCGGGCGTGCCGGCCGCGTACCTGTCGTGCCCGCCCGATCGCGCCGACGCGTGGCGCGAGCGCGTCGCGCGCGACGGCAGCGCGCCCGGCACGCGCCGCATCGGACTCAACTGGCGCGGCCGCGACGAAAGCGATGCGCGCTTCCATCGTGCGGCCAGCCTGCGCGATCTCGCGCCGCTCACGCGGATGCACGGTCACGCCGCGTACTGCATCAACCGCGACCTGTCCGCGCACACCGAGCAGTCGGACCTGCCCGTGACGTTCCCGCACCACGCGATCGGCGACTTCAGCGATCTCGCGGCGCTGATGCTCGCAATGGATGCCGTCGTGACCACCTGCACCGCGCACGTCCATCTCGCCGGCGCGCTCGGCGTGCCGGCCATCCTGCTGTTGAGCCCGAAGGCCGACGCGCGCTGGGAAACCGGCTCGCGCACCGCGCTCTATCCGGGGATTCGCATCGTGCGCGCCACGCGCCGCGGGCAGTGGGACGACGCGGTCGATCGCGCGATGGCGCTCTTGCTCGGCGGTTTCGGGCCGGACTGACCGGGCCGCCCGGCCCGTGCCGGCATGTCCGGCCGCCGCCGCTATGCATGCACGCGACGGCCGCTGTACAGGGCGAACGCGCGGCCGTGCCGCCTGCCCACACGCGCAAGCATCGCAAAACGGCGAACCGACGCCGGGCTTACGCCGCCCGTCTGCTGCGCAAGACGGCCTGCCACGCCGCACGCGATGGCCGAATCGTCGCCGCATGCGCCCGCGAACACGCCCGCGTAATAGTGCCGCGCCGCCAGCTCGCGGCCTTCGGCATCGAGCGGCTTCATCCGGTGAATATGATCCGACACGACCTTCAGCCCGTCGACGAACGGTGCGACATCGATCGGCGCATCGCCCGATTCGGCAGACTCCGCGCCGAGTTGCCGCAGCATGTCGGCCAGTTCGTCGAGCGCGACGAGGCCGCGCGCCTGCTTCGCCTGCGCGCCCGTTCCGCTCCCGGTCGTCGTCCCCGCCATGCTCAAGCCCCTTTATGTTCGATTCCGGCGCGCCGTCACGCGAAGGCCGGCGCCGGCGCGCGACACGAGAAACGGATGCCCTGCGCCCATGCGACCCCGGCCTCCACGATCATCTGCCGGTCCATTTCGTTTTCCACGCCTTCGACGACGACGTGCCGCGCCCCTTCGTGCGCGAATGCGATCAGCCGGCGGAACTGGTAGCGCCCGATCGCGTTGCGCTTGATCATCGACAGGATCGACTTGTCGAGCTTCACGATGTCGGGATTGCCGACCACCAGGTTGTTCAGCGCGCTGAAACCGACGCCGAAATCGTCGATCGCGACGCGGCATCCGGCCTGCCGGAACCGCGACACGAACGACCGCCCCGCGACCGGATTCAGCGGCCCCGTCTCGGTGATCTCGATCACCAGCCGCGCGGCCACCGACGGCTCCCTCTCGAGCCGCCGGAAGATCGCCAGCCACGCGTCGTCCATCACCGCGCTCGCCGCCGACACGTTGCAGCCGTAGACGGCCGTCGGATCGGCACGCAGGCCGTCGATGGTGCGGCCGACCACGAGCCGGTCGAACCAGTGCATCAGCCCGAACGATTCCAGCCGCGGCAGAAACGCGAGCGGCGGCAACGCGTCGTCCGATTCGCGCTGCAGCCGCGCGAGGCATTCGTGATACAGCACGCCGCCCGACAGGTCGGCGCGACACACCGGCTCGTAGACGAACGCGAGCCGGCTTTCGACGAAACTGCGTACCGACGCGAGATTGGCGTGACGGTCGGGCCCGCCGAACACCAGACCGATCTCGTCGTCACGATTGACTTCCCGATTCGCCTCCAGGCGAGCTTTGACCGCATTCATCCGGCGCTCCGGCAAATGGCGAACCGCCGTGCGCGGTCCGACCTGACGCTATATGCGGAGCGAGCGACGCTCGCGTGCTCCGCTGCCTTCCCGGCTCATCCAGTTTCTCGATCTTTTTCGGGAGCGTACTTTTGGTTTCGGCGCGCCGACAAATTCGATATTTTAAAGTCATTCCAATATCGAAAATACACACCGCAACGGCACGCCACAGTGCGACAGATTACACAATGGGACGACCGAATGCGAATCGGCGCAGCGCTTTGCGCCAAATAATGCGACAGTCGAAAATGAGAAGAAGGCAGCGGGATTCAGAAGCGCAACCTGATTCTGCCCGTTTGATCTGATAAATCGGCATGCCCGCGACGGGGTGCATATTCGCTTCGCCGTCAGTCTCGGATGCCCTTCCGGCAAGGGCAACCGTCGCCGAAGCACCCGCCGAAGTTTAGCATTCAATCGCTTTGAAACCTAATTTCCGCGTTTGATTCGATATTATCAATCACACCAGATCAATCGACCCCATTCAAAGCGAAAATCCACGCCGAATTATACTATCAATACCATCCGGAAGAAATTTAACAATCCTTCCGACTTGTTAACCTATAAAATGATTTTTGACGGACTTCCCTCGGAGCCGTCAAATTCGTGCCTTCAAAACCGCCGAATCGACCAATTCGGCGGTTTCTTTTTAAAGGCTCAATTCTTCATACGATAATCGCGACGCGGCATGCGCCGGAACAGGCACGGCTGTCGTACCGGAAGTTCGCGTTACGCGCCCGTCGCGCCGACGAGGTTCGCGAGCAGCGCGTCGTACTCGGCAACGAGCGCCGGATTGGCGGACGTGTAGCGGCGCAGGATCTCGCGCTGACGCCGCGCATACGCCTCCCACGCGTCGTCGTGCGTATGGAGCGCGCGCAGCAGCGCATCCGCGCCCTGCTGCACGTCGTTGTCCGGATAGTAGTAGCCGAGATCGGGGGCGAGGCTCGCGTTGTGCACCAGCGGGTAGCCCTGCCAGCAGACGTCGAAATAGAAGTAGTTGAGCGGGTTCGACCACTGGTGCGACACGACGACGTCGGTCAGGTCGGCCAGGAACACCGGCGTGTCGAAGCGTCCGACGAAACTCGCCTTGCCCGCGCGCACGATGTCGAGATAGTTCATCAGCATCACGAACTCGGCGCTCTCGCGCGCGAGGCGATCCGCGTTCGTCACGTGCGTGAACACGATCGAATCGGGATCGCGGCGATACGCCTCGTCGATGATCAGCATCGGATACACGCAGAACTTCACGACGTTGTGGTTCGGCTCCATCACGGTCAGCCGCTTGCCGCGCTCGCCGCGCGGCCGGTATTCGCCGAGCTCCGGCAGCGACTGCGCGCGTTGCGTCAGGAACATCGGATCCCATACGAACGGCACGACGCGCCCCGGGCAGCGGCGCAGCGACTGCAGGAACGGCAGCGACGACGGCGCGATCTGCGGAATCGCCCAGACCTCGTCGTAGCCGCGGTTGATGAACAGCGAATCCCACAGCCGGCGGCCGAACAGCATCGACTCCATCGCGTTGATGTACTCGACGCCGCAGCAGTAGCTGACGATCTTCGCGCCGCGCGCCTTCAGGTAGGCCGTCTGCTCCGCGTCGATCTGGCCGCCGAGTTCGATCAGCACGTCGAGCGAATCCTTCGTGTCGGCAAAGGTGCGCGTGTCGTACACATGGCGGTCCCACGGCAGCGCATCGGTCAGCGGCACGCCGGTGGTGTTGACGAGCGTGACGCGATAGCCGTGCGGCGACGCCATCAGCAGCTTCGCGAGAAACAGTGCGTTCTGCTTGATGCCGTTGATCCACAGGCTTTCGTCGGGGGTGCGCAGGCCGATCGTGATACCGATGCGCAGGCCGTTCAGGACAGGAGACGTCATCGTCGGCGGGGATGAAGATTGAATGGTCGCAGTGTAGCGCGCGCAGCGCCGGCCGCGTCAAGCAGCCGTGCGGCGCGCAATGCGCCAGTCTAGCGGAGTGCCGGCCGACAGACTGTCATGGATGGTCAGCGCGGCACGCGCCGAGGCCCGGTCCGGCCCGCCCCGATCCCGGGCGACCGGCCGCGCACGGGCCGGTCGCGAACCTCGCGTATCAGGCGACTTCGGCCATCGTCAGCAGCTGCGCACCGTCCGCGACCTGGTCGCCGACGCCGTACAGCACTTCGGCGACGACGCCCGCGCCCGGCGCGCCGATCGTGTGCTCCATCTTCATCGCTTCCATCACGATCAGCGGCGTGCCGGCTTCGACCTTCTGGCCCGGTTCGACCAGCACCGCGATCACCTTGCCGGGCATCGGCGCGGTCAGGCGGCCGCCGCCGTGTTCCGCGTCGCCCGCATGCGCGAGCAGATTGCGCCATTCGAAGGTCTCGGCCGCGCCCTGCGTGAACACGTGGAAGACGTCGCCGTCCGCGTAGACGCGGCCGCTGCTGCGCACGCCGTCGAGCGTCACGTCGAAGTCGAGCGGGCTCGCGCCGCGCGTCCACGCGAACGGCTGCGCAGCCGCATCGCCCGCCGCGAGACGCGCGCCGGCGCCGTCGTCTTCATACACGACCGTGTGGTCCGTGTCGCGCTCGACCGCGCGCCATTCGAGCGTGCGGCGATAGCCGCCGTTCAGCCGCCAGTCCGGCAGCGCGGCCCACGGCGACGCGCCGTTCGCGGCCGCGCCCCGCTCGCGCGCGAGCAGCGCCGCACAGGCGAGCGCGAGCGCCGCGCGCGGCGGCTGTTGCGGCGCGAACAGCGCACCGTGGTTGCGCTCGATCAGGCCGGTGTCGAGATCGGCCGACGCGAACGGCGCACACGCGACGATCCGCTGCAGGAACGCGGCATTCGTGTGCAGGCCGACCACCTCGCACGCACGCAGCGCACGCAGCATCAGGCCGAGCGCTTCCGCGCGGTCCGCGCCGTGCACGATCAGCTTCGCGATCATCGGGTCGTAGAACGGCGTGATCGCATCGCCCTCGCGCACGCCGCTGTCGACGCGCACCGGCGCGCCGATGTCGAACTCGACGCCTTCCGGCAGTCGCAGGTGCTTCAGCGTGCCAGTCGACGGCAGGAAACCGCGCGCCGGGTTCTCCGCGTAAAGGCGCGCCTCGATCGCGTGACCCTGCACGCGCAGTTCGTCCTGCTTCAGCGGCAGCGGCTCGCCGGCCGCGACGCGCAACTGCCATTCGACCAGATCGAGCCCCGTCACCATCTCGGTGACCGGATGCTCGACCTGCAGCCGCGTGTTCATTTCCATGAAGTAGAACGCGTCGCCGGTCATGATGAACTCGACCGTGCCCGCGCCGACATAGCCGACCGCACGCGCGGCCGCGACGGCCGCCTCGCCCATCGCGCGGCGCAGGTCGTCGGGCAGGCCCGGCGCCGGCGCTTCCTCGAGCACCTTCTGGTGACGGCGCTGCACCGAGCAGTCGCGATCGAACAGGTACACGGCATTGCCGTGCGTATCGCCGAACACCTGCACCTCGACGTGGCGCGGGCGCGTCAGGTATTTCTCGATCAGCACGCGATCGTTGCCGAAGCTGCTCGCGGCTTCGCGCTGGCACGACGCGAGCGCCGCCGGGAAATCCTCGGAGCGCTCGACCACGCGCATCCCCTTGCCGCCGCCGCCCGCGCTCGCCTTCAGCAGCACCGGATAGCCGATCTCGTCGGCTTCGCGATGCAGGTTGCGCGCGTCCTGGTCGTCGCCGTGATAGCCAGGCACGAGCGGCACCGCGGCCGCGTGCATCAACGCCTTCGCGGCCGCCTTCGAGCCCATCGCGGCGATCGCGTCGACCGGCGGCCCGATGAACACGATGCCGGCCGCGTCGCAGGCCTGCGCGAAATCCTCGTTCTCCGACAGGAAGCCGTAGCCGGGATGGATCGCCTGCGCGCCGGTCGCGCGCGCGGCGTCGATGATGCGCTCGATGCGCAGATAGCTGTCCGCGGCCGCCGAGCCGCCGATATGCACGGCCTCGTCGCACGCGGCGACGTGCTTCGCGTTCGCGTCCGCGTCGGAATAGACGGCAACGCTCGCGATCCCGAGACGTTTGCACGTCGCGGCGACGCGGCACGCGATTTCGCCGCGGTTGGCGATCAGAATCTTGTCGAACATGGCTTCGATGTCGTCCGGAAAAGGTTGGTCACGCGACGCGGGCGGCATCCGCCGCCGCGATGTCATTCACGCCACGACGGCGTGCGTTTCTCCAGGAAGGATGCGATCCCTTCGCGGGCTTCCGCGCCCGCGCGGGTGCGCGCGATCCAGTCGGCGGTCTGCTCGATCAGCGTCGCGTCGAGCGCACGGCCGGCGACGTCGGCGACCAGCCGCTTGCACGCGCGCACCGCGTCGGGGCCGTTCGCGACCAGCGTCGCCGCGAGCTTCGCGACCGTGTCGTCGAGCGCGTCGGCCGGCACCGCGTCGTGAATGAAGCCGAGCGACGCCGCACGCGCGCTGTCGAACACCTCCGCGGTCGTGAAGTAGCGGCGCGCGGCGCGCTCGCCCATCGCACGCACGACGTACGGTGCGATCGTCGCGGGGATCAGCCCCAGGCGCGCTTCGGACAGGCAGAATTTCGCGCCGTCGGCCGCGATCGCGATGTCGGCCGCAGCGACGAGCCCGACGCCGCCCGCATACGCATCGCCATGCACGCGCGCGATCACCGGCTTGCCGCAGCGATGGATCGCCTCGAGCATCCGCGCGAGCTTGCGCGCGTCGGCCCGGTTCTCGTCGTCCGAGTAGCCGGCCATCTTCTTCATCCAGTTCAGGTCCGCGCCCGCGCAGAACGCCGCGCCTTCGGCCGCGAGCACGACCGCGCGCACGCCGGCGTGCGCATCGAGCCACTCGAACGCGGTGGTCAGCTCGGCGATCGTCGTCTCGTTGAACGCGTTGCGCACGTCGGGACGCGCGAGCGTGACAGTCGCCACGCGGCCGGCTTCGCTTACCTTGATGGTTTCGTATCGCATGGTTCAGCCCTCCCTGCCGTTACATGCGGAACACGCCGAAGCGCGTGTCCTCGATCGGCGCGTTCATCGACGCGGCCAGCCCGAGGCCGAGCACGTCGCGCGTCTGCGCGGGATCGATCACGCCGTCGTCCCACAGCCGCGCGCTCGCATAGTACGGATGACCCTGGCGTTCGTACTGGTCGCGAATCGGCTGCTTGAACGCTTCTTCCTCGTCGGCGGACCACGCGCCGCCCTTCGCCTCGATGCCGTCGCGCCGCACGGTCGCGAGCACCGACGCGGCCTGCTCGCCGCCCATCACCGAGATACGCGCGTTCGGCCACATCCACAGGAAGCGCGGCCCGAATGCGCGACCGCACATCCCGTAGTTGCCCGCGCCGAACGAGCCGCCGATGATCACCGTGAACTTCGGCACCTTCGCGTTCGACACGGCCGTCACCATCTTCGCGCCGTGGCGCGCGATGCCTTCGTTCTCGTACTTGCGGCCGACCATGAAGCCGGTGATGTTCTGCAGGAACACGAGCGGAATCTTGCGCTGGCAGCACAGCTCGATGAAATGCGCGCCCTTCACCGCCGATTCGGAAAACAGGATGCCGTTGTTCGCGACGATCCCGACCGGATGCCCCCAGATATGCGCGAAGCCCGTGACGAGCGTCGTGCCGAAGCGCGCCTTGAATTCGTCGAACTCCGAATCGTCGACGATGCGCGCGATCACCTCGCGCACGTCGAACGGCTTGCGCGTGTCGACCGGAATCACGCCGTACAGGCTCTTCGCGTCGTAGCGCGGCGGCTTCGGCTCGCGCAGCGACACCGGCGAGGCGATCTTCGGCGCGAGATGACCGACGATGCTGCGCGCGATCGACAGCGCATGCGCGTCGTTCTGCGCGAGATGATCGGCCACGCCCGACAGGCGCGTATGCACGTCGCCGCCGCCGAGATCCTCGGCGCTCACTTCCTCGCCGGTCGCGGCCTTCACGAGCGGCGGCCCGCCGAGGAAAATCGTGCCCTGGTTCTTCACGATGATCGACTCGTCGCTCATCGCCGGCACATACGCGCCGCCCGCCGTGCACGAGCCCATCACGACCGCGATCTGCGCGATGCCGGCCGCCGACATCGTGGCCTGGTTGTAGAAGATGCGGCCGAAGTGGTCGCGATCGGGAAACACGTCGTCCTGGTTCGGCAGGTTCGCGCCGCCCGAATCGACGAGGTACACGCACGGCAGCCGGTTCTCCGCGGCGATCTCCTGCGCGCGCACGTGCTTCTTCACCGTCATCGGGTAGTAGGTGCCGCCCTTGACCGTCGCGTCGTTGCAGACGATCACGCATTCGCGGCCCGCGATTCGGCCGATGCCGGTGATCACGCCCGCGCCCGGCGCATCGTCGTTGTACATGCCGTTCGCCGCGAGCTGCGAGAGTTCGAGGAACGGCGCGCCGGGATCGAGCAGTTGCGCGATCCGGTCGCGCGGCAGCAGCTTGCCGCGCGACAGGTGCTTGTCGCGCGCGGCCGGGCCGCCGCCCTGCGCCAGCTGTTCGATCTTCGCGCGCAGGTCGGCGACGACCGCCTCGAGCGCCGCGGCGTTCGCGCGGAATTCTTCCGAGCGCGGATTCAGTTTGGATTCGATGATCGGCATCGACGGGGCTCCGTTCGCGTGACGTGGGGCGTTACATCGTTTCCGCGAACAGCTCGCGGCCGATCAGCATCCGGCGGATCTCGCTCGTGCCGGCGCCGATCTCGTACAGCTTCGCATCGCGCCACAGCCGGCCGACCGGGTATTCGTTGATGTAGCCGTTGCCGCCGAGGATCTGGATCGCCTCGCCGGCCATCCACGTCGCCTTCTCGGCCGTGTAGAGGATCACGCCCGCGCAGTCCTTGCGCACCTGGCGGATGTGGTCGCTGCCCGCGGAGTCGAGATGGCGGCCGACCGCGTAGAGATACGCGCGGCACGCCTGGAACGTCGTGTACATGTCGGCGACCTTGCCCTGGATCAGCTGGAACTCGCCGATCGACTGGCCGAACTGCTTGCGGTCGTGGATGTACGGGACCACCGCGTCGAGACACGCGGCCATGATGCCCGTCGGGCCGCCCGACAGCACCGCGCGCTCGTAGTCGAGGCCGCTCATCAGCACCTTCACGCCGCCGTTGAGCTGGCCGAGGATGTTCTCTTCGGGCACCTCGACGTCCTGGAACACCAGCTCGCCCGTGTGCGAGCCGCGCATGCCGAGCTTGTCGAGCTTCTGCGCAACCGAGAAGCCCTTCATGCCCTTCTCGACGATGAACGCGGTGATGCCGCGCGGGCCGGCGTCGACGTCCGTCTTCGCGTAGACGACGAGCGTGTCGCAGTCGGGGCCGTTGGTGATCCACATCTTCGTGCCGTTCAGCACGTAGCGGTCGCCGCGCTTGTCCGCGCGCAGCTTCATGCTGACGACGTCGGAACCCGCGTTCGGCTCGCTCATCGCGAGCGCGCCGATGTGTTCGCCCGACACGAGCTTCGGCAGGTACTTCTGCTTCTGCGCGGCGGTGCCGTTGCGGTGGATCTGGTTCACGCACAGGTTCGAGTGCGCGCCGTACGACAGGCCGATCGACGCGGACGCGCGCGAGATCTCCTCCATCGCGACCATGTGCGCGGCGTAGCCCATGTTCGCGCCGCCGTATTCCTCGCCGACGGTCATCCCGAGCACGCCCAGCTCGCCGAACTTGCGCCACAGATCCATCGGGAACTGGTCGGTGCGATCGACCTCCGCCGCGCGCGGCGCGATTTCTTTCGCCGCGAAGTTCGCGACGGCGTCGCGCAGCATCTCGATGTCTTCACCGAGCATGAATTGCACGCCGGGCAGGTTGCTCATGTCTCCTCCGTCTCCAGAAAGTGCGTTGCGCGCACCGATTTCTGAGTTTTGCTCAAAACCGGTTGATGCGCCGATTTGTTGACCAATACTGCGGAAATTTTGCGTAGTGTCGCGCGCCGCCCGGGCTGGCGTCAATGACTTTTTTGAGTAATACTCAGATCTGTTTCCGAATCGCTGCCGCCTCCTGCCGACACCATGACCGCCACCGCCAAAGCCGACCGCGCCGACGCCTCGCGCGCGCCCGCCGGCCGCAAGTCCCTGCAGCGCGTGCAGGACATCCTGCGCGCCGGGCGCGAAGTCTTCGCCGAAAAAGGCTACGAATCCGCGACGACCGCGGAGATCGCGCAGCGCGTCGGCGTGTCCGAGGCGACCGTGTTCAGTTATTTCCGCGGCAAGCGCGAGCTGTGCGCGCGCGTGATCGCGGACTGGTATGACGAAAACATCACGGCTTTCGAGGACGGGATGCCGCTCGACGCGCCCGTCCGCCAGCAGTTCGCGTTCGTCGTGCGCACGCACCTGCGGCTGATGCTGGTCAGCGGCACCGGGCTGTGCGCGCTGGTGCTGTCGGAGGGCCGCGCAAAGCAGCATGCGCTGAGCGACGAGCTGACCGCGCTGCAGCGGCGCTACACGGCGCCGCTGATGGACGTGCTCGCGCGCGGGCAGGCGGCCGGGCAGGTGCGCACGGACATGCCGCTGAGCCTGCTGCGCTCGATGGTGTTCGGACCGGTCGAGCATGTGCTGTGGGATGCGATCCTCGGCCGCCGCAAGCTCGACACGGAAGCCACGGCCGCGCAGCTGATCGACATGCTGTGGGCGGCCGTGCAGCCGCCCGCGCCGGAACAGGCGGCGCTGGTGCGCTTCAGGAACGAGGTGATGGAAGCCGCGCGGCGGCTGGAAGGCTCGCGCTGACGCGCGAGCCGGCGCGGCGGGCAGCCTGCCCGCAAGCCGTCATTCGTCGCCGACGCGCAGCGGCGCGCGGCTCTGCTCGTTGTTCAGATGGACGAACTTGCGCAGCAGGCGGATCAGGTCCTCCGCATCGTCCTCTCCCATGCCTTCGAACAGCCCGGCGCGCAGTTCCTTGACCGACGGAATCAGCCGCGTGAGCAGCGCTTCGCCCGCCGGCGTCAGCAGCAGGCGGCGCTGCCGGCGCGGCAGCACCTCCCGCACGATCAAGCCTTTCGCCTCGAGCCGCACCGCCAGGTCGGCGGTCGTCGACGTGTCGAGCGCGACGCGCTGCGCGAGCGTCACCTGATCCAGCCCCGGGCATTCGAGCAGCATGCGCAGCACCGCGTACTGCACCGGCGTCACTTCGCGCCCCAGCTTTTCGTGAAACATCGCCACGGCGATCTGGTGCGCGCGACGAATCAGATGGCCTGGCTCGTCGTATAGGTCGAGTCCGAACGTCGGGGTTTCGGCAGCGTGTGTTTTTTCCATGGATGAACAAGTTGCAACGGCGAACGTCGGACGCATGCGTCGCCGGGGTGGCGCGCGTTTACGCCGATTTTCGGGAAAACCAGTATACCGCTCGCCTTGTCCGATGCCCGCTCAATGCGTACACTGAATCTCATTCAGTGTACGGAATGATGAGGCGCCGGCATTTGCCGGCCCCGATCCGGAGGAGATGACGACGTGTTTCTGAAGAATGCGTGGTACGTGGCCTGCACGCCCGACGAAATCGACGGGAAGTTGCTCGGGCGCAAGATCTGCGGCGAATCGATGGTGTTCTACCGCACGGCGGACGGCAGCGTCGCCGCACTCGAGGATTTCTGCCCGCATCGCGGCGCACCGCTGTCGTTGGGCTTCGTGCGCGACGGCACGCTCGTGTGCGGCTATCACGGGCTCGAGATGGGCTGCGACGGCAAGACGACCGGCATGCCGGGCCAGCGCGTGGGCGGCTTTCCGGCGATCCGCAGCTTTCCCGCGATCGAGCGGTACGGGTTCATCTGGGTGTGGCCGGGCGACGCGACCCGCGCGGATCCGGCCAAGCTGCACCACCTGCCGTGGGCGGACGATCCCGCGTGGGCGCACGGCGGCGGCCTCTATCACATCCGCTGCGACTACCGCCTGATGATCGACAACCTGATGGATCTCACGCACGAGACCTACGTGCATGCGAGCAGCATCGGCCAGCGCGAGATCGACGAGGCGGCGCCGCGCACCGTCTGCGAAGGCGACGAGGTCGTCACGAGCCGCTTCATGGAAAACGTGATGCCGCCGCCGTTCTGGCAGATGGCGCTGCGCGGCAACGGGCTCGCCGACGACGTGCCGGTCGATCGCTGGCAGATCTGCCGCTTCTCGCCGCCGAGCCACGTGATGATCGAGGTCGGCGTCGCGCATGCGGGCCACGGCGGCCATGCGGCGTCCGCTGACGTGAAGGCGTCGTCGATCGTCGTCGACTTCATCACGCCCGAAACGGAAACGTCGATCTGGTATTTCTGGGGCATGGCGCGCAACTTCCGGCCCGAGGATGCCGCACTGACCGACACGATCCGCGAAGGCCAGGGCAAGATCTTCGCCGAGGATCTCGAGATGCTCGAGCGCCAGCAGCGCAACCTCGAAGCGTGGCCGGATCGTAATCTGCTGAAGCTCAACATCGACGCCGGCGGCGTGCTGTCGCGCAAGGTGATCGAGCGGCTGCTCGCCGAGGAACGCGCGGCGGCCCCGCAGCGCCCCGTCATTCCGGTTGCCCGTGCGACGGAGGCGTCATGAGCGATGCCTCGCTGACCGTCAAGGTGGCCCGCAAGTGGCAGGAAGCCCGCGACATCTGCGGATTCGAATTCGTCAGCGACGACGGCTCGCCGCTGCCGGGCTTCACGGCGGGCGCCCATATCGACGTCCATCTGCCGGGCGGGCTCGTGCGCCAGTATTCGCTGTGCAACCATCCCGCGCAGGCCGACCGCTATCAGATCGCCGTGCTGCGCGACGCCGAAGGTCGCGGCGGCTCGCGCGCGATCCACGACGCGGTCCGGCCAGGCGATACCGTGCGGATCAGCGCGCCGCGCAACCACTTTCCGCTTGCGACCGGCGCGGCGCACCACCTGCTGCTCGCCGGCGGGATCGGCGTCACGCCGATACTCAGCATGGCGGAACGGCTGTCGTCGTCGGGCGAACCGTTCGCGATGCATTACTGCGCGCGTTCGACCGAGCGCATGGCCTTCGTCGAACGGATCGCCGCGTCCGCGTTTCGCGACCGGGTGCGCCTGCATGTCGACGACGGCGAGTCCGCGCAACGATTCGATCTCGCCGCGGTGCTCGCGGCGGCGCCGGCAGGCACGCATCTCTACGTGTGCGGGCCGCGCGGCTTCATGGACGCGGTGCTGAACGAAGCGCGCGCGCGCAACTGGGCCGAAGAACGGCTGCACTACGAGTTCTTCAGCGGTGTGGTGGAAACGTCCGCTGCCGACCGTCCGTTCCAGGTCCGGATCGCGAGCAGCGGCCGGGTGATCGACGTGCCGGCCGAATGCACGGTCGTCGCTGCGCTCGCGGCCAATGGCGTCGACGTGCTGACTTCGTGCGAGCAGGGCGTATGCGGTACCTGCCTGACGCGCGTGCTCGACGGCGAGCCCGAGCATCGCGATTCGTACCTGACGGACGACGAGAAAGCAGCCGGCGACCAGTTCCTGCCGTGCTGCTCCCGTTCGCGTACCGCGATGCTGGTACTCGATCTGTAGAAGACGGCCCGCGCGGCGCGCCGCGCGCGGCGGCAATACGATACTGGAGACAATCGATGGCACCTCGCACATCGCAAGAAATAAGCGATCCTATCTTTCCCGCCAACCGATGGTGGGTCGCCGCGCTCGCGTCCGAACTGACCGACCGCCCGCTTGCCCGCACGCTGCTCGGCCGCCCGGTCGTGCTGTTCCGGCTACCGTCGGGCGAAGTCGGCGCACTGGAGGATCGCTGCTGCCACAAGTCGCTGCCGCTGTCGTGCGGCTCGCTCGAATCGCGCGGCCTGCGCTGCGGCTATCACGGGCTGCTGTTCGACCGCGCCGGAACCTGCATCGAGATTCCCGGGCAGGAGCGGATCCCGGCCAGCGCATGCGTCTCGTCGTATCCGGTCCAGGAGCGGGACGCGATCGTATGGATCTGGATCGGCGACGCCGCCAACCGCGAGCCGACCTGCGCGCCGCCGTCCTATTCGTTCCACTCGGATCCGCGCTACCGGTTCGGCGGCGGCAACTACCACTACGACGCGCCGTACCAGCTGATTCACGACAACCTGATGGACCTGAGCCATCTCGGCTACGTCCACCTGAAAACCATCGGCGGCAACGCCGCGCTGCACATGGGCGCGGAAACGCGCGTCAGCAGCGAAGGCGACACGGTGAAGCTGGTGCGCCGGATGCCCGATTCGGATCCGCCGCCGACCTACACGGCTGCGTGGCCGTTCGCGGGCCGCGTCGATCGATGGCAGGAAATCGAATTCCACGTGTCGCATATCCGGATCTGGACCGGCGCGATGGACGCCGGCACCGGCGACCTCGGCGATCCGTCGCGCGGCGGCTTCCATATGCGCGGCTTCCACGGCATCACGCCCGAGACGGCCACCACGACGCACTACTTCTGGACGATCGCGACCAATCCGCAAACCGACGTCGAGCGCGTCGCGCAAACGGTCATCGAGCAATCCGCGGCCACCTTCGACGAGGACAAGACCGTGATCGAAGCGCAGTACCGCAATCAGCTGCGGTTTCCCGACCGCCGGCAGATCGACATTCACGTCGATGCGGGCCCGAACCGCGCGCGGCGCGTAATCGAGCGTCTGCTGCTGCAGCCTGCGCACGCCGCCTAGACGCCCGGCACCCGCAAACGATCGGGGAACGCGACCGGAGACCGAACGCGCCCCGCTCGCCCCACGCAATCCGAATCGCAGTCACCCGCTCGACTCCCCCGGCTTCGGCCGGCTCCAATCAATTAGTCATACTATTCTTGCAGGGGTCTTAGACGTGAGCGTCCCTATCCGCAATACGATCGATGCGTCTCCGATGAGCGCATTCCAGACGCTGGCCGTCACGGCCTGCGTCGTGCTGAACATGCTCGACGGTTTCGACGTGCTCGCGATGGCGTTCGTCGCGCCGCGCCTCGCGGCCGAGTGGCAGTTGAGCGGCAAGGAAATCGGCATGCTGCTGAGCGCCGGGCTGGCCGGCATGGGCCTCGGCTCGGTGCTGATCGCGCCGCTGGCCGACCGGGTCGGCCGGCGCCGGATCATCCTGTTCTGCCTGGTCGTCATCTCGACCGGGATGCTCGCCTGCTCGGCCACCCACGGCACGCTGCAGCTGGCGGCCGCCCGCGCGTATACGGGGCTCGGCATCGGCGGCATGCTGGCCAGCCTGACCGTCATCAGCGGCGAATACGCATCGAACAAATGGCGCAGCGCCGCGATCGGCATGCAGTCGGCCGGCTATGCGATCGGCGCGACAGTCGGCGGCGTGATCGCCGGCTACCTGCTGTCCGTGTGGGGATGGCGCAGCGTGTTCGCGTTCGGCGGCGTGCTGACGCTGATGGCGATCCCGATGGTGCTCGCGCTGCTGCCGGAGTCGCTCGACTTCCTGCTGGTCCGCCGTCCGGCGAACGCGCTGCAGAAGATCAACCGGATCCTCGCGCGGATGCAGCGCGCGCCGCTCGACGCCCTGCCCGCGGCCGCGACCGCGGCGGACGCGGCCGGCCCCGATGCAGGTCGCGCGGCCGTGCTGCGCGGGCCGCTCGCGCGCCGGACGATCGCGCTGTGGATCGCGTTCTTCCTGGTGATGGGCAGCTTCTATTTCGTCGTCAGCTGGACGCCGAAGCTGCTGGTGCAGGCCGGGCTGTCGGCGTCGCAGGGCGTGACCGGCGGCGTGCTGCTCAATCTCGGCGGCATTGCCGGCGCATCGCTGTTCAGCCTGCTGTCGGCCCGGTTCGGCCTGCGCAACCTATTGGTCGCCACGCTGCTGACGGGCGGTGCGCTGCTGGTCGTGTTCGGCGCGAACACCGGCTCGCTCGGCGTCGGGATGACGGTCGCGGTGTTCCTCGGCGCGATCATCAATGCGTGCGTGGCGGGGATGTACGCGCTGTCGCCGACGCCCTATCCCGCGCAGATCCGCACGACCGGCATCGGCCTCGCGGTCGGCATCGGACGGCTCGGCGCGATCCTGTCGCCGCTGACGGTCGGCGCGCTGCTCGATGGCGGCTGGTCCGTGTCCCATCTCTATTTCGCGTTCCTGCTGCCGATGATCGGCGCGGCCATCGCCGTCGCAGTCGTCTGCGCGCCGGCCCGCGCCGCGCGGCGGCAGGCCGACCCCGCGCTGTCGTAACACGCCGGCACCCACGGCCGGCTTCCGGGCGTCGCGCGCGGATGCCGTCCGATAAAAATCGATAAGCATCACTACATACCAGGTTTGGAGACAAGGATGAAGAAGAAACTGTGCGCCGTCCTCGCGATGGCACTGGCCGGCCCGGCTGGCGCGCAAAGCAGCGTCACGCTGTACGGGATCGTGGACACCGGCGTGTCCTACTACAACCACGCCGCGCATGGCGGCTCGTTCGTCGGGATGCCGACGCTGACCGGCGAAGTGCCGTCGCGCTGGGGGCTGAAGGGCACCGAGGATCTCGGCGCGGGCTACCAGGCGTTCTTCGTGCTCGAAAACGGCTTCCAGCCCGGCACCGGCGCACTGAACTACGGCGGCCGTCTGTTCGGGCGTCAGGCGAACGTCGGCGTGAGCGGCGGCTTCGGCGCACTGACGCTCGGCCGCCAGATGAACATGACGATGATCGTGCTCGCCAATGCCGACGTGATCGGCCCGTCGATCCACTCGATGGCGGATTTCGACTCGTATCTGCCGAACGCGCGCAGCGACAACGCGATCGGCTACAAAGGCACGTTCCACGGCGTCACGCTCGGCGCGACCTACAGCTTCGGCCGCGATGCGGCCGGGCCCGCCGGGCCGTCGGCGACCGGCTGCGCCGGACAGGTGGCCGGCGATTTCGTCGCGTGCCGCCAATACACCGCGATGATCGCGTACGACACGAGCCAGTTCGGGCTGGCCGCATCCCATGACGTGATGCGCGGCGGCGCCGGCGCGCTGGCGCCGCTGAACGGCTCGGGCTACACCGACACGCGCGACATCGTCGCCGCGTACGTCAAGTGGGGGCCGGCCCGGCTCGGCGCCGGCTGGATCCGGCGCAACCTCGCGGCGGCGCGACACCTGCAGTCCGACATCGTGTTTGCCGGCGGCACCTACTACGCGACGCCGGCGCTCGCCTTCGACGTGCAGGGCGTGCGCTACCTGCAACGCGGCGAACGCGAAAGCGGCACGAACGGCACGCTGGTCGTCGGCCGCGCGAACTACTTCCTGTCGAAGCGCACGACCGTCTATACGTCGGTGGGCTACCTGTTCAACAGCGCGCAGGCGGCGAACCCGGTCGCCGCCGGCGGAACGGTCGGCCTCGGCATGAACCAGCTCGGCGTGATGGCCGGCATACAGCAGAAGTTCTGAGCGACGACGCGCGGCGCGGCGTCAATCGACCTTGCGGCAATGCGTGAGCTTCAGGCCGGGCAGCACGGGCGCATCGACATAGCCTTCGTTCAGGCAACTGAACCGGAACGCCGCCGACGTGACGAACGGCTTGATCTCGCCGCCGGGGAATTTCGCTTTCAGCGCCTCCTGGTCGGCGACGTCGAAATGCGTGTCGAACTGCTCGCCGTCCGCCGTCAGCGCGCCGAAATAGGTACCGCCCGGATCGCTGCCCATGCGGATCACCGCACCGACGAACGCGAGGCGCTGGCCGTCGTATTTCGACCGGGCCGCGGCCATGTCCTGCGTGTAGGCCTCGATCACCGCACCGTAGTGCGTGTCGATCGCGGCCGCGTCGGCGGGCGCGGCGATGGCCGGCCGCCAGGCGGCCGACAGCGCGGCGAACGTTGCGAACGCAGCGATCGCGAACGATGCGGGAAGCTTCTTCATCTGCAAGGTCTCTCAGGTCTCGAGTGGTTGAAACGCGCGTGTCGCGCAGGCACGGCACGCGCGGCGTGGATTCGCCTGTCGTTCTTTTCGGTGATTCGATCGGCGAGGCGCGGCTTCGCTCGCCTTGTCGCCGGCACAGCCCGTATCGGCGCGCGGCCTGCCGTCGCTCCCGGCGCGACAGAAGGATGACATGGCCCGGCCCCCGCTCTCGTTGATTCCGATGCTTCGAATTCGGGCGCTACGGTAGCAGACGGCCTGGCGCCGTGCAATCGCGCCACCGGCCCGCGCTCGCACGCCGATCGTCGGACGAATCATCGCGCGCGCCAATATCAGTCATCCGATATCGCGATTTTGCCGAGCCGTCGTGCGCCTCTAGACTGGCTGCGCACAGTCGCGATGCCGTCCCGCCGGGCGGCACGACGGCTCGCCGCTCATCAGGAGACACGCCCATGACGGACCGGCATGCGCGCCGCGGCGCGCTGAAAACGCTCGGCCTCGCGGCCGGCACCGCACTGCTCGGCGCCGCGCCTCGCGCGCACGCGGCGACGCCCGCCGCTGGCGCACTGCTGCCCGACGGCGCCGCGCGGCTCGCGGACCTCACGCGCCGCGTCGCGGCCGCGCCGAGACGGCGCGACCTCAAGACCGTACCGATGATTCTCGAGCGCGCCGATCAATGGGATCACGCGGCGCTCGCCGAAGTGCTCGGCTATCGCGGCGGACCGAAGCAGGTGTGGGACAACACCGAGCTCGGCGGCCCGTGGCTGAACCTGATGCGCAATGCGCTGAACGCGCAGGTCTGGTCGTACGGTCATCCGGATTTCCTGGTCGTGTCGGCCACGCACGGCAGCGCGCATCTCGCGCTGTTCGACCAGGCCGCGTGGGACAAATACGGCCTCGCGCGCTTCGCCGGCGCGGCATTCCCGACCAACACGCTGCTCGACGCGAAGCCTGCGCAGTCGAAGGACGCGCACGACCACGAACGCGCCGACGGCGCCTTCTCGTCGCACGACAACAGCATCGCGGCGCTGCAGCAGCGCGGCGTCGTGTTCCTGT
Source organism: Burkholderia pseudomultivorans (assembly GCF_001718415.1). NCBI lineage: Bacteria > Pseudomonadati > Pseudomonadota > Betaproteobacteria > Burkholderiales > Burkholderiaceae > Burkholderia > Burkholderia pseudomultivorans. The sequence goes on along the minus strand of NZ_CP013377.1, from coordinate 439,408 downwards.
CGTGCCACAACGCGATCTGGGAACTCGCGGAGCGGCTCGACGGCGCGAACGCGAATCCGGACCGGCTGCCGCTCGACGCGCTGGCCGCCGATCTGACCAACCACGTGATTCCCGGCGCAATCGTCACGCCGGGCGTGGTCGGCACGCTGCCCGAGTTGCAGCAGGCCGGCTTCACGTACGCGAAATGAGGCCCTCGATGACCTCCGCTCATTCGACTCCGAAACCGCGCCGCCCGCGCCTGCGCGCGCTGCTCGCCGCCTGGCTGTGCTGCGCCGGCGGGTTCGCGCTCGCCGCGCCCGTCGATTCCGCCTCGACCGTCTTCCCGCCGTGGCAGAACGGCCGCAACAACGACGCGCTCGATCGCGGCCTCGAATTCACGGTCCCGCAAGTCGACGTGCTCGCCGATTTCCACGGCGACCTCAGCGCGCCGAAGCTCGTGCTGTTCGTCGGCGGCAACTACTTCTTCGCGATGGCGCCGCTCGTCGCGAAGTTCGAGCAGGACCATCCCGAGTATCGCGGCCGCATCTACTGGGAGACGATCCCGCCCGGCCTGCTCGTGAAGCAGATCCATGCGGGCGGCACGATCACCGTCGGCAACATGACGTGGACGGTGAAACCCGATGCATATTTCGCAGGACTGGGCAGGATCGACGCACTGATCGCGGACGGCACGCTCGCCGGCCCGGCCGTGCCGTACGTGACGAACCAGCTGACGATCATGGTGCGCGCCGGCAATCCGAAACACATCGCGTCGCTGAACGATCTCGCGCGGCCCGACGTGAAGCTCGCCATGCCGAATCCGGCATTCGAAGGCGTCGCGCGACAGATCCGCGCATCGCTCGTGAAGGCCGGCGGCGACGCGCTCGCGCACACCGTCTACGAGGACAAGGTCCGCGCCGGCACGACCGAACTCACGCATATCCACCATCGCGAGACCGCGCTGTTCCTGATGCAGGGACGCGCGGATGCCGGCGTGCTGTGGCAGTCCGAAGCCGCGTTCCAGGAACAGGTCGGGCATCCGCTGATGCACGTCGACATTCCTTCCGCGCATAATACGACGGCGATCTATGCGGGCGCGATGGTGAAGGACGCGCCGCATCCGGAAGCCGCGCGGGCGTGGCTCGCGTTTATCCGGTCGCCGGATGCATTCCGGATTTTCCGGCGCTACGGTTTCGGCCGATACGAGGGCACGACGCCCGAGTCGAGCGCCGCGCCCGCGCGCGAGCAGCCCGGCGCGGGCTGACGACGCCGGCCGCACGGGGCGCGCAGTACGTGCGAGACACAAGACAGACAACAAAGGAGGAGACGTGAACGATCCGGTCGAAACACCGCGACGCCGGTTCGCGCCGCTGCTGCTCGCGACGGCGGCGCTGCTGGCCGGCGCCGCGCACGCGGACGACGCGACGCTCGGCAGGACGCTGGCGACACAGGGCACGACGACGGGCGTGGCCGCTTGCGTCGGCTGCCACGGCGCGCACGGCGAAGGCAATGCGGCCGCCGGTTTTCCGCGTCTCGCGGGCACCAGCGCCGCGTATCTGTCCGCGCAACTGTCGGCGTTTGCCGACGGCACGCGCCAGAACCCCGTGATGCAGCCGCTCGCGAAACGACTGTCGGCGCGCGAGCGCGATGCGGTCTCCACGTACTTCGCGAGCCTGCCCGCCGCACCGGCCGTCGCGACATCCGACGACACGTCGATCGACCCGGCCAGCACCGGCGCGTGGCTCGCGACGCGCGGCCGCTGGTCGGAGGGCCTCCCGGCCTGCGCGCAATGTCATGGCCCGGGCGGCATCGGCGTGGGCGCCGCGTTTCCGCCGCTCGCAGGCCAGCCGGCCGCGTATCTCGCCGCCCAGCTGAACGCGTGGAAGCACGGCACGCGCGCACCCGGACCGATGGCGCTGATGCCGATGATCGCCGGCAAGCTGTCCGACGCCGACATCGACGCGCTCGCCGCGTACTACGCTCGCGGCGGCGCCGCGCAGGGAGACCAGCCATGACCGATTGCACGACACCGATCCGCCGCGCGCTGCTGGGCGCCGCGTGGCTGCCCGCGCTCGCCTTCGCCGCGGCGCCGCAGGATGCACCGGCCGCCGCTTCGTCGCCCGCACCCGCCGTCGCCGCGACGGCCGCCGCCACGGCCACGGCGCAATCGTTCACGCCGCCGGCCGAATCGGCGATTCCCGCCGACGCGTTCGGCAAGACCGTGAAGCTCGGCGAGCAGATCTTCCTGCACACGCCCGAGTTTGCCGGCAAGTACGTCGGCAACAAGCTGACCTGCGCGAGCTGCCATCTCGACGCGGGCCGCCGTCCCGATTCGAGCCCGATGTGGGCCGCGTACCCGCTGTATCCGGCCTACCGCAGCAAGAACGGTCACGTGAACACGTTCGCCGAGCGCCTGCAGGGCTGCTTTCGCTACAGCATGAACGGCAAGGCGCCGCCGGCCGGCGACCCGATCCTCGTGGCGCTCGAAACGTATTCGTACTGGCTCGCGAAAGGCGCGCCGGTCGGCGCGAAGCTGCCCGGCCAGGGCTTCCCGAAACTGCCGCCGCCGACGCAGAAGGCCGACTACGCGCGCGGCGCCGCCGTCTACACGCAGCACTGCGCGCTGTGTCACGGCGCGGACGGACAGGGCCAGTCGAGCGGCGGCAAGCCCGTGTTTCCGCCGCTGTGGGGCGCGCGCTCGTTCAACTGGGGCGCCGGGATGGGCGACATCCGCAACGCCGCCGGCTTCATCAAGGCCAACATGCCGCTCGGGCTCGGCGGCACGCTGACCGATCAGCAGGCGTGGGACGTCGCGACCTTCATGGACAGCCACGAACGTCCGCAGGACCCGCGCTTCACCGGATCGGTGGAAGACACGCGCGCGAAGTTCCACGATTCGCCCGACTCGATGTACGGGCGCAGCGTGAACGGCCGCGTGCTCGGCGCGCCCTGAGCGCGATCCGCGCGCTCACGGATGCCAGCGATACACGACGAGGCTCGTGCCGTTGTAGTTGTCCTTCGTGATCACGTATTCGCCGGTCGAGCGCAGGTACGCGCGGATGCCGTACATCGAGTCGACGTCGTTGCCGACGTCCATCGCCGGCGTGTTCGAGTTGGTCAGCGTGGTGACGAGGTTGCCCGTGTTCAGGTCGAACACGTCGACGTTCGGCACGGTGTGCACGTAGCCGACGAACAGGTAGTGCCCGGCCGCCGCGATCGATTTCGGATTCGCGCTCGTCAGGTTGATCACCGGGTTCGGCGCACTCGTATTGCCGCCCTTCCAGCCGCGATAGACCTCGATATGGCCGTTCATCGCGGTCCAGTCCCAGCTTCCGGAGATGCCCTGCGCGAGGATCATCGTGTCGCTGTCGGACTGGTAGATGATCCGCGTGAGCGGCAGCACCGTGCGCGGGATCGGGATCTGCGTCGGCGCGCCCCACGACGGCTTGCCGTTCGCGTCGAAGCCCGTCATCGGGTAGTGCGAGATGTTGTTGGTGCGGTCGAGCCCTGCCCACACGTCGCCGTTGCCGTCGATCGCGAAGCCGGCCGTCACCTGCAGGTTCGTGTTGAACGGCTTGCCCGGAATCGAGCCGTCGGGAATCGCGATGTAGCCGCTCGCCGGATTGAAGTGGTAGAAGTTGAAGTTGCCGGGGTTCTGTCCCGACGCGACGAGAATCCGGTTGCCGCCGACCGTCACGAGCTGGCCGAAGTGCTGGCCGCGCTGGTAGTCGTTCATGTCGAGGCGCGGGTCCTTCGGATAGGTGAACGGATCGACCGTATTCGCGACGAACGTGCCGCCCGCCGAACCCGTGTAGACGTTGTTGCCGCTGTAGAAGAACGCGCCGTCGGTCGCCGGATCGGGCGCGGCGGCCGCCTCGAAGTTCAGCGCCTGCAGTTTCCATTGCAGCGTGCCGGTCGGGCTGTACGCATGGATGTCGGTGCTGCCGTTGCGGCCCAGATCCCAGCCGCCGCCCCACGCGTTGTTGAGCACGTACAGGTTGCCGGCCGAATCCTTGCCGATGCCGACGACGCGCGTGAAGCGCTTGTCGCCGACCTGCCCCTTGATGCCCGAGGTCGTGTCGAGATAGCCGCCCTGCACGCCGAAGGTGCCGACCTGCAGCGGCAGGCCGAGCAGCCCGTAGACCTTGATGTTCATGTCCGGGCCTTCATCGCCCACCAGCAGCTGCCCCGCCGCCGCATCGAAATACAGCGACGCCGGCCGCGCGCCGGCCGCCATCTGGATCGTGTTCATCTGGGTGCCGGTCGAGCTGTACTGCACGACCACGCCCGCGCTCATGCGCGCGACCCACAGGTTGCCGGCGGCATCGAGCGCCAGCGCGCCCGGCCCCTGCACGCCGATGTCGCGCTGCCACACGCCGTCGGTCGTATAGACGCGCACGCGGTTGCCGTAGAAGTCGCTCGCATACAGCAGGTTGCCGCCCGTCGCGAGGCCGGTGATCACGTCGGCGTACTGGATGCCCGTCCACGTGCTGACCGGGATGCGCAGGTCGCGCGTGTTCGTGCCGCGGTTGTAGCGGCCCACCGAGCCGCTGCCGAAGGTGCGGTTGTAGCCGAGCGCGACGAAGATCGAGGTCGCGTTGCCGGTGATCGCGCCGCCCTGGAATTCGTCGTGGATGCCGATCGTGCCGAGCGTCTGTCCGTTCTGGTAGATCGCGACGCCGCCCGCGTTCTCGTCCCAGCGCGACGACGTATAGATCACGCCTTCGGGCGCGACCCACATCGAGCGCGCGCCGTTGCCGACGTGTGCGGCCAGCGTGCCGAACGTGTTCGCGAGCCAGTCGGTCGTGTATTGCGCATGACTCGCCGCCGCCAGCATCGCCATGCACATTCCCAGTAATGCTGCGCGAATTTGTTTCATTGCCATGAACGATGCTCCCCAGACGGACGTTTTTCGACACTGTAAATCGCGACGTATGAAACATTGGTGATTCCGGTGAATGGCATTTCACCGTTCATACCTATTATTCACGTCATTATTTCGCTGCGCGACACAGCTTCGTCGATCACGAGCCAGTCCGGTGCCTGCGCCGCGACAGCCTGCCAGGCCTGCGATTCTCGGCGCATTTTCCCCGGCATTTTCTTCCGGATCGCTCAATGCAAATGCGTCATTTTTTCTGATGGCCGCATGCTGCTTTTGATTTTCCGGAAAATCCGGTCAATGATTACAAATCGAAATTGAAATGAAAGAGAAAAAATATTATCCGGCGCGCGTCTTTTGAAGACGCGGCAAAAAAAGGCAGCGGAAGTCGGGCGCGCGCCGCCATGGCGCGGCGGCGGCGCAGGTTCAATTCGGGGTGTCGAGCGTCGGGCCGTCCCAGCCGTCGAGGAATTTCGGCAGCGCGTCGACGACGTCGATCACGCGCTGCCGGTAGAACAGGTGCATCGTCGGCTGCAACGCGTCGGGCAGTCGGCCGCCGTGCGCACGCGCGGTCACGCTGTTCGGCACCACGCGCATGCCGAGCCGGTTGGTGCCGAACACGATCTCGCCGCACGCCGCGCACCACGTGCGCGACATCGACTTCGACGGATGCCGGAAGGTCGCGTCGCCGCCGGCGACCAACACCTGCTCCGGCTGCCACGCGGTCGCGGACAGCATCGCCGTGCCGTAGAAATCGCGGCATGTCGCGCAATGACAGTTCGCGCGCGCGGCCGGCTCGCCGCGCAACGTGACGGTGACGGCGCCGCACAGGCAGCGCACGGATTGCGTTTCGGTCATGTCCCCTCCATTCGACGAGGCGACAGTATAGAGGCGCGCGCGCGGCGCGCCCGCGACGCGTCAGAACCGCTGACGCAACCCGAGGCTGACGATCGCCTGCGAGCGCGAGTCGGACGAGTGGCCGTTCGCCTTGTCGGACACCGACGCGGTCGCGGCGACCGGCCGGCCGAGCGCGTCGAGCGTCGTGCCGGACGCGTGCTGGTACGCGCCGAGCAGGTACACGCTGGTCCGCTTCGACAGGTCGTAGACCGCGCCGAGCGTCACGTTGTGATACTGCGCCCGGTTGTCGATGCCGTCGACGTCGCTGCCGCGCGTGTAGCTGTAGCCGGCGAACAGCTGCGTGTTCGGCTGCACGTTCCAGCGCGTGTACACGCCCGCGATGTTGAAGGTCGCGTGCCCCGAGAACAGCGACTGGTCGCCGGCGCGATACTGCACGTTGCTGTAGTTCACGCCGACCACGGCCGGCCCGAAGTCGTACGTCGCGCCCGTCGCGATGATCTGCTGCGACTGCGCGCTCGCATAGCCTTCGTTGATCGACGAGTTGAACAGCCCGTCGTCGGTGCTCTGCCACTTGCCGGCAGTCGAGTCGGTCGCGCCGGTCTTGCTGTTGTCCGAACGCTCGTAGCCGACGCCGATGCGCAGCGGGCCCGCCGCATAGGCCGCGCCGACGCTCCACGTATTGCGCTGCTTCATGCTGCCCGGCTGGCCGCCGAACCCGTACAGCGCGCCGAACGTGAAGCCCGCGTAGTTCGCGCTCGTGTACTTGATCGAGCTGTCGACGCGCGCGGTCTGGTCGAGATCGTCGATGTCGCCCGGATGCGCGCCGAAGCCGCCGATGTACGACGACGGGCCGACCGGGCTCACGAAGTCGTCGAGCGACGTGTACTGGCGGCCGAGCGTGATCGAGCCGTAGCGGTCGCTGCCGATGCCGACGAACGCCTGGCGGCCGAACTGGCGGCCGCCCTGGCCGGAGGTGCCGTTGGTGATGTCGAAGCCGTTCTCGAGCACGAACAGCGCGCGCAGGCCGCCGCCGAGATCCTCGGCGCCCTTGATGCCCCAGCGGCTGCCGGACAGGTTGCCGGTCGTCAGCCCGACGTTCGAATGTCCGGTGTAGGCGCCGGCCGAGCCCGTCCGCTCGTTGCTGCGATAGGTGATGCCCGCATCGACGATGCCGTACAGCGTGACGGAGCTTTGCGCGGATGCGATGCCCGCGAGCGTGAGCAGCAGCGGTGCTGCGATCAGTTGCTTGTTCATGATTGTCGTGTCTCCAGGCGCGAGGCCCGTTGTTCTGGCTGCGAGTGCGTGCGGGCGGCGAGATCCGCCGGCGTTGCGAGACCGGCGGCGTCCGCACGTGGGGCGCGCGCATGCGACGCGCGCGCGACGTCGCGACGGGCATGCCCGCCGCGGCCGCCATGTTAGATGGAACCGGTTCTATTCGATAGCGGAATAGTGAAAACAATTTATTGCAGAGATTGAGATAGTCGGAACGCGACGCGACGGCGCCTGTACAGCACGGAGCGGCGCACCGGATAATCGAACCCGCGTCGTCCGCCCTCGGGAGCCCCGTCATGCCTCCAACGACCCTGCCGATCTTCGCCGCCGTCGCGTGCGCCGCCGCGCCACGCGCATCGCTCGCCGGCAGGCGCGCGCGATGAGAATCGACGCGCCGCCGTGCGCCGGCTTCCCGGGGCTGTCGCTTCGACAGCTCGAGCGCACCGATCTCGACGCGTGGTACGCCTATCTGTCGAATCCCGACGTCGTCCGTCACACGAGCTGGAACCTGCGCTCGCGCGACGATCTGCGGCCGCTGTTCGACGGCATCGAATCGCCCGAGCCGGACTCGATCCGCCGTCTCGCGATCGTTGACGACGCAACGGCCGCGCTCGTCGGCACGATCGGGCTGCACACGGTCTCCACCGCGAACCGCTCGGCCGAAATCGCGTACGATCTCGCGCCGTCGCACTGGGGACGCGGCATCGCGAGCGCGCTATGCGCGAGCGTGACGGGCTGGGCATTCGCCGAATGCGGCCTGTTCCGCGTGCAGGCCGTCGTGCTGACCACCAACCTCGGCTCCGCACGCGTGCTGCAGAAGTGCGGCTACCGGCGCGAAGGCCTGTTGCGCGCGTACCGGATGGTGCGCGGCACGCCCGGCGATTTCGCGATGTACGCGCGCCTTGCGACCGACTGACGCGCGCCGTGCGATGCCGCCGCCGCGCGCCATGGACGGCCCGCGCCGATTTGGCGACAATCTGCGTTCCCCGCACCGACGCCCAGCCATGAAAATCGCCGCGCTCTCCGACATCCACGGCAACCTCGCCGCACTCGACGCCGTGCTCGACGACATCCGCCGCCGCGGCGCCGACGTGATCGTCAATCTCGGCGACATCGTGTCCGGCGCGCTGCATCCGGCCGAAACGGCCGATCGCCTGATCGCGCTCGACCTGCCGACCATCAAGGGCAATCACGAACGGCAACTGCTCACCGGCGATCGCGACGCGATGCGGCTGTCGGACCGCTGGGCGCACGACACGCTGCGCGACGCGCACTTCGCATGGATTGCCGCGCTGCCCGAACGCCTGACGCTCGACGACGACGTGCTGATGGTTCACGGCACGCCGGACAGCGACCTCGTCTATTTCCTCGAAACGGTGACGCCCGACGGCTGCCGCGCGGCGACGCCCGACGAGATCGCGCAGCGCGCGGGCGACGAGCCGGCATCACTGATCCTGTGCGGCCACACGCACGTGCCGCGCGCGGCGGCGCTCGACGACGGCCGGCTGATCGTCAACCCGGGCAGCGTCGGCTTGCAGGCCTACGCCGACGACCAGCCGCGCCCGCACCGGATCGAAACGGGCACGCCGCACGCGCGCTACGCGATGGTGTCGCGTACGGCATCGGGCTGGCATGCCGAATTCCATGCCGTCGAATACGACTGGCACACGGCCGCCGCCACCGCGGCCGCGCGCGGTCGCGACGACTGGACCGTCGCGCTGCGCACCGGCCGGTGCTGACGCGAACGCGTCCGCGTCCGCGCCTGCGCCTGCGCCTGCGCCTGCGCCTGCGCCTGCGCCTGCGCCTGCACCCATTCATTCACCGGGAAACCGAACCGTCATGACCGTTCCGTCGCAACTGCTTTTCCTGCCCGGCGCATCGGGCAGCACCGCGTTCTGGCAGCCGCTCGCCAGCCGGCTCACGCATCCCGCCGCGCGACGCATCGTCGGCTATCCGGGCTTCGGCGACACGCCGCACGATCCGGCCGTCGACGATTTCGACAGCCTCGTGCGCTACGTGCTGGCGACGATCGACCGGCCGACCGCGGTGATCGCGCAGTCGATGGGCGGCGTGATCGCGATGCGCGCGGCGCTCGAGCGCCCCGAACTGGTCACGCAGCTCGTGCTGACGGTCACGTCGGGCGGCCTCGACATGCGCGGGCTCGGTGCGCAGGACTGGCGCGCGGGCTTTACCGAGGCGAACCCGCAGCTTCCCGACTGGTTCCTGACCTTTCACGCCGATCTGTCGCAGGAGATCGGCCGCATCGCGCAGCCGACGCTGCTGCTGTGGGGCGACGACGATCCGCTCAGCCCGGTCGCGGCCGGCCGGCGCCTGCTCGAACGGCTGCCCGACGCGCGGCTGCACGTCGTGCCGGGCGGCCGTCACGATCTCGCGGCCGTGCATGCGGACGCGCTCGCGCCGCTGGTCGACGCGCATCTGCCGCGCGCCTGACATCGCGCCCGCCGCCGGCCCGAGCTGACGCGGCGTGCGCGCCCGTGCGCGCTTCGTCCGGCCTCAATCGCCCTCAACCGGTCTCGCCGGCATCGCGCAACGTCAGCCGCGCTTCGAGGCCGCCGCCGTCGGTGCGGTTGCGCAGCGTCAGCGTGCCGCCCATCGCCAGCGCGAGCTGCCGCGCGATCGCGAGGCCGAGCCCCGTGCCGCCCGTGTCGCGATTGCGCGACGTCTCCACGCGCCGGAACGGCTCGAACACCGCGTCCAGCTGGTCCTCCGGGATGCCGGGCCCGCGGTCGCGCACGACGATCGCCGCGCCGCCGGCCGGCCCGGCCTGCACGTCGAGCTCGGCCGCGCCCGCGAACTTCAGCGCGTTGTCGACGAGATTGCCGACGATCCGGCGCAGCGCATTGGGCCGCGTGACGAGCGCGAGCGGCGCGCGGCTGTGCAGCGTGACATCCTGCCCCGCATCCGCGTAATCGCACACGATGCTGTCGAGCAGCGCGTCGAGGTCGATGCGGCGCGCGGCCTCGTCCGTGCCGTGCAGCGTCCGCGCATACGCGACGCCCTCGCGCACCAGATGCTCCATCTCGATCAGGTCCTGCCGCAGCTTCGCGCCCTGCGCATCGTCGTCCATCACGTCGACGCGCAACCGCATCCGCGTGATCGGCGTCTGCAGGTCGTGCGAGATCGACGCGAGGATCTGCATGCGCTCCGCCATGTACTGCGCGATGCGATCCTGCATCGCGTTGAACGCGCGCGCCGCGCGCGCGACTTCGGATGGCCCGTCCTCGTTCAGCCGCTCGCCCTTCAGGTCGGGGCCGAGCGCGTCGGCGGCCTGCGCGAGCTGCTTCAGCGGCCGCGTCACGAGCCGCACCGCGAGCCAGCAGCACGCGGCCAGCACCGCGAGCTGCAGCGCGAGCACGACCGGCAGCCAGCCCGACAGCGGCACCGTCGACATCGGATGGATGTCGATCGTCAGCGGCGAGCCGTCGCTCAGCCGCAGATGCACCTGCAGATGCTCGCGGTCGCCGTGGATCGCGTTCGCGGTCAGCGGGTAGGCGCCGCCGATGCCGTCCGAGATCGACCGTTCGACGCGCGCCGACAGCCGCGCTTCCGGCGGCGTGCCGGTCTCGCCGGGCCCGAGGATGAACGTGTAGCTGCGCCGCGCGAGACGCGGCAGCCATGCGGCCCGCTCGGCGGGCGGCAGATGGTCGAGCAGCGCGACCGAGCTCGCGACCTCGCGCTCGATATAGCCCATCATCAGGTTGGTGGTCGCCTGGTCGCGCTCGGTCACCGTGAGCCAGAACGACAGCGTCTGCGCGAGCGCGAGGCCGACGCAGAGAATCAGCGCCAGCCGCGCGAACAGCGAGCGCGGCCAGCGCCACCTCGTGCGCGCGCTCATTGCGCGCCTTCGATCACGGTCACGGCCGACGAAAACACGTAGCCTTCGTTGCGCAGCGTCTTGATGTAGCGCGGCTCGCGCGCGCCGTCGCGCAAGCGCTGGCGCAGCCGGCTCACCAGCAGGTCGATCGAGCGGTCGAACGGATCGGACTGCCGGCCCTGCGTGAGGTTGAGCAGCTGATCGCGCGTCAGCACGCGTTGCGGATGGTCGAGAAACACGCGCAGCAACCGGTATTCGGCGCCGCTCAGCGCGACCAGCGTGCCGTCCGTGTCGAGCAGGTGGCGCCCCGTCGTGTCGAGCCGCCATTCGCCGAAGCCGAGCATGCCGGCCGTCTCCGTCACCTGCATGCCGGGCGGCAGCATGCGCGCGCGGCGCAGCACCGAGCGGATCCGCGCAAGCAACTCGCGCACCGCGAACGGCTTCGCAAGGTAGTCGTCGGCGCCCATCTCGAGGCCGACGATGCGGTCGGTTTCCTCGCCGCGCGCGGTCAGCATCAGCACCGGCACCGTACGGAACTTGCCGGCGCGCAGGTCGCGGCACAGCGCGAGGCCGTCCTCGCCCGGCAGCATCAGGTCCAGCACGATCAGGTCGGGCGCGCCGTCGTCGAGCACGCCGCGCATCTCGCGGCCGTTCGCGGCCAGCGACACGCGCATGCCGTTCTTTTCCAGATAGTCGGCGATCAGTTCGCGAATGGCGCGATCGTCGTCGACGATCAGCACGTGGTCGATCTTGTCCATGGGCACAGGTCGGAAGCGTGGCGCACGCCCCGCCGGCACAGGGTGCGGGGCGCCGCCGCGCGGTTTCGGGCAGCCGATGTCCGCTTTATACCGCACTGCGGGCGCGCGTTTGTATCCCACTGTATCGCACGTGCACGGCGATACATGCGGTTGCACACGCGTGCGTGGCCGGACACATCGCAGATACGTCGGCGCGGCCCAATCGGGTTGTCGAAACCTGTCAGGCCGCCATACGCGGGCGGCCTCCCGATCCGGAGAACGCCATGCTGCCCAGACTCAAGACCGCCGTCCTCGGCATCGCCCTCGCCGCCGCGGCCGGGCTCACCGCCTTCGCGGGCACCCGCGCCGACGCCGACATGCCGACCGCGGCGGCCGGCGCGGCGGCGCCCGACTTCACCGGCATCGAGCGCTGGCACAACAGCGCGCCGCTGACGCTCGACCAGTTGCGCGGCAAGGTCGTGCTCGTCGATTTCTGGACGTACTCGTGCATCAACTGCATTCATACGATTCCATACGTGAAGGACTGGGACCGCAAGTATCGCGACCAGGGGCTCGTCGTGGTCGGCGTGCATACGCCCGAGTATCCGTTCGAGCGCGATGCCGGCAACGTCGCCGATGCGATCCGGCGCTTCGGCATCCGCTATCCGGTCGCGCAGGACAACCGCTACGCCACCTGGCGCGCGTACGACAACCAGTACTGGCCCGCGCTGTACCTGATCGATGCGAGCGGCAAGGTCGTCTATACGCGCTATGGCGAACGCGGGTACGACAAGACTGAAGCCGCGATTCGCGGCGCGCTCGCTCAGGCCGCGCAGGCCGCTCAGGTCGCTCAGGTCGCTCAGGTCGCTCAGTCCGCTCAGGTCGCGCAGGCGGCGCCGGCTGCGCGGCCTGCGACAGGCACGCGCTGACGCGCAAGCGACGCGCCGCGCCGTCAGGCCCCGCCCTGCGCCTCCCGTTCGCGCTTCGCGTCGGCCTCGGCCAGCATCGCGTCGCCGATCGCCGCCTGGCCGTTCGCGATCAGCGCATCGGCCGCACCGCGAATGTCCGCGGCCGCCTTGTTCTGCCCGAGCTTGCGCTTGCCCACCAGCCGCGTGATCTCGATCTGCAGCCCGACGATCGACTGCAGCATCGTGTCGAGATAGTCCTGCGGCGCATCGCCCATCTTCCATGGCACCGGCTGCGACGCCTCGTGCGTGCGCGTCAGCCGCGCGACCACGCCGCGCACGAACTTCTCGTCGTCGCGCACGGTGATGCGCCCGTGCGCATGCACGACCACGTAGTTCCACGTCGGCACCTGCCGGTGCGTCGCGTGCTTGCTCGGATACCAGTTCGGCGAGATGTACGCGTCGCCCGCGCGGAAGATCGCCAGCACCTCGTCGCCGTTCGCGACCGCCCGCCAGACCGGATTCGCGCGCGCGACGTGCGCGTGCAGCTCGCCGAGCCCGCCGTCGACCGGCACCAGCTCGAACGGCAGGTGGTTCGCATCGAGCCCGTCCGCGCCGTGCGTGATCAGGCTGGCGAACGGATGCTGCACGATCAGTTCGCGCAGCGCGTCGGGGCGGGATTCGTCGAAATCGGCGGGGACATACATGGCGGCTCCACGGTCGGACAGGATTCGGGAAAGCGCGGGCCGGCGCGAGCGTCGTCATCGAAGCGAGCCAAGCCGGCACACATCATGGGCCGATTGTGAACGCTAACTGGTTTATGCTGTAGAGCCGGTTTGGAACATTTTCAGCAGACCAGAATCATGGCTAGAACGCCCCGGATCGTCGAAATCCCGTCGCTCGGCGCACTCGACCGTGCGGCCGGCGACCTGAGCCGCCAGCTCGCGCAGTCGTTGCGGGAAGCGGTGCGCCGAGGCGACGTGCGGCCCGGCGACACGCTGCCGTCCACGCGGCTGCTCGCGGCGTCGCTGCAGGTCGCGCGCGGCACCGTCGTCGACGCGTACGCGCAGCTCGTCGCCGAAGGCTGCCTCGAATCGCGCGGCGGCGCCGGCACGCGCGTCGCGAACGCGCTCGCGACGCCGGCGCCGCCCGACGCCCGCCAGACCGAACGCCAGCCCGCGGCCCGCGCCGGCCTGCCGGAGCCGGCCGCGACCTTCGCGCGGATCGCCCGCGAATTCCGTCCGCTGCCGGCCGTACCGTTCGCGGTGTCGGTGCCGGTCGGGCTCACCGCGCCCGACGACATCTGGCGGCGGCTCGGCAACCGCCTGCGTGCACGCGGCGCCGGCGCGCCGGCCGGCTATGCCGATCCGCAGGGCGCGCTGCCGCTGCGCGAGGCCATCGCCGACTACGTGCGCCGCTCGCGCTCGGTGCGCTGCGAAGCCGGCCAGGTCGTGATCACGAGCGGCACGCAACAGGGGCTGCATCTCGCGAGCCAGGTGCTGCTCGGCGCGGGCGATCGCGCATGGGTCGAGAATCCGGCCTATCGCGGCATCACGTCGCTGCTCGAAAGCACGGGCCGGGGCGACGCGATGGTCCGCGTGCCGGTCGACGCGGACGGCATCGACGTCGAAGCGGGGATCCGCGCCGCGCCGCACGCGCGCGCCGCGTTCGTGACGCCGTCGCACCAGTATCCGCTCGGCATGCCGATGAGCATGGCGCGCCGCAATGCGCTGCTCGCGTGGGCGCGCACGCAGCGCGCCTGGGTGGTCGAGGACGACTACGACAGCGAGCTGCGCTACGAAGGCTATCCGTTCCCGTCGCTGCAGGGCCTCGATCCCGATCGCGTGGTCTATCTCGGCACCTTCAGCAAGATCCTGTTCCCGTCGCTGCGGCTCGGCTACGTGATCGCGCCCGACGAGCTCGTGCCCGCGTTCTGCGGCGCCCGCGCGCTGATGGATCGTCATGCGCCGACCGCCGACCAGCACGTCCTCGCCGCCTTCATCTCGGAAGGCCATCTCGACCGCCATATCCGCCGCGTGCGCGGCGTGTACGCGGAGCAGCGCGCGCTGCTGATCGACACGCTCGCCGCACGGCTGCCGCGCGAGCGCGCGTGGGTGCAGCCCGGCGACCAGGGCATGCACGTCGTGCTCTGGCTCGCCGACGGCATCGATGATCTCGACGTGGTGGCCCGCGCGGCCGATGCCTGCATCGCGGTGCGCGCCGTGTCGCCGATGTTCGCGCCGGGCACCGCGCGCCCGGGGCTCGTGCTCGGCTTCGGCGGGTTCGACCGCGCGCAGCTGGAGGCGGCCGCGCAGCGGCTCGCGCAAGTCGTCGCGGCCGCCGGCCCGGCGCGTCGCTGAACGCCGCGGCGGTCCGGCGCCGGGCGCGATTCGTCAGACCGATGGCGGCGCGCGCAGCGATAAAGGTTGTCGGCGGGCAACAAACGTAATCGTCTGTAAATCCTGCAAGCAAAACCCGGTTTCGGGCCCCGGCCTGCCCGTCCCGTTTGCTAGGATCGCGCCTTTTCCGCCCGTGCCCCCGCCGTGAGTCGCTTCGTGCCGTTCCTTCGAGATTCGTGGACCCGCTGCCGCGCCCGCATCGCGCCGCTCGCCGCCGCCTGCGCCGCGCGCGCCCGGATGCTGTCCGGCCGCGGCCTGCACGCGCTGCGCCATCCGACGCGGCGCGGCGTCGCGCTGACGCTTGCCGCGATACCGGTGCTCGGCGTGCTGGTCCTGCTCGCGTTCGTGCCATTCACGCCGAGCATCGGCGACATCCGCAAGGCGCGCATCGATCGCCCCGCGCGCGTGCTGTCGGCCGACGGCCGGCTGATCGCCGAATTCCGCCCCGTCAACCGCGAATGGGTGCCGCTCAAGCTGATCTCGCCGCACACCGTCGATGCGCTGATCGCGACCGAGGACCGCCGCTTCTACGCGCATCACGGCATCGACTGGCGCCGCACGATCGCGGCCGCACTGCATACGTTCTCCGGCGATCGCCAGGGCGGCTCGACGATCACGCAGCAGCTCGCACGCAACCTGTATCCGGACGAAGTCGGCCGCGCGCCGACGCTCACGCGCAAGCTCAAGGAGCTCGTCACGGCGTTCAAGATCGAGATGGTGTACAGCAAGGCCGAGATCTTAGAAACCTACCTGAACACCGTGCCGTTCCTGTACAACGCGTACGGCGTCGAGATGGCCGCGCGCACCTACTTCGGCAAGTCGGCGGACCAGCTCGATATCGTCGAGAGCGCGACGCTGGTCGGGATGCTGAAGGGCAACAGCTACTACAACCCGGTGCTGAATCCCGAACGGGCCCTGCAGCGCCGCAACATCGTGCTCGACCAGATGGCGAAGGCCGGCATGCTGTCGCCGGCGCAGCTCGCGAAACTGCAGCGCCGGCCGCTGCGCGTCGATTTCGAGCGACAGACGCCGGAGCCGGGCCCCGCCCCGCACTTTGCGGTGCAGCTGCGCAAGTGGCTGATCGCATGGGCCGACAGCCACAACTACGACCTCTACTCGGACGGGCTCGTGATTCGCACGACGCTCGACGCGCGGCTGCAGGACATGGCGACGCAGGCGCTCGAGACGCAGACCGCGCGGCTGCAGGCGGTCGCCGACGCCGCATGGCGCGGCCCGTCCGGCTGCGGGCTGCGCAACGACCTGTTCCGCGGCTTCATGCGCCAGACGCCCGACTACCGCGACGCGCGCGACGCGGGGCTGGCCGATGCGGCGGCCCTCCGCCAGCTCGGCGCGAATCGCGCGTTCATGCGCGCGCTGTGCGAGCGCAAGACGCAGGTGCAGGCCGGCTTCATCGCGATCGATCCGCGCAACGGGGCGATCCGCGCGTGGGTCGGCAGCCCCGACTTCGGCGACGAGCCGTTCGACCACGTGCAACAGGCGCGCCGCCAGCCGGGCTCGACCTTCAAGCCGTTCGTGTACGGCGCCGCATTCGCGGACGGCGCGCGCCCGG
Organism: Burkholderia pseudomultivorans; assembly: GCF_001718415.1. Taxonomy (NCBI): domain Bacteria; kingdom Pseudomonadati; phylum Pseudomonadota; class Betaproteobacteria; order Burkholderiales; family Burkholderiaceae; genus Burkholderia; species Burkholderia pseudomultivorans. Next base: position 422,974 of record NZ_CP013377.1, on the reverse strand, counting down.
ACGACACCTACGTCGACCGCGACGTCGCGATTCCGCTCGGCCGCCATGCGGTCTGGCGGCCGACCGACGCCGACCCGCCGACCGGCGAGCCGATGACGCTGCGCGACGCGCTCGCGCAGTCGAACAACCGCGTCACCGCGCAGCTGATGCAGCGCGAAGGCGCGGCGAAGGTCGCGCAGCTCGCGCGGGCGATGGGCGTGCGCGACAGCCCGCTCGACGCGGTGCCCTCGCTCGCGCTCGGCACGAGCCCGGTCACGCTGAAGGAAATGGTGTCCGCGTACGGCACGATCGCGAACCGCGGCGTCTATGTCGCCCCGCAGATGATCACGCACATCGAGGATCGCAACGGCAAGGTGCTGGCCGCGTTCGGCAGCGCGCCGCCGGAACGCGCGCTGTCGGCGAGCGCCGCGCTGACGCTCGTCGACGTGATGCGCGACGTCGTCGATCGCGGCACGGGCGCCGACATCCGCATGCGCTACGGCATTCGCGACGACGTCGCCGGCAAGACCGGCACGACGCAGGACAACGCGGACGGCTGGTTCATCCTGATGCATCCGCAGCTCGTCGCCGGGGCGTGGGTCGGCTTCGACGACGGCAGCGTGACGCTGCGCAGCAACTACTGGGGCGCGGGCGCGCACAGTGCGCTGCCGATCGTCGGCACGTTCTTCGACGACGCGCTACGCGCGCGGGCGATCGACCCGCGCGTGCAGTTCTCGCCCGACTTCCGGCCGCGCAGCGCACCTGCGCCGGCGCAGCGGCGGCGTGCGCATCCGGGGCTGTTCGACTGGTTGAGGCTGTTCCGCTAGCGCCGCGCGGGCGCCCGATTCGATTAGTCCAACTGGACGAAGCGGGCGCGACGCCCGCCGCGCACCATCGCCTTCACCGACAACCGGCAACGGAGGCCGCATGACCCAGAGCGCCGTCGATATCGCGAACCTGCTGTACCGCTACGCGGAGCGGCTCGACGCCGGCGACCTGCCGGGCGTCGCCGAGCTGTTCCGGCATGCGCGCATCAGGACGCACGCAGGCGCGCCGCCGATCGACGCCGACGCGCTGCTCGCGCTGTTCGACGCGCGCGTGAAGCGCTACCCGTGCGGCACGCCGCGCACGAAGCACGTCGTGACCAACCCGATCATCGAGATCGACGAAGCCGCGCATCGCGCGACCGCGCGCTCGTACTACACGGTGCTGCAGGCCGTCGAAGGACTGCCGCTGCAGCCGATCGCCGCGGGCCGCTATCACGATGCGTTCGAGCGCGTCGACGGCGCATGGCGCTTCGCGTTCCGCGACTACGCCGGGTTCGATTTCGCGGGCGACCTGAGCCATCACCTGAATCCCGCGCCGCAGCCGTGACGCGACAGGTTCGCGTCAATCCGCCGTATCGCCGCCCTTCGGCACCTTCGACCATGCGCTGCGTCCCGGCAGCGGCGACCACGCCGGCCGCGTCTTGCGCGCGCTGTCGATCACGACCAGATAGCGGCCGGCGATCGGCGTGATGTCGCGATCGGCGCGCAGCACCCAGAACGACTTGCCGGCTTCGACACGCGCCTGGTAGTCGTCGTCGAGAATGCCGTGCCGGTCGAGGAACGTGTTCAGCGACGCGGGGATCCGCACGCATCCTTTCGAGTGCCGGATGCCGAGCAGCGGCTCCAGTCGATCGGGATCGGTCGCATGCATCTGGAAGCGCATCTGCGACGTGCCGCCCTTGCCCCAGCCACGCTCGCCGTCCACCCAGCCGAAATCGTAGATGCGCATGTCGCGGCGACCGTAGCCGCGAATGCCGTTCTCGTTGGTCGTGCCTTCCGCGCGAAAGTCCATGTTGTCGGGCGTGTGATGGAACACGCCGAGCGGCGTCAGGAAATGGTCGTACTGGCCCGGCAGCCCGGTGCCGACCGGCGATGCGCCGATCATCAGCCACGCATTCGCCGGCGTCGCGCGAAAGTAGATGAAGATCGCCTGCACGTTCGGCGCGCGATCGACCATCGCCACGTATTCGCCGGCCAGGTCGCCGAGGTTCGCGTCGTCGAGCGCCTTCTGCAGCCGCACGCCATATGCGCGCTGCTCGCTCGCGGGCACGTTCAGGCGACGCGTGACTTCCTGCGCGAACCGCTTGCGCATGTCGATCGCGCGCACGGTCGCGCTTTCGGCCTCCTGCGCGGACAGTGGCGGATGTCGGCGCGGCGGCGTGGGCGGTGCGGCCTCGCTCGCGGGCGTGGCGGATGCGGCGGAGGCGGCCGAAGCAGGCGATACGGGCGACGCCGCCGAGGCCGGCGATGCGGACGATGCGCCGGACGCCGCCGACGCAGGTTTCGCGGCGGAAGCCGCGTGCGCATGGGAAGCGGCCGACGCGGGCGACTCGACGGACGAGCCCCCTGCAGCCGACGACGACGCGTCGGACGCGGCCAGCGCGGCCGGCGCGGTCAACAGGGAAATCGGCGGGACGGCAGCCAGCCACACGCAGGTGGCGATTGCGAGGGTCAGGCAGCGCGGCTTGTTACGACGCCGCGTCAGGTCGGGAAGCATCATGCGATCGAGAACCATCGGCCGGCCTGGCCGCCGCACAGGGCGAGCGGCACGCCTGTCGCGCGAACCATCGATGCATCCGGCGCATCGTGTGCGCCGATGTCGACGCCTCTGCGCGGCGAGACCGTTTGCGTATGCAACGTGTCCGGTCCAATGGCGGTACAAGAGTCGTCAGATATTTCATTCTACGCGCCCGCGTCAGAATCGGCAGCGATGAAGCCCCGCTTTTGCGACGAATTTGCGTTTCGTCACCGGTTGTTTCAACTCGTTGCCGCTTGCTCGGCGATCGCGTGTCACGCTTAGAAGTTAAACCCTCATGGCGCCGCGGCCATGCCGCGCCCCGGCCGCTTCCGCGAGAGGAATGCCGCGCCTTCCGTTCGCATCCCGAATGATTTCCGGCATGCAGTTTTCCCGAATAGCGTCGCGCCCCACCCCTTCCAGGGGCACGACGCGACGCACGCGCCGAGCAGCCTTCAGCGGGAAATCGTCTCGAGCGCGATGCCCTTGGTCCGCGGCCCCATCAGCCCGATCGCGGCCATCACGATCACCATCGCGCCCGCGATGAACGCGAACACGCCGACCGTGCCGAACCCCTTGAGCACGGCCGCGATCACGAACGACGAGAAGATCGCCGAGAAGCGGCTCCACGAATAGACGAAGCCCACCGCGCGGGCGCGGATCGAGGTCGGGAACAGTTCGGCCTGGTACGCGTGGAAGCTGTACGACATGATGTTGTTCGCGAGCGTGAGGCCGATGCCGAGCACGATCAGGAACGCGCCGACCGTGGTCTGGCTGAACATCAGCCCGCAGACGATGATGGCCGCGGCCATCGCGACGATCACCGACTTGCGCTCGAAGCGATCGGCGATCACGAGGCCGATCAGCGGGCCGATCGGCGCGGCGAGCGCGATCACGCTCGAATACATCAGGCTCGACGTGATCGTGATGCCCTGCTTGATCAGCAGCGTCGGCACCCAGTTCGCGAAGCCGTAGAAGCCGACCGTCTGGAACACGTTGAAGATCGTCATCATGATCGTGCGGCTGCGATACGGCGACACCCACATGTCGCGGAAACGGCCGCGCTCCGTCACCGGCTGCGCGGGCGCGGGCGCCGGCAGCGGGCGCCCGTACTCGGCCTCGACCTTCGCCTCGAGCGCGCGCATCACGCGATCGGCTTCGTCGAGCCGGCCCTGCTGCGCGAGCCAGCGCGGGCTTTCCGGCAAGCCGCGGCGAATCCACCAGACGAAGATCGCGCCATGCGCGCCGATCAGCACGACCCAGCGCCAGCCGTCGAGGCCGAACGGCGCGCGCGGCACCAGCAGATAGGCGAGAAACGCGACCACCGGCACCGCGACGAAGCCGACCGCCTGCTCGCACGCGAACGCGCGGCCGCGAATTTGCTTCGGCACGAGTTCGGAGATGTACGTGCCGATCGTCACCATCTCGACGCCGAGGCCGAGGCCGACGACGAAGCGCCAGAAGTTCAGCCCCGCTGCGGTGTCCTGGAACGCCATCACGACGTTGGCGGCCGTGTACCACAGCAGCGACCACGTGAAGATCGCGCGGCGGCCGAACCGGTCGGCGAGAAAGCCGCACGCGATCGTGCCGATGAACAGCCCGGAGAACAGCGCGGCGATGAAGCTCGCGACGCCCGTCGTGCCGAACAGGCCGTGCGTCGTCGCGCTGAGGATGCCGCTTTTCACGAGGCCCGGCGCGACGTAGCCGCTGTAGAGCAGGTCGTAGAGCTCGAAGAAGAAGCCGAGGCTCAGCAGCACGACGAGTTTCCAGACGCTGCGCGTCGGCGGCAGGCGGTCGAGGCGTGCCGAGATCGAGCCGGCGTCGATCGGCGAAGATAAGGCGGGTGCCTGCGGAATGCTGTCCGTTGAGGCCATCTTGGATGCGTCTCCTGATCGTGTCGTCTGTTGTTGTCGGCGGCGTCGGGGGTGCGCCGCGCGCATCGCTGCATTGTACCGGCACGCCCCGCCGTCACGGGTGCGGGCCGGAACACGCGTTTTCGCGCCCGATAATGTGTAAATTGCGTAACCGTCTGTCGGGCCCGGCGTGCGCCGCGAACCGCGCCTGCGACGCCGCCGGCCGGTGCCGACTGCCGCCTCCGGCCCCGCGGCACGGGGCGCGCGGGACGATTTCGCGCCGACGCGCCCCGCCCCGACCGCCACGAATCGCAGCGGCGATCCGCGCGACCGCCATCGCCGCGCCCCGGTAACATGCTACCGGGCCAACCGCCGGCCAGCGGATGCCGTTCGGCAATCGACAGTGTCGGCAAATCGTAAGCATTCCATGTCCATACAACGACTCTCCACCTACGCACGCCGGATCGCGCTGATCGCATTGCTGCAGTTCGCGGCGATCGCGACCGCGTCGGCGTTTCCGGCGGCGGCGTCCGCGCCGGGCGCGAGCGCCGTCGGCGCGCCGGCCGCCCCCACCATTTCGCTGACCGAAGCGGTTGCGCAGCTGAAGCAGATGCAGGTCGAACAGGACCGCATCAAGCAACAGACGGCGACCGCCGACAACAGCAAGGCGCTCGACGCGCTCGACGACGCGACCCAGGAACTCAGTACCGCGGTCGGCAAACTGCAGGGCGAGCTCGTCCCGCAGCGCGCGCAGATCCAGGCGCAGCTCGACGTGCTCGGGCCGCCGCCCGCCGCGGGCGCCGCGCCCGAAACGCCGGCCGTCGCGCAGCAGCGCGCGGCGCTGAACGCGCGCAAGACGCAGATCGATGCGGCGCTGAAGCAGGCCGCCGACCAGAAAACCAATCTCGCGAACCTTTCCGACCAGTTCGCGAAGCTGCATCGCAGCCTGCTGAAGAATCAGCTCGCGTTCCGCTCGGGCAGCATCTTCGGCGCGCAGTTCTGGCTGCCGCTGTTCCACCTGTCGCCGGAAGACGTGCAGCGGCTCGCCGACTTCAACGCGGAACTGCGCGACATGCTGCAATCGTCGTGGACGCCCGGCCAGCGCACGATCACCGTGCTGCTGCTGGTCGCCGCGCTGGCCGTCTGGAGCGGCGGGCGCCGGCTCGTCGAACGCGCGCTCGCCTGGTTCTGCCTGAACCGCCTGCCGCCGACGCGCCTGCGCCGCAGCGCGCTGGCGCTGTCGACGGCCGTCTCGACCCTGCTGACGACCGCGATCGCGGTCCAGATCCTCTACCTCGCGGTGGCGCGCCACTACGAGCTGACGCCGGCGATGACCGACCTGTGGGACCAGTTCGCGAAGCTGGCCGCGACCTGCGCGCTGATCGCCGGGCTCGGCCGCGCGCTGCTGTGCACGAACCATCCGACCTGGCGGCTGCCGGCGCTCGCCGATCCGGTCGCGCTCGCGATGAAGCCGTTTCCGGGCGTGCTGGCCGGGCTGCTGCTGGTGTCCGGCGCGCTCGAGTCGATCAACCGGATCGCCGACACGAGCCTGTCGGTCACGCTGTTCGGTCGCGGCATCGTGTCGCTCGTCGTCGCGCTGACGGTCGGCGCGTCGCTGTTGCGCTCGAACCGCGTGCGCAGCGCGCTCGCGGCGGCTGGCGAGTCGCCCGAGCAGCGCTCGACGCTCGCCGGGCTGATCCACGCCGGCGTGACGCTGGCGATCGTCGCGTCGCTGGCCGCGCTCGCGATCGGCTACATCACGGTCGCACGCTTCATCACCTACGAGCTCGTGTGGTTCGAGATCGTGCTGTGCAGCGTGTACGTGCTCACGCAGCTGATGCGCGACGCGAGCGAAAGCCTGTTCTCGGCGAACCTGTCGACCGGCAAGCAGATCAAGCACCTGTTCGCGCTCGACGACAAGCATCTCGAACAGGCGCATACCGTGCTGTCGGGCCTCAGCACCAGCCTGCTGATGCTGCTCGCGGCGATCGCGCTGCTGACGGGCGGTTTCGGCACGACGCCCGGCGACCTGCTCGACAGCGTGACCGCGATGGTCGGCGGCCAGCGGCTGCAGAGCCTGAACATCATGCCCGACCGGATCATGAACGCCGTGATCGGCTTCGCGATCGGCTTCTACCTGCTGCGCTCGGTGCGCCGCTGGCTCGACGACGAGTTCATGCCCGCGCTCGGCATGGACGCCGGGATGCGCGTGTCGCTGATCACGCTGTTCACCAACGTCGGCTACGTGCTGCTCGTGCTGATGACGCTCGGGCTGCTCGGCGTCCGCTGGAACAACCTCGCGTGGATCGTCAGCGCGCTGTCGGTCGGTATCGGCTTCGGCCTGCAGGAGATCGTGAAGAACTTCGTGTCGGGGCTGATCCTGCTGACCGAGCGTCCGGTGAAGGTCGGCGACATGATCAGCATCGCCGGCGTCGAAGGCGACATTCGCCGCATCAACGTGCGCGCGACCGAGATCCAGCTCAGCGATCGCTCGACCGTGATCGTGCCGAACTCGCAGCTGATCTCGCAGAACCTGCGCAACGTGACGATGGGCAACAGCACGCAGGGCGTCGCGACGCTGGTGCTGACGTTTCCGCTGAATACCGATCCCGAGCAGGTGCGCGACCTGCTGCTCGACGCGTATCGCGAACACCCGGCGATTCTGGAAAAGCCCGCGCCGTCGGTCACGTTCAGCCAGCTCGCGCCGGACGGCATCACGCTGAGCGTGACGGGCTACGTGTCGAGCCCGCGGATCGCCGGTTCGACGAAGAGTGACCTGCTGTTCGAGATCCTGAAGCAGCTGCGCGCGGCCGGCATCACGCTGTCGAGCCCGCAGATGCTGGTCGTGCAGAACATGCCTTCAGCCGACGGCGCCTGAGCGCGGCGCGCGCCGCCGGCGCGCATCGCTTCCCCGCAACGAAGAAGGCCGGTCGCCGCATCGCGGCAACCGGCCTTTGGCATTGACGCGCAGCGCCCTTCCGGGCGCGTCGCCTTACACGTCGAACTTCACGCCCTGCGCGAGCGGCAGTTGACGGCTGTAGTTGATCGTGTTCGTCGCGCGGCGCATGTAGGCCTTCCACGCATCCGAGCCCGACTCGCGGCCACCGCCCGTTTCCTTCTCGCCGCCGAACGCGCCGCCGATCTCCGCGCCGCTCGTGCCGATGTTCACGTTGACGATCCCGCAGTCGCTGCCGGCCGCCGACATGAACTGCTCGGCCTCGCGCATGTCGTTCGTGAAGATCGCCGACGACAGGCCCTGCGGCACCGCGTTGTGCACCGCAATTGCGTCGTCGAAGTCGTCGTAGACCATCACGTAGAGGATCGGCGCGAAGGTCTCGCGCTCGACCACCGCCGACTGCTTCGGCATCCGGACCAGTGCCGGGCGCACGTAGTACGCATCCGCATGACCGACGTCGACGCGCTCGCCGCCCTTCACCTCGCCGCCCTGCTCGCGCGCATCGGCCAGCGCCTTCTGCATCGCGTCGAACGACGCGCGGTCGACCAGCGGGCCGACCAGCGTGCCTTCCTCGAGCGGATTGCCGACCTTCACCGACGCGTAGGCCTTCTCGATGCGCGGCAGCAGCTGGTCGACGATGCTGCGATGGACGATCAGGCGGCGCAGCGTCGTGCAGCGCTGGCCGGCCGTGCCGACCGCCGCGAACGTGACCGCGCGCACGACGAGATCGAGATCCGCGCTCGGCGCGACGATCATGCCGTTGTTGCCGCCGAGTTCGAGGATGCCGCGCGCGAGACGCTGGCTCAGCACCTTCGCGACTTCCGTGCCCATCCGCACGCTGCCCGTCGCGCTGACGACCGGCACCTTCTTCGACGAGGTCAGCACCTCGCCGACGTCGCGCATGCCGAGCACCAGTTGATGCAGGCCTTCCGGCGCCACGCCCGGATGGGTCTTGTCGAATTCACGCAGCGCCTTGCCGAGCAGTACGTGGCACGCGATCGCGGTGAGCGGCGTCTTTTCCGACGGCTTCCACACGACCGGGTCGCCGCACACGAACGCGAGCGCCGCATTCCACGCCCATACGGCGACCGGGAAGTTGAACGCCGAGATCACGCCGCACACGCCGATCGGGTGCCACGTTTCCATCATCCGGTGGCCCGGGCGCTCCGACGCGATCGTCAGGCCGTAGAGCTGGCGCGACAGGCCGACCGCGAAGTCGCAGATGTCGATCATTTCCTGCACTTCGCCGAGGCCTTCCGACGTGATCTTGCCGGCCTCGAGCGTGACGAGACGGCCGAGCGCGGCCTTGTGCTCGCGCAGCACGTTGCCGAACACGCGTACGAGCTCGCCGCGCACCGGCGCGGGCACCGTGCGCCATTTGAGGAATGCGTCGTGCGCGGCGTCGATCTTGCGCTCGGCGTCGGCGGGCGTGTCGACCGCCAGCGTCGCGAGCGTCGCGCCGTCGAGCGGCGAGCGCGCGGTCAGCGCGCTGCCTTTCCACTGGGCGAGATCGATGTCGAGCGCAGCAAGAATGTCGTTGAATTGCATCACTTCCTCTTCAGGGACAGATTGATCGGTGCGGCGGCGACGCCGCCCGCGTGATTCGATTGGAGCGCGTTCGCGCGCCCTGTGCAAGCGGATGCGCGCCGCGAGCGGCCCGCTGCGCGAGCGCCGCGGCCTCGCCGGAAACACGTCCGGCCGGCGCAGGCGCGCCTCGCGAGGCACGATCCATGCATCGCATTGTCGGTGGCCACAAGTCGGGCCGCTATTGATATTAACTCACGACTTCATTCCCAAAACGCAACACCTCGACGGCGTGAAACGCCCCGTTCCGGCGTGCCGACGGGATACCGCCGAAGCCGGCGCCGCGCAGCGGCGCACGCCGCGATCCGGTACGAGTTGATGAGCCAACCGCATCAACCAGTTCGGAAATATCGTTTGCAGGCGGTTTGCGGACCCCACACAATCGGGGCCGCGTCGAGGTGCCGCCGCGGCCGGCGCGCCGACGGCCGCCTGCGCCTCATATCGAAAAAACAATTCCGGAGACAGCGCCCAGCACCCGCCATGCACTCAGATGCCCGCCCCGATTCCTCTCGCCCGCCCGGCTCGCGTCCCGCGAAGCCGGCCCTTCACCGCAGCCTGCAGGCGCGCCATCTGCGCATGATCGCGATCGGCGGCTCGATCGGCACGGGCCTGTTCGTCGCGTCCGGCGCGTCGATCTCGCAGGCCGGCCCCGGCGGCGCGATGGTCGCGTACATGCTGATCGGCCTGATGGTGTACTTCCTGATGACGAGCCTCGGCGAAATGGCTGCCTTCATGCCGGTGTCGGGCTCGTTCGCGACCTACGGGTCCAAGTTCGTCGACGAGGGCTTCGGCTTCGCGCTCGGCTGGAACTACTGGTACAGCTGGGCCGTCACGCTCGCGGTCGAGCTGGTCGCCGCGCAGCTCGTGATGAACTACTGGTTTCCGCACGTGCCGGGCGTCTGGTGGAGCGCGCTGTTCCTCACGCTGATCTTCGCGCTCAACGCGCTGTCGGTGCGCGGCTTCGGCGAGGCCGAATACTGGTTCGCGCTGATCAAGGTGCTGACCGTGATCGCGTTCCTCGGCATCGGGCTGCTGATGATCTTCGGCGTGCTGAAGGGCGGGCCGAGCGCGGGCCTCGCGAATTTCTCGATCGGCGACGCGCCGTTCGCGGGCGGCTGGGCGGCGATGCTCGGCGTCGCGATGATCGCGGGCTTCTCGTTCCAGGGCACCGAAATGATCGGCGTCGCAGCCGGCGAATCGGAGAACCCGCGCACGACGATTCCGCGCGCGGTCAGTCAGATCTTCTGGCGGATCCTGCTGTTCTATGTGCTCGCGATCTTCGTGATCGGCGTGCTGATTCCCTATACCGACCCGAGCCTGCTGAAAAGCGACGTGACCGATATCGGCGTGAGCCCGTTTACGCTGGTGTTCCGCCACGCGGGCCTCGCGTTCGCGGCCGGCGTGATGAACGCGGTGATCCTGACGGCCGTGCTGTCGGCCGGCAACTCGGGCATGTATGCGTCGACGCGGATGCTGTACAACCTCGCCGTCGAAGGCCGCGCGCCGAAGCTGTTCGCGAAGCTGTCGCCGGGCGGCGTGCCGCGCAATGCGCTGTATGCGACGACCGCGGTCGGCGCGCTGTGCTTCCTCACGTCGCTGTACGGCAACAAGACCGTCTACCTGTGGCTGCTGAACACGTCGGGGATGGCCGGCTTCGTCACGTGGCTCGGCATCGCGGTCAGCCATTACCGGTTCCGCAAGGGCCTGCTGAAGCAGGGCTATCGCCTCGACCAGCTGCCGTACCGCGCGAAGGGGTTCCCGTTCGGCCCGATCTTCGCGTTCGTGCTGTGCGCGATCGTCGCGCTGGGCCAGGACTATCAGGCCTTCCTCGCCGACCGGATCGACTGGGCCGGCATCGCGGCGACCTACATCGGCCTGCCGTTCTTCCTCGTGATCTGGCTCGGCTACGCGCTGGTGCGCAAATGCCGCCTCGTTCGCTACGAGGACATGGAGATCGCGCCGTGGATCGAGCGCAACGCCGTACCCGAGCCCGCGACCGATAGCACCGCCAGCTACCCGTCCGGCGTCGCGCGCGCGGCGAACCCGACGCCGGGCATCTGACCACCCGGGAGGCCGCCCGGCGCGGCGGCCCGACAACCATTCGACGCGGCGCGCGCATTCAGGCAAGATCGACGCGCGCCGCCTGTTTTTCCGCCGTTACGAGTCATCGAATCGCATGCAGAACTTCTACGAAGCCACCGTTAGCCGCCAGCCCTATCCGCAACTGAGCGGCACCCTCGACACCCAGGTCTGCATCGTCGGCGGCGGCCTCGCCGGCCTGTGCACGGCGCTCGGTCTCGTCGAGCGCGGCGTGCGCGACGTGATCGTGCTCGACGGCGAGCGGGTCGGCTTCGGTGCGTCGGGCCGCAACGGCGGCTTCGTGTTCGGCGGCTACAGCCTCGACAACGCCGACCTGCTGCGCACGCTCGGCCGCGACGAAGCGCGCCGCCTGTACCGCCTGACGATCGACGCGGTCGACCTGATCCGCGCGCGGATCGCGCGCTACGGCATCGACTGCGACATCGTCGACGAGGGCGTGATGCTCGCGAACTGGTTCGACGATCCGTCGCGGCTCGACAGCGTGCGTTCGCTGATGAAGCGCGAATTCGACGTCGACTGGGAACCGGTCGCGACCGACGCGCTGCGCGCGCGGCTGAAAAGCACGCGCTACTACGGCGGCCTGTTCGAGCCGAACGCATTCCACTTCCATCCGCTCAAGTACGTGCTCGGCGTCGCGGCGGCCGCGGCGCGCGGCGGTGCGCGCATCTACGAACGCTCGGCTGCGCTCGGCATCGCGCGCGAAGGCGCCGGCTACGTCGTGCGCACGGCGCAGGGCGCGGTGCGCGCGAAGGACGTCGTGTTCGCGGGCGGCGGCTACGCGCGCGGCGTGTCGCCGCGCATCGAGCGCGCGGTGCTGCCGATCGCCACTTACGTGATCGCGACCGAGCCGCTTGGCGACCGCCTGAAGGCGGCGATCGACGCGCCTTACGCGATCTACGACACGCGCTTCGCGTTCGACTACTACCGTCCGCTGAAGGACACGCGCATCCTGTGGGGCGGCCGGATCTCGGTGCTCGACCGCGGCCCCGACGCGATCGCGCGCCTGCTGCGGCGCGACCTGCTGCGCGTCTATCCGCAGCTCGCGGACGTGAAGGTCGAATACGCATGGGGCGGCCTGATGAGCTACGCACGGCACAAGATGCCGCAGATCGGCCGCGACGCGGACGGCGTGTGGCACGCGATCGCGTTCGGCGGTCACGGGATGGCGCCGACCACGGTGGCCGGCGAGACGCTCGCCGCCGCGCTGGCCGAAGGCCGGCCGGTGCCGGACGGCTTCGGCGCGTTCGGGCTCACGCGCACCTTCGGGCTCGCGGGGCTGGCCGCCGCGCAGCTCACGTATACCGCGTACCAGGCCCGCGACGCGCTCGCGTCGTGCCGCCGCTGAGCGCGTCGCGGCGGCGAAAACCGCGCCGGGATTAGAGCGGAGGGTCGGCGGGACGCCGGTTTTCCGCATGCTAGAATGCCCGTTCCAAGCCGCCGCTAAGCCACAACAACGTCACATGAAAGCAGGAAGCAAGGCCGCCACGTCCGCCCCCCGCGCGCTTCCGTCCGATGCGCGGCGCAAATACGATCCCGAGCAAACCAAGCGCAACATCCTCGACGTCGCCACGCAGGAATTCTCCGCGATGGGCCTCGCCGGCGCGCGCGTCGATGCGATCGCCGAGCGCACCAACACGACGAAGCGCATGCTCTACTACTACTTCGAAAGCAAGGAAGGCCTGTACGAGGCCGTGCTGGAGAAGGTCTACGGCGACATCCGCGAACTCGAGCAGGAACTGCACGTCGGCGACATGGAGCCGCGCGAAGGGATGCGCCGGCTCGTCGAATTCACGTTCGACTATCACGACAAGCATCGCGACTTCGTCCGCCTCGTGTCGATCGAGAACATCCACGGCGCGAAGTATCTCGAACAGCTGAAGTCGTTCAAGAACCGCAACGTCAGCATCATCAAGACGCTCGAGGAACTGCTCGAGCGCGGCGCGGCGAGCGGCGTGTTCCGCCAGGACATCGACGCATTCGACCTGCACCTGCTGATCAGTTCCTTCTGCTTCCATCGCGTGTCGAACCGCTACACGTTCGGCGCCGCGTTCGGCCGCGACCCGTCGGCGCCGCGCCTGCGCGCGCGGCATCGCGAGACGATCGCCGACTCCGTGCTGCGCTACGTCGCCGCATAACGCGATATCGCGCGGTGTCGCGCGCCGGCTGCGTCGCAGCCGCGCGCGTGCATCGGTCCGTCAGTTCGTCGGCGCGCTCGACGCCAGCGCGATCCGCGCCTTCTCCTCGGGGCTGCCCGCCACGTAGTACTTCTTCGCCCAGCTCGAATCGGGCGCGAGCGCGAGCCGCGCATGCGCGCCCGTGCCGCCCTGCTTCGCCTCGATCGCGAGCGCCCGCGCCCGGTAGTGCTCGTAGAGCCGCAGGAATTCCGCGAGATAGGTGCCGGCGATCCGCGCGTCGCGTATCTCGAGCAGGTTCTCGTCGTTGTACTGCTCGGAATTGCGGCTCATGTTCGCCGAACCCGTATAGACGACCGGATTCGCGCCTTCCGCATCGATCACGATGAACTTGTGGTGGATCACGACGGGCGGATAGGCCGGCGCCGGTTCGCCCGGGAACAGCCGCAGTTCCGGTTCGAAACCCTGCGGCACCGTCGCCGGCGAGAAATACGCGGCGTCGATCACGTCGCGATGGTCGCGCCGGCGATGGTACAGCTCCAGGTTCGCGAGCGTCGCCGCGTCGAGCGACTGCCCGGCCCGCTGCGCGGTATCGGCCTTCGTCGCGCTGCCGGCGTTGATCCGGTTCACGAGCCCGAACATCATCAGCCCGCGGTCGCCGGCCGCGAAGCATGCGTCGCGCAGCGCCGCGTCGGTCGGCATGAACAGGCAGAACGACACCGAATGCCGCGCGGCCGCGATCGCGGCGACGATCGTGTCGATCTCGGTGCGCTGCCCCGCCGGCTCCGGAGAAAACGCGACGCGCACCTGCGCGCTGCCGACCGTCAGCGGCGCCGACCAGCCCGACGACAGGCGCGCGGTCTCCGCGATCGACGGATTCGCGGCCAGCGCCCGCGCGCGCTCGTTGTACAGCGCGGCGAGCGCGGGCGAGTCGAACGCGTGCAGCACGTTGGCCTGCTCGGTCAGCCCTTCGGTCGTGAAATTCGCGGAGCCGGTCAGCACGCGCGCGGGCGCGACGCCCGCGCCCGTGTTCGTCACGATGAACTTGTCGTGCATGATGTGCGTCCTGTCGCGCGGCGCGAGCGTCGCGAGGCCCTGCAGCGCGTCGACGGCCGGCTGGTTCGGCGACGGCAGCGGCGGCTTGCCCTTGCGGGCGGTCACGTGCGCGTCGTAGACGATCGCGAGCGACGCTTCGCCGTGCGCCCGCCCGAACGCTTCGAAGGCGGGCAGCGCCCACAGCGTGTCGATCAGGTGATAGACGGCCGACGCCGCGCGCGACGCAGGATCGAGCATCTCGGCGAACACCTGCTCCATGTCGTTCGCGAGCCAGGTGCGCAGCTTCAGCGCCTGCGCGTCGCTCGGCGCTTCGCCCGGTGCGAGGCCGAGCGCCGCGACCTGCTTCGCGAACGCCTGCGAGCTGACCACCGCGCGGTTGAACCACGTGCCGATGCCGTCCTCCACGTGCGCGGGCAGCACGACGCGACACTCGCCGGCCTGCGCGTCGAGCACCTGCAGGTTCGCCGGCGTGCCGACGACCGGATAGACGTCGTAACGGAACGCGGCGCCGCGGTCCTGCGGATCGATGCGCGCGTCCCACCACATGAATTTCTGGATCGGCGCCTGGTCGGTCGGCGCGTCGCCCTGCGTATCGGCGGCCGGACCGTCGAAGGTCAGGCGGTTCGGCAGCCAGTTGTACGGCGCGCGCGTCCTGCCGTCGGCCGACCAGAAGCCGGGCGTGCGCCGGATCGCGAAACCGAGGAAGTCGGTGCGCGACGCCGCGTCGGGCCAGTCGAAGGCCAGCAGGACCAGGGTGGGGGACAGATAGCTGCGCACGCTGACGGACATCGTTGCTCCCAGGCTCGGGGCCGGTCGAATGGACGAATCGGGAAGGTTCTCGACGGCGGCGGAATCGCGGAATCGCGCGGATCGCGGCCCGGCCTGCGCGCGGCTCTCACCGGCCGGGCCGGCGAGGCGCGCGAAATTCGACGAGAACATGCCCGAGTGTCCGCAACGGTGTTGCCGTCCGGATGACGGTGCGATGAATCTTGTGTGTCAGGCGTGCGTCAGTCGCACAGCAGCAGCTCGATGCCGCGCGCGGTCAGCGCACGGCGCACGGCCTTGTCCGGCGCGCGTTCGGTGACGAGATAGCGCGCGGCCGAGGTGCCGTTGATCCGCACCGGCGTCACGCGGCCGAACTTCGAGTGATCGGCGACGATGATCGCCGTGCCGGCCGCCGCGATCATCCGGCTGCGCACCTCGGCCGCCAGCCGCGAGTAGTCGGTGCATTCGCCGTCGGCCGTGATGCCGCCCGCGCCGACGAACGCGAAATCGACGTGGTACTGCGCGAGCTGCTGGATCGTGTCGAGCCCGAAGGTCGCGTCCTCGTCGTCGGACAGCTCGCCGCCGAGCAGCGTCACGCGGTTGCCGTTGCGCCGCGCGAGCACGAACGCGGTGCGCCAGTCGTTCGTGTAGATCGACAGCCGGTGCCGGTCGGCCAGCGCCAGCGCGACCGCGTGCGGCGTGCTGCCCGAGTCGATCAGCACCGATGCGTCGTCGGGCACGAATTCGGCCGCGCGGCGCCCGATCAGGCGCTTCGCATCGGCGTTCGCCGCCTCGCGTTCGGACAGGCTCGGCTCGCGCCGGTCGGCGGCCAGCGCGCCGCCGTGCGTCATCACGAGCAGGCCGCGCGCGGCCAGCGCGTTCAGGTCGCGCCGCACCGTCTCGCGCGATACGTCGAGCGAACGCACGAGTTCCGCGACCGACAGCGCGCCCGATCGCCCGAGTTCCGACAGGATGTATTGGTGACGTTGTTCCGCGAGCATCGTGTGATGCGCCCGAGGCGGCAGGTAATGGGAAAGCCGCCCATTGTATTACGGACGTTTGACGGCGATTTGACGACGGCGCGTCATGCGACGGCACGTCATGCGTCCGCGCCGCCCGGCAGCCGGGGCGGCCAAAAGCGAAATTCTGTATTGCCTGACGCGTGCGAATCGGCGCGGCGCCGGTTGCTACACTCTGCGCTTCGCCAAACGACAGACCATGCAGGGGGCTTGCGCAATGTATCGCAAAGGCAGTGTGCTCGAAATCCAGTTCTCGCCCGACCGGCTCAACGACGCGGCCGGCGATCCGTACTGGATCGACCTCACGCTCGACGAGGCGCGCCGCCTGTACGAGCAGCTCGCCGCGCGCTTCGCGACCGATGCGCGCGCCAACCAGCCGCTCGACACGTTCTCGCTCGACGACTGATCGCGCCGTCGCGCCGCTCGGCCCGCGCCGCCGGTCACAGCACGGCGGCGGCCGTTCGTGCAAGACGTCCCGGCCGTCCGCTTTCGCGCACGGCGCCCGACGAGTGCAGGATTCGACAAGACGCGCGCGCCGATTCGCCCGATACTGGCCGACTTGATGAATTTGTCGGCCGCGCCGCGGCCTGCTCCGCATGCTTACCTCGATCGTCGCCGCGCTGTTCGTCGCGCTGTGGTCCACCGGCTTCATCGTCGCCCGGGCCATCAAGCCCTACGCCGATCCCAACCTGTTCCTGCTCGCGCGTTTCGCGGGCACCGCCGCGCTGTTCGCGGCGGTTGCGCTCGCCGCGCGCGCGCCGTGGCCGGCCCGCCGCGAATGGCCGCGTCACCTGATCGCGGGCGCGCTGCTGCAAGGCGTCTACCTCGGCGCGAGCTACTGGGCCGTCGCGCAGGGGCTGAACGCGGGCGTGATGGCGCTGCTGGGCGCGTTGCAGCCGCTCGCCACGGCCGTGCTCGCGGTGCCGCTGTTCAACGAGCGCCTGCCCGCACGCGGCTGGATCGGCATGGCGCTCGGCCTCGCCGGCGTCGCGCTCGTGCTCGCACCGAAAGTCACGGGCGGTGTCGCGCCGCCGCCGGGCGCCGCACCGGCGTGGCTGGTCGTCACAGTGTCCGTGCTGGCGGTCGGCTCGATCACCGCGGGCTCGCTGTACCAGAAAGGCAGGCTCGCGCAAAGCGACCTGCGCACGGCGGTCGCCGTGCAGAACTTCGGCGCGGCGCTCGTCGCGGCCGTGTTCGTCGTGCTGCTGCATGAAACGCGCTGGATCGACGCGCCGGCGCTGTGGGTGTCGCTCGTGTGGGGCGTCGTGTTCCTGTCCGGCGGCGCGGTTACGATGCTGATGTGGATGCTGCGGCGCGGTAACGCGGCGCGCGCGACTGCGCTGCTGTTCCTCGCGCCGCCGCTGGCCGCGCTGCAGGGCTATCTGCTGTTCGGCGAAACGCTCGCGGCGATCCAGCTCGCCGGATTCGCGCTCGCGCTGGTCGGCGTCGTGCTCGCACGGCGCTGACGGCGGCGCGACGCGCGTATCGCGTGTCGCCGATGCAACGCACGCCCGCCGCAACGCCGGCGCGGCGCGGCACCGCGCCGCGATTGCGCTTATGATGAGCGCCTTGCATTTCGTTCCGGAACCCTTCCCATGACAGCCGCCGATTACGCCAGCCGCCAACGCGCAATCATTGCCGAACTGAACGTTGCCCCGCATTTCGACGCCGACGCCGAGATCGCCCGCCGCGTCGACTTCCTCGCGCAGTACCTGCGCTCGACCGGCCTGCGGACCTACGTGCTCGGCATCAGCGGCGGCGTCGATTCGTCGACGGCCGGCCGGCTCGCGCAGCTCGCCGTCGAGCGCCTGCGCGCCGAGGACTACGACGCGCGCTTCATCGCGATGCGCCTGCCCAACGGCGTGCAGAACGACGAAGCCGACGCGCAGCGCGCGCTCGCCTTCGTGCGCGCGGACGAAATCCTGACGGTCGACGTGAAGCCGGCCGCCGATGCGATGCTCGCGTCGCTCGCGGCCGCCGGCCACGCGTTCGAGACGCCGGCGCAGCAGGACTTCGTGCACGGCAACATCAAGGCGCGCGAGCGCATGATCGCGCAGTACGCGGTGGCCGGCGCCACGCGCGGCATCGTGATCGGCACCGACCACGCGGCCGAATCGCTGATGGGTTTCTTCACGAAATTCGGCGACGGCGGCGCGGACGTGCTGCCGCTCGCGGGCCTGAACAAGCGCCGCGTGCGCGCGGTCGCGCGCGCGCTCGGCGGCGACGAGGCGCTCGTGATGAAGGTGCCGACCGCCGATCTCGAGGAGCTGCGCCCGCTGCGCCCCGACGAGCACGCGTACGGCGTCAGCTACGACGAGATCGACGACTTCCTCGAAGGCAAGCCCGTCAGCGACCACGTCTACGAAACTGTGCTGCGCTTCTTCGACGGCTCGCGCCACAAGCGCGCGCTGCCGTACACGCCGTTCGACTGGCCGGGCCTCGGCTTCGCCTCGAACGCCGGCCACTGCGGCTGACGCGCGGGGGCCGGTCGATACCGACAACCGGCCGCGCGCGGCACCGCTTGCGCACGCGGCCGGACAACCGGCGCGGCGCTACGCGTGCCCGCCCGCCTTCTTCGCCTGCAGCGCGCGAATCCGCATCCGCGCGCCCGTATCGCCGACCGTCGCGTCGTACATCGCCGCGAGGTCGCGCTTCAGCGCGGTACGCGAGCCGCCGTCGAGATACACCATGTGCCCCGACGGATAGAACCGCGCAGACAGGTTCTGCCGCACCTTCTGATCCTCGAGCGGCATCTGCTGCAGGTCGATCACGGTCTGGTAGAACGGCGTGACGAAATCGTAGAGGCCGTTCGCCGACAGCACCTTCAGGTCGACGTTGAGCGCCATCACCGCGGCGAGGTCGCCGGCCGTATAGAGGATCACGTTCCCCTTCGCGTCGACGCCCTGCTGCGCGCCGGTCGGGTCGATGTGGCTGAAATCCCAGTTCTGGAATGCCTGGTCGTTCAGGTCCGTGAACGCGGAATTCGACGTGAACTTCAGCTGCTCGTTCAGGTAGTTGTTCCACATCGCCGTGTAGACGCCCGTCACGGCCGTCATCGTCGGGTCGTTGCCGCCCGAGTTCGGATCGATCTTGCCAGCGATGCCGGTCGAGATCGCCGTCACGCGACCGTCGTACGAGCCGAGCGCGAGCCCCTGCGAACGCAGCAGCGTCGTCAGGAACACCGAATTGCCGCGCGCGTCGTAACCGGCGATGTCGAGGCTCCACGACTGCAGCGTCGCCGTGTCGATGCCCGTGTATTCGGACAGCTTCTGCACGACCGCCTGGTCGGCCTGCGGAAACTTGCGCAGCGCGTTCAGGTAGTCGGTGCGCGCGAACTGCGCGACTTCCTCGACGAACGCACCGAGATCGGTCGGCGTCGGCGATACGCCGAGCCGCTTGTGATACCACGCGTCGGCGGCCGCGGTCGGCAGCGCGCCGACCGGGTTGCCGGCCTGGCGGTAGTCGAGGATCGACGACTGCAGCGTGACGCCGTTCAGGTCGACGCCGTCCTCGTGCAGCTTGTACGCGAGCACGCAGCTGCGCGCAGTGCCGTACGACTCGCCGAACAGGTATTTCGGCGAATTCCAGCGATTGTTCTTCGTCAGGTAGCGCTTGATGAACTGCTTCAGCGAATCCGCATCCTGGTCGACGCCCCAGAAATTGCGGTTCTTGTTCGGCGCGATCGCCGCCGAATAGCCGGTGCCGACCGGGTTGATGAACACCAGGTCGCTGTGGTCGATCATGCTGTCCGGGTTGTCTTCCATCTGGTACGGCGCGGGCGGCGTGAAGCCCGGCATCGACGTCCGGATCCGCTTCGGCGCGAACGAGCCGAGCAGCACGAACACCGACGACGAGCCGGGGCCGCCGTTGTAGAAGAACGTGACGGGACGCGTTTCCTCCTTCGCGCCGTCGGCCGTAAACGCGACATAGAACAGCTTTGCGGCCGGCTGCGAACTGCTCGGGTCGACCGTCACGAGATGGCCGGCCGTCGCCGTATAGGCGATGCGCTTGCCGTCGATCAGGATCGTGTGATGCGTGATCGCGGCCGCCTCGGTCGTGTCGGTCACCGAATCGTCGGGGCCGTTGCCGTATGCAACCGGATCGAAGAACGGCTGGTCGCGCCCGTGGCTCAGCGCGACCGGATTGACGCTCGGCGGCACGCCGTGCGAATTGTGGTCGCCGTGATGCAGCGGATACACGCCGCCGGAGGATGCGGAATCGATGCCCATCGTGCTGCTCCTGGAGGTAAGAAAAGACGCGGGGGCCCCCGCGTCGAACGAAAAGGCGTGTATCGCGGCCGTCAGCTCGACGGCTTGCGCGCGAGGATCGCGGCGAGCTTCGCGCCGTCGGGGCTGCCGAGCCCCGTGCAGGCGTCCCACCCCGCGGCGGCCGCATAGGTGCCGTTCGATCCTTTCGTGATGTCGCGCAGCGCGCCCGGATTCTTGTACAGCGTCGGATTGATCCAGCCGGCCGATGCGCCGGCCGCCGCGTTGATCCGCGCGATCAGCGCGGCCCACAGCGGCGCGACCGCGCTCGTGCCGCCCATCACGGCGGTCGTGCCCGCGATCGAGACTTCATAGCCGGTTTGCGGCGACGCATCGCCGGCGACGTCCGGCACGCCGCGTTTCGCGAGCGGCGCGCTGCTGCCGTCGGCGCGCGTCACGGCGAGCCCCTGCTGCCATGCCGGCACGTCGAACATCGTGCTGACGCCGCCGCCGCCCGCGCCGCCGCCCGACGCCTCGTCGTTCCACGCGACCTCGCTGCGGATGCCCTGGCCGGGCAGCGCGTCGAGCTGCGTGCCGCCGCATCCGAGCACGTACGGGCTCGATGCGGGGAAGTCGACATGATCGGCGCCGTCCTGCAGGCCGTCGCCCGAACCGCTGTCGCCGGACGCCGCACACACCGTGATCCCCTGCGCGGCGGCCGCCTGCAGCACGCGGTTGAATGCCTGCGCCGACTGCGCCTGCCAGATCGCTTCCGGGCCGCCCCAGCTGATCGAGATCACCGACGGCTTGTTGGTCGTGTCGGTGACGGCCGCGTTGACGGCCTGGATGAAGCCCGCGTCGCTGTTCGGCGCGAAGTAGACCGCGATCTTCGCGGCCGGCGCGATCGCGCCGGCGATCTCGATGTCGAGCGCGACCTCGCCGTCCGGGCCGTTCGGCTCGCCGGTCGGCGCATTGCGGCCGGTGCCGACGTTCACGTCGACGAGCGTCGGCGGCGTGGTGATCCCGAGCCCGCGGAAATACTGCGCGATGTCGGCCGCGCGATAGCCGCCACCCAGCTCGATGATCGCGATGCATTGCCCGGCGCCGTCGCCGGCGGGAAAGCCGTACAGCGACGCCAGCTGCGGCGGCGTGAACGTGACGCCGGCCGCCGCGCCGCGCGCGGGGGTGAACGGCGGACGCATCCGGAAGTGCGGCCGCGCCTGCGGGCGGCTGTCGAGGCCGAGCACGGCCGTGACGGCGTCGCCGAGCTCGTCGGGCAGCGCGATCGGGCCCGAGCGGCCGCGATACTGGCCGATCGCATGATGCTCGAAACGCTCGAGCGTGACGCCGAACGCGGCTTCGAACTGCTTGATCGTGCCGGACAGCACGACGACGCTTTCGACCGGATCGACGCGATCGACCGTCAGCTGATGACGGTGCGCGAAGTCCTCGGTCTTGCGGATGTCGTCGGGATTGGCGGAGAACCGCTGCGCGAACGCCTCGCGCGACAGCGGCCTGGCTTGCGCGTCGCCGGTGGCGAGCTGGTGAGTCAGTGTGTCGAGTTGCCCTTCTTCCTGCCGCCGCAACATGATCGTGACGTGGATGCGTTCTGCCGGATCGCACGGGCCGAGACACTTGGAGTCGGCGACGATGCGGGGTTCACGGTCGGCGTGAAGATGCCTTGCCATGTTCAGACCCTCCTTGGTACCGCGTTGCACGGAACAGCCAGGAATTCGGACAGGGCCGGCGGAAGACGGTTCCGTTCGGTCAGTCGGGTTCGACGCAGCGCGAAGACACAGGAAGTTTAGAACAGTCAGATGATTTGCGCGCACACCGTTGTGCGGCGGGAGGGCCGCGAGGCCGGCCCGGAAAGCCGTCTCGCGCGCAACGGGCACTGCGCTGCCGTGGCGCTCAGTCCATCGACAAGCGCAGCGCGAAGCCGATCAGCGCCGCCGAGAAGGTCCAGCGCTGCACGGTCTGCGCGAGCGGATGCGCGCGCATCCACGACGCGATCCGCGACGCGCCGAACACGCAGGCGAGATCGAAGCAGACGCCGGCCGCGACCAGCAGCGCGCCGAGCGCGAACATCTGCCAGACGACCGGCCCGGCCTCCGGCCGCACGAATTGCGGCAGCAGCACCGAGCAGAACAGCAGCGCCTTCGGATTCAGCAGGTTGGTCAGCAGCCCCTTCACGAACGACTGTCGCAAGGCGCCGGCCGCCGCTTCGCCGCCGCCGACGTCGAACACCGGCGAGCGGAACACCTGGATCGCGACGTAGCCGAGATAGAGCGCGCCGCCGTAGCGGATCACTTCGTACAGCCACGGCGCGCTGCGGATCAGCGCCGCGACGCCGCACGCGGACAGCGTCACGTGCGCGCTGCGCGACAGCGACAACCCGGCCGCCGCGGCGATCCCGGGCCGCACGCCGCGCCCGATGCTGGTCTGCAGCACGAGCGCCATGTCGGGCCCCGGCACCGCATAGATGGCCGCCAGCGCGGCGAGATAAATCAACAGCAAATGCGTGGAAATCATGGCTTGCCCCCGTCCGTCAACGACGATAGTTTGCCGCTGACGAACGAGGGATTATTGGCTATCTTCGACCCAAAACTGGCGATCGATAGCGGAATCCTCCACAATCACGCCATCAAAACATGGAATCCGCCAACATGACCGAGCTCGACAAAACCGACCGCGCGATCCTTGCCGCCGTGCAGCGCGACGGCCGCCTGCCGATCGCGCGCCTCGCCGACAGCGTCGGCCTGTCCGAAACGCCGTGCGCGCGGCGCCTGAAGCGCCTCGAGAACGACGGCTACATCGAGCGCTACCGCGCGCAGCTGTCGCGCCAGGCGCTCGGTTTTGGCGTCGTCGCGTTCGTGCTGGTGCGGTTCGCGACGCACGACCGCAAGGTCGCCGACCGCTTCGAGCGCGAGGTGCTCGGCATCGAGCGGATCCTGTCGTGCCACAACGTGGCCGGCACCGCCGACTATCTGCTGCAGGTCGTCGCGCGCGACCTCGACGACTACGGCACGTTCCTGCGCGATTCGCTGCGGATGCTGCCGGGCGTGACGTCGATCGAGTCGGCGCTGTCGCTGCGCGAGATCAAGCACGATGCGGGCCTGCCGGTGCCGTGAAGCGGCCCGCGCCCGAGCCGGCGGCCCACGGGCTGTCGCGCCCGCGCGTCACATCGTTGGCGGTCGATGCGTGACGCCGCTCCCCGCCGTGTGACAGTTGCTGACGCTGTCGGCCCTAGACGGCGTCGGGCGCCTGGTGCGCGTGTTCGAGATCCTCGAGGAACGCCTCGACGAGCGGATTGCCGCGCCCGTTGCGCGCGACGACCATGTGGAACGTCACGTCGTAGTGCAGCCGCTCGGGATTGAGCGGCGCGAGCAGCCCCTGCGCGACGTACGGCGCCGCGAAGTGCTGCGGCAGGTAGCCGAGGTGGTGACCGGACAGGATCAGCAGCGCGACGGCCTCCATGTTGTCGGCGGTCGCGGTCACGCGGTCGGGCGTGGTCGACATCTGCGCCTCCGGCAGCGGATACGAGCGCCACGCCCATTCGAAGCCGGCCACGTCGGCCGGCGTCAGCGCGCCGGCGCGCTCGAACAGCGGATGGCCGCGGCCGCAATACGCGACCTGCCGCTCGATGAAGAGCGGCGTGTAATGCAGCGACGGCACGCGATGCCAGAAATAGCCGACCGCAATCTGGATCTCGTCGCTCAGCAGCTTTTCCTCGAGATCGCCGGGCGCGCGCACCGAGATCGAGAAGCGCACCGCCTCGTCGCGCGTGCGGAACGCGGCGATCGCCTCGGCGATCCGCGCGTTCTGGCTGACCGGCGTGTGCCCGATCAGCCCGATATGCAGCGTGCCGACGAGCTGGCGGTCCATGTGCCGCGCGGCCATCCCGAATTCGTCGAGCGCGGCGAGCAGCTTGCGGCTCATCGCATGGAACCGCTCGCCCTTCGGCGTGAGCCGGAAGCCGCTGCGGCCGCGCTCGCAGAGCCGGTAGCCGAGCCGCGTCTCGAGCGACGACAGCTGCGCGCTGATCGTCGACTGGCCGACGTTCAGCACGGCCTGCGCGGCCGACACGCCGCCCGCGTCGGTGACCGCGAGAAACACGCGGATCAACCGCAGATCGAGGGTCGACAGATTCCCCAGCACGCTATTCCCCTTGCATACATCGATGGAAATCGATGTTTACGTCGATATCTTCGCATTCTTCTTTGCAGCCGGAGCGCGTAAAACTGTGCGCCACGCCGCGTCGAATGATACGGCAACCCCACATCGGAAGAGACACCCCATGAACGACACCCCCCGCTTCCAGCCGCTCGGCGGCAACGAAATGCCGCGCTGCGGCGGCATCGCCACGATGATGCGCCTGCCGCACGTGCCGAGCGCCGAAGGCCTCGACGCGTGCTTCGTCGGCGTGCCGTTCGACCTCGGCACCTCGAACCGCACCGGCGCGCGCTTCGGTCCGCGCCAGATCCGCACCGAGTCCGTGCTGCTGCGCCCGTACAACATGGCCACGCGCGCCGCGCCGTTCGACTCGCTGCAGGTCGCCGACATCGGCGACGTCGCGATCAACCCGTACAACCTGCACGATTCCATCGCGCGCATCGAGGACGCGTACGACGCGATCCTGAAGCACGACTGCAAGCCGATCACGCTCGGCGGCGACCACACGATCGCGCTGCCGATCCTGCGCGCGATCCACCGCAAGCACGGCAAGGTCGCATTGATCCACGTCGATGCACACGCCGACGTCAACGACACGATGATGGGCGAAAAGATCGCGCACGGCACGCCGTTCCGCCGCGCGGTCGAGGAAGGCCTGCTGCACGGCGACAAGGTCACGCAGATCGGCCTGCGCGGCACCGGCTACGCGGCCGAGGATTTCGACTGGTGCCGCGAGCAGGGCTTCCGCGTCGTGCAGGCCGAGGAATGCTGGAACCAGTCGCTCGCGCCGCTGATGGAGGAAGTGCGCGCCCGCGTCGGCGACACGCCGGTCTACATCAGCTTCGACATCGACGGCATCGACCCGGCCTACGCGCCGGGCACCGGCACGCCGGAAATCGCCGGCCTCACGGTGCCGCAGGCGCTCGAGATCATCCGCGGCGCGAAGGGGTTGAACATCGTCGGCTGCGACCTCGTCGAAGTCGCGCCGCCGTACGACCCGTTCGGCACCACCGCGCTGCTCGGCGCAAACCTCGCGTACGAGCTGCTGTGCGTGCTGCCGGGCGTCGCGTACCGCGACTGAGCCCGGCGCCGCCACCCATTCCAAATCAGAGGATTCCAGAGGAGCACACGCAAGATGGGGACTTCCGTCAAGCAACCGAAGCGCGCGGCGCTCGCGTCGTTCGTCGGCACCACGATCGAGTGGTACGACTTCTATAGCTACGCGACCGCCGCCGCCATCGTGTTCGGGCCGCTGTTCTTTCCCGGCGAAAACCGCTTCATCAGCCTGCTCGCGTCGTTCGGCTCGTTCGCGGTCGGCTTCTTCGCGCGGCCGCTCGGCGGCGTGATGTTCGGCTATCTCGGCGACCGCTTCGGCCGCAAGCGCTCGCTGCTCGCGACGCTGATGCTGATGGCCGTGTCGACGGTCGCGATCGGCCTGCTGCCGACCCACGCGCAGGCCGGCGTGATCGCGCCGATCCTGCTGGTGCTGATGCGCGTGCTGCAAGGCATCGCGGTCGGCGGCGAATGGGGCGGCGCGGTGCTGCTGGCGGGCGAGCATGCGCCCGAAGGCAAGCGCACCTTCTTCGCGTCGTTCGCACAGCTCGGCAGCGCTAGCGGCCTGATCCTGTCGATGCTCGCGTTCGGCGCGATCAGCACGCTGCCGAAGGAAGACCTGATGAGCTGGGGCTGGCGCCTGCCGTTCCTCGCGAGCGCGGTGCTGCTGGCGGTCGGCTTCGTGATCCGTGCCAGCGTGTCGGAATCGCCCGAGTTCGAGGAAGTGCGTGCGCGCGGCGACACCGCACGCAACCCGGTGCGCGAGGCGCTGAAGTACTGGCCGCTGCTGCTGCTCGCGATCGGCGCGAACGTGTACGGGATCGCCGGCGTGTATTTCAGCAACATCTTCATGATCAGCTACGCGACGCAGTTCCTGTCGCTCGACCGGTCGATGGTGCTGCAGTGCATGACGATCGTCGCCGTGCTGCAGTTCGTCGTGCAGCTCGCGGCCGCGTTCTTCGCGCAGCGCTTCGGCACGACGCGCGTGCTGCTGATCACCGGCGCGTGGGCCGCGATCGTTCCGTTCGTGATGCTGCCGCTCGTGCACATGGGCACGCCGCTGTCGATCACGGTCGGCGTCGGCCTCGCGACGCTCGCGGAATCGGGCTACTACTCGGTCGTCGCGGGCTTCGTCAGCGGCATCTTCGTCGCGCGCATCCGCTACACGGCGATCTCGATCGCCTACCAGGTGTGCGGCGCGCTCGCCGGCGGCCTCACGCCGCTCGTCGCGACCGTCATCGCGCAGAACACCGCGCCGCAATGGTGGCCGCTCGCGATCCAGTACACCAGCGCGGCGCTGCTGTCGTCGCTGTGCGTGTGGCTGATCTCGCGCCGCGTCGGCATCGACGACGCCGGTGCGCCGCGCGACACGTCCGACGCGCTGCCGCGCACCGCACGCACCGCGTAACACGCGGCGCCACGGGCAGGCAGCGCGCCTGCCCGGTCGCCCGGCGGCGCGCCGCGCCGCCCTTTTCGTCACCACACAAACATTCATCGCCTGCCGCGCGAGCATCGCGGCGGGCCGGCGCGCGCGGTCGCATCGGCGAACCGCGCGCGACCCAGGAGACATTGCGTCATGAACCGCCCCGACACCCTTGGTCTCGGCCACGCCGAATCGGCCGGCCTCGCGATCGAGCATCACTCGATCGACTACATCCCCGAAAACGAACGCCACGCGAAACTCGCGAGCCAGGGCCCGTTCTGGTTTCTCGGCAACTTCCATTTCTTCACGATCTCGATCGGCTTCGTCGGGCCCGGCATGGGGCTGTCCGCGGGCTGGACGACGCTCGCCGGCGCGCTCGGCATCATGTTCGGCACGATCTTCATGGCATTTCACGGATCGCAGGGGCCGGAGATGGGCCTGCCGCAGATGATCCAGTCGCGCGCACAGTTCGGCTATCGCGGCGTGATCGTCGCGCTGCTCGCGACGCTGTTCGTGTTCGTCGGCTTCAACGTCGTCAACGTGTCGCTGATGGTCGACGGCGTGCATAACGTATTCGGGATCGACGGCGGCTTCGTCGCGATCGCGGCCGTCGCGGTCGGCGCGCTGCTCGCGATCTATGGCCACGACCTGATGCATCGCACCTTCAAGTGGGCGCTGATCGCGACGCTGCCGCTCTATGCGCTCGTCACGCTCGCACTCGCGTTCGGCCATGCGGCGCCCGCGAGCGCCGCCGCCGCGCCCGCCGCTGCGCCGGGCTTCAACTGGATCGGCTTTGCGACGCAGTTCGCGATCGCCGCAAGCTACAACATTTCGTATGCGCCCTACGTGTCCGACTACTCGCGCTACCTGCCGAAGCATACGAGCCGCGCGAAACTGATCGCGGTGATCTTCGCCGGCGCGTCGCTGTCGGGCACGTGGATGATCGGACTCGGCGCATGGCTCGCGCAGAAGCTGCATGCGGCCGACGCGCTGGTCGCGATGAACGACGTCGGCGCGTCGCTGGTGCCGGGCCTCGGCAAGCTGATCGCGATCGTGTCGCTGGTCGGCTTCCTGCCGATCATCGCGCTCAACGCGTACAGCGCGATGCTGACCGTGCTGACCGGCATCGACTCGATCGTGCCCATCCAGCCGACGCGTCGTGCGCGCATTGCCTCGATCGTCGCGATCAGCGCGTTCGTGCTCGCCTGCGTGTTCGCGATCCGCGGCAACGGCATCGCGCTGCTGCAGACGTTCCTGACGCTGATGCTGTACTTCCTCGTGCCGTGGACCGCCGTCAACCTCGTCGACTATTTCTTCGTGCGACGCGGCCACTATGCGATCGCGCATTTCTTCACGCCCGACGGGCTCTACGGCGCATGGCAACCGCGCGGCATCGTCGCGTACCTGGTGGGCTTCGCGGCGATGGTGCCGTTCTTCTACATCTTCGATGCGGAAGCGAACCGCGAGGTGTTCGTCGGCCCGTTCGCGCGGATGCTCGGCGGCGTCGACCTCGCATGGCTCGTCGGGCTGATCGTCGCAGGCGCCGTGTATGCCCTGCTGTCGCGCTCGCTCGATCTCGAACGCGAGCGCCGCGTGATTGCGCAGACGCCGTCGCCGGAGGCCGCAGCCGGCATCGCGCGACCGGAACGCGTGTAACGCAGCGAATTCCCGCAATCGGCGCGGCGCGCCCGCGGCCGATTGCACGCACCTGTGCGGCGCGGCGCGCCTTTGCCGTTGCGGCAGTTCAGGCGCGCGGCGCCCGCGTTACTGCAGCTGGCTGCGCAGCGTCTTCGCAGCGGCGACCATGTTGGTCAGCGCCGGAATCACCTCCGCCCACTGGCGCGTCTTCAGCCCGCAGTCCGGGTTCACCCACAGACGTTCCGCCGGGATCCGTTCGGCCGCCTTCTTCATCAGCCCGACGATGTGATCCTGCGTCGGGATGTTCGGCGAGTGGATGTCGTACACGCCCGGCCCGATTTCGTTCGGATACCTGAAGTCGTCGAATGCGTCGAGCAGCTCCATGTCCGAGCGCGACGTCTCGATCGTGATCACGTCGGCATCCATGTCGGCGATCGACGCGATGATGTCGTTGAACTCCGAATAGCACATGTGCGTGTGGATCTGCGTATCGTCCTGCACGCCGTTCGCGGTGATGCGGAACGATTCGACCGCCCACTCCAGGTATTCGCCCCATTGTGCGCGGCGCAGCGGCAGCCCTTCGCGCAGCGCGGCCTCGTCGATCTGGATCACGCGCACGCCGGCCTTCTCGAGATCGAGCACTTCTTCGCGAATCGCGAGCGCGAGCTGGTAGCACGACACCGAGCGAGGCTGGTCGTCACGCACGAACGACCAGTTCAGGATCGTCACGGGGCCGGTCAGCATGCCCTTCATCGGCTTGTTCGTCAGCGACTGCGCGTACGTGATCCACTCGACCGTCATCGCCTTCGGACGGCTGATGTCGCCGAACAGGATCGGCGGCTTCACGCAGCGCGAACCGTACGACTGCACCCAGCCGAACTGGCTGAACGCGTAGCCGTCGAGCTGCTCGCCGAAGTATTCGACCATGTCGTTGCGCTCGGCTTCGCCGTGCACGAGCACGTCGAGCTCCAGCGCTTCCTGCTCGCGCACGCTGCGTTCGATCTCGGCCTGCATCGCGGCGCGGTAGCCCGCTTCGTCCAGCGCGCCGGCCTTGAACTGGCTGCGTGCGTGGCGGATTTCGCCGGTCTGCGGGAACGAGCCGATCGTCGTCGTCGGGAACGCGGGCAGGTTCAGGCGCGCCGACTGCTTGCGCGCGCGCTGCGGGTACGGGCTCACGCGCTTGCCGAGCCGCGCATCGATGCCGGCGAGCGCGGCCTTCACGGCCGGATTGTTGACGCGCGGCGAGCTGCGGCGCGACGCGATCGCCGCGGCATTCGCGGCGAGCGCGTCGGCCGCCTTGTCGCGGCCTTCGTTCAGCCCGGTCGCCAGCACCTTCAGCTCGTCGAGCTTCTGCAGCGCGAACGCCAGCCACGAGCGAATCTCCGCGTCGAGCTTCTGTTCGCTCGCGAGATCGACCGGTACGTGCAGCAGCGAGCACGACGGCGCAAGCCACAGACGATCGCCGAGCTGATTCGCGAGCGGCTCCAGCCAGTCGAGCGCGGCGCCCAGGTCGGTCTTCCAGATATTCCGGCCGTTGATCGCGCCGACCGACAGCACGCGCCCGGCCGGCAGCTCGCGAGCCAGCGCGTCGACCTCGTCGCGCGCGTTGATCGCGTCGACATGCAGGCCGTCGACCGACAGCGACGCGGCAAGCGCCAGATTGTCCTGAAGCTGGCCGAAGTACGTCGCCAGCAGCACCTTGATGCGGCGCGTCTCGAGCGCGGCGTACGCGGTCCTGAATGCCGCCTGCCATTCGGCATCGAGCTCGGTGACGAGGATCGGTTCATCGATCTGCACCCATTCGACACCCTGCGCGGTCAGCGTGTCGAGCAGCGCGCCGTATACCGGCAGCAGCTTCGGCAGCAGCGCGAGGCGGTCCGAGTCGTCCTTCGACTTGCCGAGCCATAGGTAGGTGACCGGCCCGATGATCACGGGCTTCGCGTTCACGCCCTGCGCCTGCGCTTCTGCCAGTTGCTGCAGCAGGCGCGACGGATCGAGCGAGAAGTTCGTGTCGGCATGGAATTCCGGGACGATGTAGTGATAGTTCGTGTCGAACCACTTCGTCATTTCGCCGGCCGCGACGCCGCCGCAGCAGCCGGCCTGCGCTTCGGCGGACTGCGCTTCGGCGGACTGCGCCGAGCGGCCGCGCGCCACGCGGAAATAGTTGTCGAGCGTGTCGCCGTGGAAGCCCTGCACGCGCTTCGGCAGGTTGCCGAGCGTGAAGCTCATGTCGAGCACCTGGTCGTAGAACGCGAAATCGCCGATCGGTGCGAGATCCAGGTCGCGCTGGTCGTGCCAGTGACGCCGGCGCAGCTCGGCGCCGAGCGCCTTCAGCTCGTCGCGCGACGACTCGCCCTTCCAGTAGCGTTCGAGACCGAACTTGAGTTCGCGCCGGGCGCCGATGCGCGGGAAGCCGAGATTGTGGGTCGTAACCATGAAGCTGCCGTCCAGAAGAATTGAATGAGTCGGCAGCCATGATAGGGATTTCAACCCATGAAATAAAATGGCATTATTTCATTCATCCATTAAATCTGTTCATATATCTGCGAAGCGGGCGAAATCCATGCTGGAGCGATTCCATCTCGTCGTGATCCGCGAAGTCGAGCGCCAGGGCTCGCTGACCGCGGCCGCCAATGCGCTGTGCGTGACGCAGTCGGCGCTCAGCCATACCGTGAAGAAGATCGAGCAGCAGCTCGGCACCGCCATCTGGGATCGCGAGGGGCGCGGGCTGCGACTCACGCAGGCCGGGCAATATCTGCTGAAGCTGGCGAACCGGCTGCTGCCGCAGTTCGAGCTGGCCGAGGAGCGGATGAAGCAGTATGCGAAGGGCGAGCGCGGCACGCTGCGCATCGGGATGGAATGCCATCCGTGCTACCAGTGGCTGCTGAAGGTCGTGTCGCCGTACCTGTCGCGCTGGCCGGACGTCGACGTGGACGTCAAGCAGCGCTTCCAGTTCGGCGGCATCGGCGCGCTGTTCGGCTACGACATCGACGTGCTCG
Source organism: Burkholderia pseudomultivorans (assembly GCF_001718415.1). NCBI lineage: Bacteria > Pseudomonadati > Pseudomonadota > Betaproteobacteria > Burkholderiales > Burkholderiaceae > Burkholderia > Burkholderia pseudomultivorans. The sequence continues at coordinate 391,477 of NZ_CP013377.1, read as the reverse complement.
TGACGCCCGATCCGCTGAACAAGCCGGGGCTGCGCTTCGATCCCGTGTTCGACTACGAGCAGGTGCTGGTGGTCGCGGACGCGCACCGGTTCGCGACGGCCGACTACGTGACGCCCGACCAGCTCGTCAACGAAATCCTGATCACCTATCCGGTCGAAACGGATCGGCTCGACATCTACAACCAGTTCCTGACGCCGGCCGGCATCGTGCCGAAGCGGCACAAGTCGATCGAGACGACCGACATCATGCTGCAGATGGTCGCGAGCGGGCGCGGCGTGGCCGCGCTGCCCAGATGGCTCGCCGACGAATATGCGGACCGGATGCCGGTCGTGCCGGTCAAGCTCGGCAGGAAGGGAATCGCGAAGCAGATCTTCCTCGGCATCCGAGAAGCGGACGCGTCGATCGACTACCTGGCCGCGTTCGTCGCGCTGGCGCGCGAATCGACGTGGAACGCGCCGCGCATGCTGCGATAGGCGCGCGCGGTCGGCCGAGGCGGCCCGGCGTCAGGCCGCGCGCACCGCGCTGCGTTCGCCGCGCTCGACCCATGCGCCGAACAGCAGGCCGATCGTCGTCCACAGGATCGCCTGCATGCCGATCGCCGCGACGCGGAACTTCCACAGCAGCACCGCCGGGAACGCCGCCGGCACTTCGTCGATCGACGGCAGGCCGAACTGCACGGCCGCGATGATCGCGACGAACACGAGCGCCGCGGCGATCGACGCGTTCCAGTGGCCCAGTTTCGCGAGCAGATGACGACGCACGCTGACCGAGAACACCATCGTCGCGATCGAGATCGCGATCATCAGGAAGAACAGGCCGGTGCGATAGCCGATCGTATCCGGGTCGCCGATCGACGGCGGATTGGCCGGGTACTTCAGGTTCGGCACGATCACGAGCGCGACGAACGCGCCGAGCGCGAGCCACGCGGCGAGCGGTCGCGCGGCGATGCGGCCGACGCGGCCGTATGCATACGCGAAGGTCAGCGCGAACAGTCCGCCGAAGGCCGCGCCGTACGTGACGACGCCCGTCAGCAGGCCGATGCCGGCCTGCGTGTCGCGGCTGACCAGTTCGGGTTCCGGCGCATCGCCGTGGGCGGCATCGAGTTTCTCTTCGAAGGCGATCGCCTGATCGACTTGCGGTTCGCCGACGATCTTCGCGAAACCGAACGTGAGGAGACCCGCGGCGATGCCTGCGAGCATCCCCCGCATGAGCAGCTTTCCAACCATCGTGAACTCCGCGTCAGTGGCAGGGAAAGCCGAGCAGATGGCGGCCGTCGTGCACGAACTCGTGCACGTACATGCCGGGCACGAGCGAGGTCGCGCCCTGTTCCGCGCCGACGAAGTAAAGCGCGAGCAACAGGATCAGGCCGACGAACACGGCCCACGGCAACAGTTCGCGGACGGGAATGGGCACCGGCGCGACGGCCGGCTTCAGGACTGCTTCGCTCATGGATGCACCTCAGGGGAATCGCGCCCCGGTCAATGAATGGACGGTCAACGAAGGCAGGTCTGACTTCCGGGATGCGGGATCCGCGGTTACAGTGGCGCGACCGCGCCGGATTCTCACCGGCTTCCGCGCTTCGTATCGGGCGCATTGTACGCGCGAACGTCCGGGCCATGAAGCCCATGCCCGCCCGCCGCGCCATCCGGAGACCGACACCGACATGCCCGCGCTGCTGCGCCTGATTGCACACGCATCGACCCGCGCGATGCGCACCGGCACGTTTCCCGACGACGAGCCGCTCGATGCGCGCGGCCTGGCCGAAGCGGCCGCGCACCGCGAGCGGCGCGCAGGCATCGCAGACGCGCGCGTGCTGTGCAGTCCCGCCCGCTGCGCGCGGCAGACCGCCGACGCACTCGGGCTGCATCCCGACATCGACGCGATGCTGCGCGAGGTCGACTATGGAGGCTGGCGCGGCAAGCGGCTGCAGGATCTCGGTCGCGATTGCCCGAACGAGCTTCGCGCATGGATCGGCGATCCGTCCGCATCGCCGCACGGCGGCGAATCGTTCGACGAGGCGATGCGACGGGCCGGCGCATGGTTGAACCGTCTGCCGCATGAGCGCGACATCGTCGCGATCACGCACGCGACGATCGTGCGGGCCGTGATCGCGAACGTACTGCGCGCCGATGCGAGGACCGTGTCGGGCATCGACATCGCGCCGCTGTCGTGCACGACGTTCGCGCACACGCCGGAGGGCTGGATGCCGATCGCGGACGACGACCGCTCCGATCGCCGTTCAGGGTGAGCTCGAACGCGACAACCGGCGGATTGCGTTCGACACGTCGCGGACGCCGTGTGCAAAGGCGTCGAAAGCGGGAAAAGCGCCTCATGCCAGTTCTTTCGTTTTGCCAACGAAATCTCTCGCACCGAAACCTTTCATTCGTGTAAAGAACGTGGTCGCGCGCCGCGGCTGTCATCAAAGTGACTGAATGCCGAGGCTAGGATCGGACGCGGTTCCCTTACGAGATGCCGTCATGAATCAGCCCGCTTCGTCCACCGCCCGTTCCGGCTCCCCCGAACGCACCCGGCAGCTCGGCTATGCCGTATTCCTGCTGGTGCTCGCGATCGGCGCCGTCTATATCGCCACTCACCTGTTCGCGGATCTCGCGCCGGTTCGCGAAGGCTCGCTGTTCCCGTACCTGATGCTCGGCGCCGCGCTGCTGATCGCGCTCGGCTTCGAGTTCGTCAACGGCTTTCACGACACCGCGAACGCAGTCGCGACCGTGATCTACACGCACTCGCTGACGCCGAACGTCGCGGTGATCTGGTCGGGGATGTGGAATTTCCTCGGCGTGATGATTTCGAGCGGCGCGGTCGCGTTCGGCATCCTGCAGCTGCTGCCGGTCGAACTGATCCTGCAGGTCGGCAGCGGCGCCGGCTTTGCGATGGTGTTCGCGCTGCTGATTGCCGCGATCGTCTGGAATCTCGCGACGTGGTATTTCGGACTGCCGTCGTCGAGCTCGCATACGCTGATCGGCTCGATCATCGGCGTCGGGCTGATGAACCAGCTGATGCACGGGCCGTCCGGCACGAGCGGTGTCGACTGGGGCCAGGCGCTCGGCGTCGGCAAGTCGCTGCTGTTCTCGCCGATCGTCGGCTTCCTGTGCGCGGCGCTGTTGCTGCTCGTGCTGAAGGCCGCGGTGCGGATCCCCGAACTGTACAAGGAGCCGCCGAAGGACCAGCCGCCGCCGTTCTGGATTCGCTGCCTGCTGATCCTGACCTGCACGGGCGTGTCGTTCGCGCACGGTTCGAACGACGGCCAGAAGGGCATGGGCCTGATCATGCTGATCCTGATCGGCACCGTGCCGACCGCCTATGCGCTGAACAAGGCCGTTACGCCGGCCGAGTCGCAGACCTTCGTCGCGGTGGCGAACCAGGCCGCCGCCACGTTCGGGAAGTACGCGAACGGCGTCGCACCGTCCGCGAATCCGCGCGCCGACGTCGAACGTTACGTCCAGCACCGCGAGCTGACGCCGGCCGTGATTCCCGCCGTCCAGCAACTGTCCACGTCGCTCGCGAGCGCGGTCGGCACCTCGGGTTCGATGGCGGCCGTGCCGCAGGGCGACGTCGACAACGTGCGCAACACGATGTACCTCGTATCCGAAGCGATTCGCCTGCTGGAGAAGGCCGGCCAACCGGCGTTCGCCGCCGACGACAAGCTCGCGATCGACAACTATCGCAAGCAGCTCGACCATGCGACGAAGTTCATTCCGACCTGGGTGAAGGTGGCGGTCGCGATCGCGCTGGGTCTCGGCACGATGGTCGGCTGGAAGCGGATCGTCGTGACCGTCGGCGAAAAAATCGGCAAGCAGCATCTGACATACGGACAAGGCGCATCGGCCGAACTCGTCGCGATGCTGACGATCGGCGCGGCCGATGCCTACGGCTTGCCGGTGTCGACGACGCACGTGCTGTCGTCGGGCGTGGCCGGCACGATGGCCGCGAACGGATCCGGGCTGCAATGGAGCACGGTGCGCAGTCTCGTGCTGGCGTGGGTGCTGACGCTGCCGGCCTCGATCGTGCTCGCCGGCGCGCTCTACTGGCTGTTCCGGTCGCTGGCCTGATCGCTGAGCGCGGCGGCTTCGCTGCGCCTCCGGCTCCGATGCGGCCTTCGCCGATTATGCCGGCGCGTATTTCGTGAAACCCTTGCGTTCACCGCTGGGCCGCCCGGACGCCTTTTACACGCGCGAACGCACGCCAGCTTACCCGCGCGCGGCGCTCGCCCGCAGCCGGTCCCCTGCGTTAGTCGCAAGCCGCGCGTAGCCCGGCAGCGTCAGCAACGCGAGCACGCCGGCGGCGACGAACGCCCAGCGAAAATCGTCGAGCACGTAGTGCACGCCCGTCGCATCGCCGCGCAACAATGCCGCCACGCGCAGCGACAGCGCACCGAACGCGATGCCCATCCCGATCGTCATCTGCTGCGCGGCGCTCCACAGCGTGCTGGCGGCGCTCGTCTGTTGCGCGGGGATGTCCGCATAGGCGAGCGTCGCCAGCGTCGTGAACTGCATCGAGCGCGTGAGTCCGTAGACGAATACGACGAGCAGCGTGATCGTCAGCGGCGTCGAAGCGGTCAGCCAGCCGCATGCGATCGTGAAAAGGCCGGCGATCGTGACGTCGACGAGCGCGACGCGCCGGAAGCCGAATCGATCGAGTATCCACGACGTCCCCGCCTTCATGCCGAGATTGCCGAGCGCGCTCGCGAGCAGCAGCAGGCCGGACTGGAACGGCGACAGGCCGAAGCCGATCTGGAACAGCAGCGGCAGCAGATACGGCACCGCGTTGATCGCGATCCGCGTGATCGAGCCGGTGATCACCGTGACCGAGAATGTCGGCACCTTCAGCGTCGTGAAGTCGAGCAACGGATGGTCGCAACGCCGCGCATGCAGCCACGCGGCAATGCCGAACAGCACGCTCGCGCCGACGAGCATGCCCGCGCGCGCGAACTGCGCGTCCTGTTGGCCCGCGGTTTCCGTGCCGATCAGCAGGCAGGTCAGTGCGCCTCCCGCCAGCACGAAGCCGCCCCAGTCGAGCGGCCGCTGCTCGTCGGCGCGTGTGTTCCGGACGATCAGCCACGTACAGACGAGCGCGGCGATGCCGAACGGCACGTTCAACAGGAAGATCCATCGCCATGACGCGTAGGTCGTGATGAAGCCGCCGATCGGCGGCCCGACGACAGGCGCGACGATCCCGGGCCACGTGATCGTCGCGATCGCGCGCATCAGCCGCGCCTTCTCGGTGCTGCGCACGACGATCATCCGCCCGACCGGCACCATCATCGCCCCGCCGACGCCCTGCAGCAGCCGCGCGGCCGTAAACGCGGTCACGCCGTTGGAGAGTCCGCACAGTACGGAAGCGCCGGTAAAGATGACGATCGCGCTACCGAACACCGTACGCGAGCCATATCGGTCCGCGACCCAGCCACTGATCGGGATGAATACCGCGAGCGCGAGCATGTAGGCCGTCATCCCGAGGCTCAGCGCATTCGGCCCGACGCCGAAGGTGTGGGCCATCTGCGGCAGCGCGGTCGCGATCACGGTCGTGTCGAGATACTCCATGAAGAAGGTCGCGGCGACGAGATACGGCAGGAAGTCGGTCGTCCGATCACCTGGGGCGGGACTGGCAGTCATGAACGGGGCAGTAGACGGAATGCAGGGACGCCGATCCGATCGCTGCGACAAAAGAGCGCGGGATCGGCACGAATCGCGATATTACCCCGAAGCGTCGATTCTTCGCTTTGCCGGCCTTCGTTGGGCGCAAGCGTGTCGCTGCGCGCGAAACTTCGTGCGGATGGATTCAATTCGGTAGTGCGCGGGCCGCGACTGCGAAGATAGCAGTAGATGCACGATGATCGCGCGCGTTGAAACTGAATTAAAAGCGGCGCTGCTGCGCCCTTTTCCGTCGCACAAATGCAAAAACCCCCGCCTGATCGGGCGGGGGTTTCTGGCTTAGGGAGCCTGACGATTACCTACTTTCACACGGGAATCCGCACTATCATCGGCGTGGAGTCGTTTCACGGTCCTGTTCGGGATGGGAAGGGGTGGGACCGACTCGCTATGGTCATCAGGCAAAGAGGGTTGTTGCGTTGCTTCGCAGCGCAACCAATCTTGGAAGAAGCAGTAATTTGGTTGGGTTGTGAGGTTGTATCTCACACATACGCGGTACTTCAACCGCAGTACGTCGAGTGCCTCGCACTCGACGCTCGATATCCGTAAGCGCTGAAGCGCTAACGGCTATCGAGACAGACTTGTTATAGGATCAAGCCTTACGGGCAATTAGTATCGGTTAGCTGAACGCATTACTGCGCTTACACACCCGACCTATCAACGTCCTGGTCTCGAACGACCCTTCAAGGAGGTCAAGCCTCCAGGGATATCTCATCTTAAGGCGAGTTTCCCGCTTAGATGCTTTCAGCGGTTATCTCTTCCGAACATAGCTACCCGGCGATGCGACTGGCGTCACAACCGGTACACCAGAGGTTCGTCCACTCCGGTCCTCTCGTACTAGGAGCAGCCCCCTTCAAATATCCAACGCCCACGGCAGATAGGGACCAAACTGTCTCACGACGTTTTAAACCCAGCTCACGTACCTCTTTAAATGGCGAACAGCCATACCCTTGGGACCGGCTACAGCCCCAGGATGAGATGAGCCGACATCGAGGTGCCAAACACCGCCGTCGATATGAACTCTTGGGCGGTATCAGCCTGTTATCCCCAGAGTACCTTTTATCCGTTGAGCGATGGCCCTTCCATACAGAACCACCGGATCACTATGACCTGCTTTCGCACCTGCTCGACTTGTCGGTCTCGCAGTTAAGCACGCTTATGCCATTGCACTATCAGCACGATTTCCGACCGTACCTAGCGTACCTTCGTACTCCTCCGTTACCCTTTGGGAGGAGACCGCCCCAGTCAAACTGCCTACCATGCACTGTCCCCGATCCGGATCACGGACCAAGGTTAGAACCTCAAACAAACCAGGGTGGTATTTCAAGGACGGCTCCACCGAAACTAGCGTTCCGGTTTCATAGCCTCCCACCTATCCTACACAGATCGGTTCAAAGTCCAATGCAAAGCTACAGTAAAGGTTCATGGGGTCTTTCCGTCTAGCCGCGGGTAGATTGCATCATCACAAACACTTCAACTTCGCTGAGTCTCGGGAGGAGACAGTGTGGCCATCGTTACGCCATTCGTGCAGGTCGGAACTTACCCGACAAGGAATTTCGCTACCTTAGGACCGTTATAGTTACGGCCGCCGTTTACCGGGACTTCAATCAAGAGCTTGCACCCCATCATTTAATCTTCCGGCACCGGGCAGGCGTCACACCCTATACGTCCACTTTCGTGTTTGCAGAGTGCTGTGTTTTTATTAAACAGTCGCAGCCACCAGTTTATTGCAACCCCTTCACCCTCCTGGCGCAGGCCAGTCAAGCTACAAGGGCGTACCTTATCCCGAAGTTACGGTACCAATTTGCCGAGTTCCTTCTCCCGAGTTCTCTCAAGCGCCTTAGAATACTCATCTCGCCCACCTGTGTCGGTTTGCGGTACGGTCATCGTTAGACTGAAGCTTAGAGGCTTTTCTTGGAACCACTTCCAATTGCTTCGCTCCCGAAGGAGCTCGCGCCACACCCTTGAATTCCGCGCCCGGATTTGCCTAAGCGCCTTCTCCAATGCAGCGACCGGGACTTCCAACACCCGGACAACCTTCCGCGATCCGTCCCCCCATCGCATCTAACGACGGTGCAGGAATATTGACCTGCTTCCCATCAGCTACGCATTTCTGCCTCGCCTTAGGGGCCGACTCACCCTACGCCGATGAACGTTGCGTAGGAAACCTTGGGCTTACGGCGAGGGGGCCTTTCACCCCCTTTATCGCTACTCATGTCAGCATTCGCACTTCCGATACCTCCAGCATCCTTTACAAGACACCTTCGCAGGCTTACGGAACGCTCTCCTACCATGCGTGCAAGCACGCATCCGCAGCTTCGGTATATGGCTTAGCCCCGTTACATCTTCCGCGCAGGACGACTCGATCAGTGAGCTATTACGCTTTCTTTAAAGGGTGGCTGCTTCTAAGCCAACCTCCTGACTGTTTTAGCCTTCCCACTTCGTTTCCCACTTAGCCATATTTGGGGACCTTAGCTGGCGGTCTGGGTTGTTTCCCTCTTGACACCGGACGTTAGCACCCGATGTCTGTCTCCCGTGATTGCACTCTTCGGTATTCGGAGTTTGCTATGGCGGGGTAATCTGCAATAGACCCCCCAACCATGACAGTGCTCTACCCCCGAAGGTGAGACACGAGGCACTACCTAAATAGTTTTCGGAGAGAACCAGCTATTTCCAGGTTTGTTTAGCCTTTCACCCCTATCCACAGCTCATCCCCTAACTTTTCAACGTTAGTGGGTTCGGACCTCCAGTACGTGTTACCGCACCTTCATCCTGGCCATGGATAGATCACCTGGTTTCGGGTCTACGCCCAGCAACTGAACGCCCTATTCGGACTCGCTTTCGCTACGCCTGCCCTATACGGTTAAGCTTGCTACTGAACGTAAGTCGCTGACCCATTATACAAAAGGTACGCCGTCACCCCTTGCGAGGCTCCGACTGTTTGTATGCATGCGGTTTCAGGATCTATTTCACTCCCCTCCCGGGGTTCTTTTCGCCTTTCCCTCACGGTACTGGTTCACTATCGGTCGATCACGAGTATTTAGCCTTGGAGGATGGTCCCCCCATCTTCAGACAGGATTTCACGTGTCCCGCCCTACTTGTCGTACACCTAGTTCTTTCATACTGTTTTCGCCTACAGGGCTATCACCTGCTATGGCCGCACTTTCCAGAGCGTTCGGCTAACAATACAAATAAAGAGTACAAGGCTCATCCCATTTCGCTCGCCACTACTTTGGGAATCTCGGTTGATTTCTTTTCCTGCGGTTACTTAGATGTTTCAGTTCACCGCGTTCGCTTCACATGGCCTATGTATTCAGCCATGGATACTCCATAAGGAGTGGGTTTCCCCATTCGGACATCCCCGGATCAAAGCTTGTTTGCCAGCTCCCCGGGGCTTTTCGCAGGCTACCGCGTCCTTCATCGCCTGTGATCGCCAAGGCATCCACCACATGCACTTGTTCGCTTGACCCTATAACGAGTCTGTCTCGTTACAGGTTGAGTTCTCGCGTTGTGCCGTATTCCAAATTGAGTCGAACAATGAAGTTCGAATCATCTTGAGATACATCGATACAATCACAACCCGGATAGTTTCCACGTCCATCTCAAAGACGCTTCCGCTATCCAAATTACTTACTTCTTCCAGATTGTTAAAGAACGACAGCCGATACAGTTTCCTGCATCACTCTGACTGGCTCAATCGCCAATGCCAAATCCTCGGTTCGCTTTCGAACCAAGCACTTCGCATTGAAGATTGTGGTGGAGGCAGACGGGATCGAACCGACGACCCCCTGCTTGCAAAGCAGGTGCTCTCCCAGCTGAGCTATGCCCCCATACAGAGACGCCCCAGGTTTCCTTACGCCAGACAACTTGGTGGGTCTGGTTGGATTCGAACCAACGACCCCCGCCTTATCAAGACGGTGCTCTAACCGACTGAGCTACAGACCCCTGAGTCTGTCTTGATTTACAGCCGATAAGCGTGAGCGCTCAACTTCGCGAGCTAGCTCTGGAAAGGAGGTGATCCAGCCGCACCTTCCGATACGGCTACCTTGTTACGACTTCACCCCAGTCATGAATCCTACCGTGGTGACCGTCCTCCTTGCGGTTAGACTAGCCACTTCTGGTAAAACCCACTCCCATGGTGTGACGGGCGGTGTGTACAAGACCCGGGAACGTATTCACCGCGGCATGCTGATCCGCGATTACTAGCGATTCCAGCTTCATGCACTCGAGTTGCAGAGTGCAATCCGGACTACGATCGGTTTTCTGGGATTAGCTCCCCCTCGCGGGTTGGCAACCCTCTGTTCCGACCATTGTATGACGTGTGAAGCCCTACCCATAAGGGCCATGAGGACTTGACGTCATCCCCACCTTCCTCCGGTTTGTCACCGGCAGTCTCCTTAGAGTGCTCTTGCGTAGCAACTAAGGACAAGGGTTGCGCTCGTTGCGGGACTTAACCCAACATCTCACGACACGAGCTGACGACAGCCATGCAGCACCTGTGCGCCGGTTCTCTTTCGAGCACTCCCGAATCTCTTCAGGATTCCGACCATGTCAAGGGTAGGTAAGGTTTTTCGCGTTGCATCGAATTAATCCACATCATCCACCGCTTGTGCGGGTCCCCGTCAATTCCTTTGAGTTTTAATCTTGCGACCGTACTCCCCAGGCGGTCAACTTCACGCGTTAGCTACGTTACTAAGGAAATGAATCCCCAACAACTAGTTGACATCGTTTAGGGCGTGGACTACCAGGGTATCTAATCCTGTTTGCTCCCCACGCTTTCGTGCATGAGCGTCAGTATTGGCCCAGGGGGCTGCCTTCGCCATCGGTATTCCTCCACATCTCTACGCATTTCACTGCTACACGTGGAATTCTACCCCCCTCTGCCATACTCTAGCCTGCCAGTCACAAATGCAGTTCCCAGGTTGAGCCCGGGGATTTCACATCTGTCTTAACAGACCGCCTGCGCACGCTTTACGCCCAGTAATTCCGATTAACGCTTGCACCCTACGTATTACCGCGGCTGCTGGCACGTAGTTAGCCGGTGCTTATTCTTCCGGTACCGTCATCCCCCGACTGTATTAGAGCCAAGGATTTCTTTCCGGACAAAAGTGCTTTACAACCCGAAGGCCTTCTTCACACACGCGGCATTGCTGGATCAGGCTTTCGCCCATTGTCCAAAATTCCCCACTGCTGCCTCCCGTAGGAGTCTGGGCCGTGTCTCAGTCCCAGTGTGGCTGGTCGTCCTCTCAGACCAGCTACTGATCGTCGCCTTGGTAGGCCTTTACCCCACCAACTAGCTAATCAGCCATCGGCCAACCCTATAGCGCGAGGCCCGAAGGTCCCCCGCTTTCATCCGTGGATCGTATGCGGTATTAATCCGGCTTTCGCCGGGCTATCCCCCACTACAGGACATGTTCCGATGTATTACTCACCCGTTCGCCACTCGCCACCAGGTGCAAGCACCCGTGCTGCCGTTCGACTTGCATGTGTAAGGCATGCCGCCAGCGTTCAATCTGAGCCAGGATCAAACTCTTCAGTTCAAACCTGTTACTGTTTTCGGTTCTTTCGAACCGGTCGCTCACTCAAAGCTGACAGGTTATGAATTACTTCATAAACCTGACTTACTTTAGTGTGAGACTCTTGATACTTTTGCTATCCCGATCCGAGGATCGGGTCTCGCTCACATCAAGCGCCCACACTTATCGGCTGTTAGTTTTTAAAGAGCATTCTGCGAGAGGCATCAGGCCTTCCAGCAGCGCTGCGTTTTCAGCAGCAGAGAAGCGAGATTATGAACCGTGTTTCGCAGCGCGTCAACTACTTTTTGCTACATCGTTGCGACTGCGGGGTTCTTCTTCCTTCGCCGGCCGCGCGCCCAAGACTGCTGCACACCACCGACTCCGCTTCCCCTCTCGCGCCGCGTTGCCGTCAGCGCGAAAGAGGCGTGATTCTAGGCACCCCACTCCAATCGCGCAAGGGGTTTCGGAAAAAATATATGACCCCGCACGCTGCTGCGTGCGGGGTCATATATGCAGAACCTGCCCGGAACGGAACCGTCAGGCCACGCGCACCTGGCGCGCCACGATCTCCATATAGTGATCGAGATCCGGCGTCAGCTTGCCCGCCTCCTTCGCCGTATCGTCCCAGCGGCGCAGGCGCAGCGCGTCCTCCGCGAACGGACGCTGCAGGAACGTCATCGCCTCGTCGTCGCTGAAGATGCCGCCCTGCAGCGCGAGACTGCGGATCGAATCGGGCGACAGGCTCTCGAAGTAGCCGGCGTCGGTCCGGCACAGGCAACGCTTCGCGTCGACGTGCAGCCTGATCGGCTCGAGCACCGCATCCGAAAACAGCGGCCGCAAGAACGGCAGCACGAAATACTGATGCAGATCGTCGATGCCGCGCGCGCTCGGCGTCTCACCCTGGCGATTCAGCAAATGCCCGAGGTCGTGCAAAAACGCCGCCGCGACCAGCGCCTCGTCGGCGCCGGCCTGTTCCGCCAGCAGCCCGCTCTGCAGCGCATGCTCGAGCTGCGTGACCGGCTCCCCGCTATAGGCCACATGGCCGTGCTCGCGATACAAGCCGTCGATCTGTTCCACCGTCAGCGCCATCCGTCACTCCCAGGGCAAAGAGAAGGTCTTCAGGTTCGTGAAGCTCTTCATCGCCTCCTGAACGCCTTCCTTGTAACCGAGCCCCGAATCCTTGATCCCGCCGAACGGCGTCAGTTCGATCCGGTATCCGGGCACTTCCCATACGTTCACCGTGCCGACCTTCAACTCGTTGACGAACCGCACGACCGCCGCCGTGCTGTCCGTACAGACCCCCGACGACAGTCCGAACGCCGTACCGTTGCTGATCCGGATCGCGTCGTCGATGGTGTCGAACCGGATCACGGGCGACACCGGGCCGAAGGTCTCCTCGCGCACCAGCGTCATCGACGGATCGACATTGTCGAGCACGGTCGGCGCATACAGCGCGCCGCGCCGCAGGTTGCCGGCCAGCAGCCGCGCACCCCGCGCGACCGCGTCGCCGACCCGCGCCTCGAACAGCCGCGCCGCCGCCTCGTCGATCACGGTGCCCATTTCATTGGCGGGATCGAACGGGTCGCCGTAGGTCCACGCACGCGTCTTTTCGACCAGCGCCTCGGTGAACGCCGGCGCGATCGCGCGCTGCACGAGGATCCGCTTGACGGCCGTGCAGCGCTGCCCCGAATTCCGGTACGAACCGAGCGCCGCGAGCGTCGCCGCGCGTTCGGGATCGGCGTCGTCGAGCACGATCAGCGGATCGTTGCCGCCGAGCTCCAGCACGATGCGCCGGTAGCCGGCCTTCGCCGCGATCGCCTTGCCGATCGCGACGCCGCCGGTAAAGGTGATCAGCGATGCATGCGGATGCGTGACGAGCTCGTCCGCGATCTCGCGCGGATCGCCGGTCAATACCTGCAGCATCGGCTCCGGCAGCCCGGCCTCGTAAAGCAGGTCCGCCAGATAGAACGCCGACAGCGGCACCTTCTCCGACGGCTTCACGATCACGCGGTTGTTGGTCGCGATCGCCGGCGCGATCTTGTGCGCGACCTGGTTCATCGGATGATTGAACGGCGTGATCGCGACGATAACGCCGTCGAGCGGCTGCCGCTGCGAGAACACGCGGCGCGCCTTGCCGTGGGGCGTCAGGTCGCACGAGAAGCTCTGCGCATCGTCGCGCAGCGTCTCGACCGACGCGAACTTCAGCACGTCGGCGACGCGGCCGATCTCGTAGCGCGAATCGCGCTTCGACAGCCCCGACTCGAGCGAGATCAGGTCGGACGCTTCCTCGGTGCGTGCGCGCAGCAGCGCGGCCGCGCGTTCGAGGATCTGCGAGCGCTCGTAGCGCGTGAGGGCCGGCCGGTAGGCCAGCGCGTAGTCGAACGCGGCGCGCACGTCGTCGACGCTCGCGAGCGGCGCCGTGCCGACGCGGGCGCCCGTGTACGGATCGACGATGTCGAAGCTGCGTTCCCGCGTCGCGCGCGTCCCGCACCAGCGCAGCGCCTCTGCGCGAAACGCCGGATGATCCTGTCGCGGATGGGCCATCATGCTGCGATCCGGTTCAGCACGAAATCGAACACGTCGAAGTTCCGCGGACGACGTTCCGCATCGGTCCGCTCGATACGACGGTTGAACAGCAGCGGCACTTCCTGCTCCGACACGCCGCCATGCGAGCGCAGCGGCACGGTCAGGCCCGACAGGTCGTGCTCGCGCTCGCGCGTGCCGAGCGTCATGTCGCGACGCGCAATCACGACCAGATCGCCGATCCGGTCGGCCGGCAACTCGAAGCGCGCAGCGGCTTCCGCGTTGTCGAGCACGAGCTCGACGCCGTCGAGGCCGCCGATGCGCCAGATCGCGTCCGTGCGATCGACGCCGGGCGCCAGATACACGGTCGCGAACGAACCGAGCGCGCCGTGGTGCACGACGTACGGATCGGTGATCGGCAGGATCACGCGCGCGGACTGCGCGCCGAACCAGCCGTCGAACGCGTCCTGCAGATAGATCACGTTCGGCCGGCCCGTCGCGGGATCGTGCTTCGCATTCATCCCGTGATCGGCCGTGAGCCCGATCGCCCAGCCGAGCGCGTCGAGCTGCGCGAGATAGCCGTCCATCATCGCGTAGAACGCGTTCGCGCCGTCGGTGCCGGGCGCGCACTTGTGCTGCACGTAGTCGGTCGTCGACAGGTACATCAGGTCGATCTGGCGCGTCTGCGCGAGCCGCACGCCGGCCGCGAGCACGAATTCGGACAGCGCCGCGCTGTACACGTCCGGCGACGGCAGGCCGACCCAGTCGAGCACGTCGACGATGCCGTTCTCCGCGAGATTCGCCTGCGCGGCCTTCTCCGCGGAAAAGCACACGCCGTCCAGCTGCCAGCCGAGCAGCCGGCGCAGCTTGTCCTTCGCCGTCACGACCGCGACCCGCGCACCGGCATCGGACGCCGCCGCGAGCAGCGTGCCGGCCCGCAGGTAGGCCGGGTCGTTCATCATCACCTCGGCGCCGCGCCCGCCGTCGGCCGACGGATCCCAGAAGTAATTGCCGCAGATCCCGTGGACGGCCGGCGGCACGCCGCAGACGATCGACAGGTTGTTCGGGTTGGTGAAGGTCGGCACGACGCAGTCGGCGCGCCATGCCGTGCCTTCGGCGATCATCCGGCCGATGAACGGCGCGACACCGGCTTCGACGGCCCGTTCGAGATAGTCGTACTCGCAGCCGTCGACGCAGACGACCACCGTCGGCTCGACCGGCAGCCGGTAGCGGCGGCCGTTGACCTCGACCCAGCGGCCGGCGAGATCGGGCGCCGCACCGGCCGCCGCCGGTTGGCCCGGAACGCGCAACGCGAACGCGGCGTTCATGATGCCGCCCGCTTGCCGCGCGGCACGCGCGCAGCGATCAGCAGCAGCGCCGCGAGCGACGCGCCGAGCATCAGCAGCGACAGCGCCGACGCGGGCAGGTAGTAGCCGCGCTCGACCTGGCCGATCACGACGATCGGCACGGTCGCGAACCCGGGCGGATAAACCGTCAGCGTCGCGCCGAGCTCGCCGAGCGACAGCGCGAAGCCGAGCGCCAGGCTCGCGCGCAGCGCCGGCACGAGCTGCGGCAGCAGCACGCGGCGCAACACCATCGCGGGCGGCGCGCCGAGGCTCGCCGCGGCTTCGCGCAGCACGGTCAGTTCCGGGCGCAGCGCGGCGGCCGCGCAGCGATAGCAGAACGGCAGGATCAGCGCGAGCTGCACGAGCACGACGATCGCCGCCGAGCTCGACAGGTCGAGCGGCTTCTGGTGATACGCGATCAGCACCGCGAGCCCGAGCACGACGCTCGGCACGCCGTTCGGCACCATCACCAGCGCGTCGACGAGCGCGCCGAGCCCGCGCCGGTCGCGCCCTTCGAGCGCGAGGGCGAGCCACAGCCCGAGCATCGTGCCGAGCGCGGACACGCCGAAGCCGATCTCGAGGCTCGTCAGCAGCGCGTCGTACTCCGGCGACCCGAGCCGCTCGAACCAGCGCAGGCTGTAGCCGGCCGGCAGGATCGTGCCCGACCACTGCGTCGACACGCTCGACAGCGCGACCACGATGACCGGCAGCACGAACAACCAGAAGCACGCGAACGCGGCCAGCGCGAGCGCGACCCGCGACGCCTGCCTGAGCACCGCGTCGCGCCAGTCGATCGGGTGGCGCGGCACGGCCTGCCCGATACGAAATTCAGCGGACATCGTTTCCTCCCGTCGCACGCCGGTTCACCCGGCGATAAACCGCATACAGCGCCAGCGACAACGCCAGCATCACGACCGCGCCGGCCGATGCGGTCGGCAGGTCGAGGTCGACGGTCGCGCTGCTGTAGATCGCGACCGGCAGCGTCACGAGCTTCGCGCTGCCGAGCACGAGCAGGATCCCGAATTCGTTCAGCGTCAGCAGGAAGCACAGCACGGTGCCGGCGGCGATGCCCGGCCACGCGATCGGCAGCACCACGCGCCGCGCGAGCATCCAGCCGGACGCGCCGAGGCTGCGCGCCGCCTCGATCAGGCGCAGGTCGAGCGTCGCGAACGACGCGAGCGTCGGGCGCACGACGAACGGCGTATAGAACACCGTCTGCGCAAGAATCACGCCGCCGATGCCGAACAGGAAGTTCAGCGGCGGCTCGTCGAGATGGAACAGGTGCTGCAGCGCGATGCTGACCGAGCCTTGCGAGCCGTACAGGAAGATCAGCGTGAACGCGACGAGGAACGACGGAAACGCGACGTACAGTTCCAGGAAGCGCGTGACGAGCGAGGCGCCCGGGAACGGCTTGAAGAACAGCAGCGCGGCGAGCATCACGCCGAGCAGCGACGCGGTGCCGGCGCTCGCGAACAGCACGCCGAGCGTCGTCATCAGCACGTTGCGCGTGTCGGGATTGCCGAAGAAGGTCCGGTACGCGGCGAAGCTGAGCCCGTGATCGCCCGACACGCTCAACAGCACCAGCCTGACCAGCGGATAGACGACCAGCGGCCCGAGCACGACGATCGCCAGCCCGAGCAGGTGCAGGTCGCCCATGCGCCTGCGGCGCCGCGCGGCAGCGGCATGCGCGGCGGCCGACGCGAGCGCTTGCGGCGACAGGCCGGCTTCAGGGCTCGATAAGGACGACATCGTCTGCCTCGCAATGCAGGGAAACACGCGCACCGCGCTCGGGCGCCGCGGCGCGGCCGCGTTGCATCGTCACGCGCACGATTTCGTTGGGCGCCGCATCGAGCACGACCGTGATCGACAGGTCCGCGCCCTGCCATTCGACCGACGAAACGGCGCCGTGCATGCCGCCGGCGGCCGGCGGCATCAGCGTCAGGCGCTCGGGGCGCACGCACGCGACCTTGTCGCGCACCTCGTGGCGCGGATCGCCGAGCGGGAAAATCACGCGCGGCGGCAGCAGGTTCGCCGGGCCGAGATAGCGCGCGACATAGCCGTCGTTCGGCGCGTCGTACAGCTGCTGCGGCGTGCCGAGCTGCGCGATGCGGCCGTCGCGCATCAGCAGCGCGCGATCGGACAGCACCAGCGCGTCGTCGCGGTCGTGCGTCACGCAGACCACGGTCAGGTTCGGCAGGCGCTCGTGCAGCGCCTTCAGTTCGGTGCGCACCGACGCCCGCAGGTTCGCGTCGAGCGCGGACAGCGGCTCGTCGAGCAGCAGCACGTCGGGCTCGATCACGAGCGCGCGGGCCAGCGCGACACGCTGCTGCATCCCGCCCGACAGTTGCGCCGGCAGATGATGGCCCGCATCGCCGAGCTGCACGAGCTTCAGCGCGTCGGCGACGCGCCGCGTGACTTCGGCCGACGCCATCCCGCGCGCGCGCAGGCCGAAAGCGACGTTCTCGAACACCGACAGGTGCGGGAACAGCGCGTAATTCTGGAACAGCAGACCGAGATTGCGCTTGTGCGGCGGCGCATAGGTCAGGTCGCGACCGGCCACGGTCAGCGTACCGGTCAGGCCGTCGGCCTTCACGAAACCGGCGATGAAGCGCAGCAGCGTGGTCTTGCCGCAGCCGCTCTTGCCGAGCACGGTCAGAAATTCACCGGCGCCGATCGACAGCGACAGATCTTCCAGCACCGTGCGTGCGCCGTAGCGCACGCTCAGATGCTCGATCTGCACGCCGCCCGGCGCGCCGGACCGCTGCATCGCGCGCGGCTCGGCGGCGCCGAAAGCGCCGGGATGGTTCAGGGCGGTATCCACCGGGTTCATCCTCTTGCTCACTCACTACGGGCGGCGTGCGCCGATCACTTCGGCTTGACGACTTCGAGCTGCTTGCCCGAGCTGCCGATCACGTCCTTCTTCCAGCGCTCGATCCATACCGGCTTCTTCGCCATCACCTGGTTCCAGTCGACCGGAATCAGCTTCACGCCGGCGATCGCCTTCTTCACGGCCTCGCCGTTCTTGCCCGCCAGCGGCACGTCGGTGCGGCCCGGGATGCCGTACATGTCCGGCACCTTCGACTGCACTTCCGTCGACATCAGGTAGTCGATCAGCTTCTTGCCGGCGTCCTGGTTCGGGCCGCCCTTGATCAGGCCGATGCCGTACGGCAGCTGGAACGTGGTCGGCTGGTCGCCGTCCTTCGCCGCGAGGAAGATCGGCTTGACCGACAGCGCGCCGTGCTCGGCGTCGTCGAGGTCCATCTGCAGGTCGCCGTTCGCGACCGAGATCTCGTTGCGCGACAGCAGCACGTTCAGGTAGCCCGTGCCCTTGGTGTGGAACTTCACGCTCTGCGACAGCTTCGCGAGATAGTCGAACGCCTTGTCCTCGCCCATCAGCGTGGTCGTCAGGATCAGCACGGCCATCCCGTCGCCAGCCGTTGCCGGGTTCGAGTACGCGACCTTGCCGGCATAGCTCGGCGACAGCAGGTCGGCGAACGTCTTCGGCTGGTTCTTCACGACGTCGGGATTGATCGCGAACGAGAAGTAGTTGTTCACGAAGGTCGCCCACGTGCCGTCCTCGGCCTTCGCGATCGCCGGCACGTTCTTGTAGTTCACGCTCTGGTACGGCTGCAGCAGGCTCATCTGGCCGGCTTGCTGGATGAACGGCGGCAGCGTGACGATCACGTCCGCCTTCGGGGAATTCTTCTCGATGTTCGCGCGGTTCACGACCTCGCCGCTGCCCGCCGTCACGATGTTGACCTTCACGCCTTCCTTCTTCTCGAAGGCCGGCAACACGTCGCGATAGAGATTCTCGAGGCCGTCCGCCGTGTACAGCACGACGGCGTTCGCCGCGTGCGCCGGCAACGCGGGGCCCAGCAGAGCGGCGGCGCCGGCGGCCAGCGCAAGCTTGCGGAACGCGCCGGCAGCGGCGCGCGAGGAATTCTGCAGTGTCATCTCACTTCTCCGTAGGCGGAACACCAAACGGCCGGGGCACGGTCCGGCATCTTTATCCGGGCGAGCCGACAGCCGGCCCGCCTCGCCGCCGCGCAGCGGGTGGTCTTGCGCGGCAACCGAAGGATCACAGCCTTCGATGACAAACCCGTGACGAATGCCACAATTTCCAAAAAATGACACATTTTGCCAATATCATGCAAGTCATTCAGAAAGGCCGTCCGGCGTTTCCCATCCGATCATTGCTGGAGAAAAACCATGCCCCATCCGATTCTGCTTACCCCGGGCCCGCTCACCACGTCCGCCACAACACGCCACGCAATGCAACAGGACTGGGGCTCATGGGACACCGCTTTCAACCGGTTGACGGCCACCGTCTGCGCGGATCTCGTCGACATCGCGCGCGGCGGCGACCAGTACGTGTGCGTGCCGATGCAGGGCAGCGGTACGTTCGCGGTCGAGGCCGCACTGGGCACGCTGGTGCCGCGCGACGGCGTCGTGCTGGTGCCCGATAACGGCGCGTACTGCGCGCGCATCCTGAAAATACTGGGCCGGCTCGGCATCGACGCGATCGCGCTGCCGTTCGGCGAAGACGCCGCCGTCGATCCGGCCGCGGTCGAGGCCGCGTTGGCGCGCGAGCCGCGCATCACGCACGTCGCGCTCGTGCATCTGGAAACGAGCGCCGGCATCCTGAATCCGCTCGACGCGATCGCGGCCGCCTGCCGGCGGCACGGCAAGCGGCTGATCGTCGACGCAATGAGCTCGTTCGGCGCGCTGCCGATCGTGCTGGCGGACAGCGGCATCGACGCGCTGGTCTCGGCCAGCGGCAAGTGCCTCGAAGGCGTGCCGGGAATGGGGTTCGCGATCGTGCGGCGCGACGCGCTGGAGGCGAGCGAAGGCCACGCGCGGTCGCTCGCGCTCGATCTGCACGACCAGTATGTGTATCTGCGCAAGACCGGCCAGTGGCGCTTCACGCCGCCGACGCACGTGATCGCCGCGCTGCGCGCCGCGCTCGACCAGTACCTCGCCGAAGGCGGCCAGCCCGCGCGCGGCGCGCGCTACGCGGAGAATTGCCGGACGCTCGTCGACGCGATGCGCGCGCTCGGCTTCACGCCGTTTCTCGACGCGCGCGTGCAGGCGCCCGTGATCGTCACGTTCCACGCGCCCGCTCATCCGGCCTACGATTTCCGCCGCTTCTACGACGCGGTGCGCGACGCGGGCTTCATCCTGTATCCGGGCAAGCTCACGCAGCTCGAGACATTCCGCGTCGGCTGCATCGGCGCGATCGATTCGAACGACATCCGGCGCGCGGTCGCCGCGATCGCGCAGGCGGTCGAATCGCTCGGCATCGGGCTGCAGCCCGCGTAATCGGGATAGGGGCGGTCAGTTAACCTGACCGATCCCCTCCCACACCACCCGGCATGCGGGTCCGCACCGGGCGGTTGGAATGGTTGAGGTTGCCGGGCTTGTGTTGCTCCCGACCCGACACCCAGGTTCGCTGTTGTCTGCTTCACCGAAACTGATTCCTCGCTGCCTGGGCCTGTCGGGCTTCACCCTATCCACCGTTCGGCGAGCTTCACTTACGCGAACATCTGAGGCTATTCACTTCCGAGAACCAGAGGGCTTGCCCTCCCATTCCTTCGGCCCTTCGCTGGCAGCTTTAGCCTTCCCGGCCACACCACCTCACTACTACGGCCTCTGCTGACTTCTCGCTCCGGTCTGCACCGTCGCCCTTTCAGGCACAAGGCGAGATCTCCCCAGGTAAGAACGCACTCCTTCATCGCACAACCGCCGTATTTACGCCGCTTCGCTTTGGTCACGAGAGCTTTGCGGTTTGTTGCCCGCTCGCCCTACTCGGCAGCGCCTTCTATACGGTTCTTGTCCATCGGCTCGCGATTTACGCTCCACGCTTCCTCCCCACACTCGGTCGCCCTCATGCAGTTGCGCTTCACTTCATTCGCCATGACCAGCTTATGGCGGGACTTTCACCCGCAGGAGTGCGCCCATGCTGGGCGCACAACAAAAATGCCCGGCGGTCGGCGACCGCCGGGCGAACGCACGCGACGTGCGTGGAGAAGAGACTTACAGTTCGATCCGCTTGATGTCGCCGACGACGAAGATGTACGACAGCGCGCCGACCAGCGCGATCGCGCCGATGAACACGAGCGCACCGACGAACGACCCGGTCGACGCGACGATGAAGCCGACGACGAGCGGCGTGACGATGCCCGCCAGGTTCGCCGCGAGGTTGAAGATGCCGCCCGTGACGCCGAGCAGGCCGTCCGGCGCGATGTCCGACACGAGCGTCCAGCCGAGCGCGGCCATCCCCTGCGCGAAGAATGCGACCGACATGATCGCGATCACGGCCTCGTTGCTCTGCACGTAGTTCGCGAGAATGATCGTCGACGCGAGCAGCAGGCCTGCGATGATCGGCAGCTTGCGCGCGAGGTTCGCGGACTTGCCGCGACGCAGCAGCCAGTCCGAGAAGATCCCGCCGAACATCACGCCGATCGACGCCGCGATGAACGGCATCACCGCGAAGAAACCGATCTTCAGCCAGCCCATGTGGCGCTCGGTCGCGAGATAGGTCGGGAACCAGGTCAGGAAGAACACGAGCGTCGAGTTGCCGGCGAACTGGCCGAGGCAGATGCCCGCGAGCTGGCGCTTCTTCAGCAGCCGGCCGGCCATCGCCCAGCTGAACGGCTTGGGCGCGGGCCGGTCGTCCTTGCGCACGCCGTGCACGAGGCCGCCGCCCGCCTCGATGTAGGCGAGTTCCTCGGTATTTGCGCCCGGGTGGTTGCGCGGCTCGTGATAGAACTTCCACCAGACCAGGCCGAACGCGATGCCGATTGCGCCGACCACCCAGAACAGCGAGCGCCAGCCGAACGCGCCCATCAGTGCGAACAGCACGGGGCTGAAGAACGCGAGGCCGATGTATTCGCCGACGGTGTAGGTGCCGGTCGCCATCGCGCGTTCGTTCTGCGGGAACCACGTCGCGACGACGCGGCTGTTGGTCGGGAAGCACGGCGCTTCCGCGACGCCGAGGCCGAGACGGCACGCGAGCAGCGTCGCGACGCCGGGCACGAAGCCTTGCAGGAACGTGCACAGCGACCACAGCGTCATCGACCAGTAATAGGTCACCTTGCTGCCGAAACGGTCGAGAAAGAGGCCGCCGGGCACCTGCGCGACGACGTACGTCCACGAGAACGCCGAGAACATGATGCCCATCACGGCCGCGTTGATGCCCAGTTCCTTGGTGAGCTGCGGCGCAGCCACCCCGAGCACCGTGCGGTCGAGATAGTTGATCATCGTGCCGATCGCGAGCAGCGCGAGGATCTTGTAGCGCGCCGACGTGCGCCGGAGCGTGCCGGCCGCCTGCGCCGGCGCGGCGCTCGTGTGGGTGGTGTGCTGCATGGTCGTCTCCTGGTCTCTTTCTCGAATGGGTCAGCGCGCGATCAGCGACTGAAAGTGCTCGAACATCCGTTCGGCGTCGGGCGTGCGGCCGGTGAAGATCTCGAACGCATCGACGGCCTGGTAGACGGCCATCCCGCCGCCCGGCAGCGTCGCGCAGCCCGCCGCGCGGGCCGCACGGATCAGTTCGGTTTCGAGCGGGAAATACACGATGTCGGCCACCCACATGCCCGCGTGCAGCAGGTCGGCCGGCAGCGGCAGGCCCGGATGCTTGATCATGCCGGTCGGCGTCGCGTGGATCAGGCCCGTCGCGGCGCGCGTCGCGGCCGCGAGATCGCCGCCCGCCGCGACGCGCGCGGCCGGGAAGCGCTGCTGCAATTCATCGGCGAGTGCCGTGGCGCGCGTGCCGTCGACGTCGAAGATCGTCAGTTCGGCCGCGCCCATCTGCAGCGCCGCGTGTGCGACGGCCGCGCCGGCGCCGCCTGCGCCGAGCTGGACCACGCTTGCGAGCGACGCGCCGGGCAGCCCGCGGCGGAACGATTTCGCGAAGCCCGACCAGTCGGTGTTGTGGCCGGTGCGCTTGCCATCCTTGAACAGCACGGTGTTGACCGCGCCGAGCGCGCGCGCGTCGTCGGACAGCGCGTCGAGATGCTCGATCACGCGCTGCTTGCACGGATGCGTGATGTTCAGCCCGTTGAAGCCCATCCGCTGCGCGGCATCGAGCAGTTGCGGCAGCGCGTCGACGCCCACGCCGAGCACGTCGAGATCGATGCGCCGGTATACGTAGCCGAAGCCCTGCCGGAAACCCTCTTCCTCATGCA
This sequence comes from Burkholderia pseudomultivorans, assembly GCF_001718415.1. Lineage (NCBI taxonomy): Bacteria > Pseudomonadati > Pseudomonadota > Betaproteobacteria > Burkholderiales > Burkholderiaceae > Burkholderia > Burkholderia pseudomultivorans. The sequence continues at coordinate 368,243 of NZ_CP013377.1, read as the reverse complement.
TCGCCGGCGACAGCGAACCGCCGATGCCCTGGCCGATCAGGCCGATCAGAAACGACGGACGGCTCATCGCGCGGCTCCTTGCGCAAACAGGGTCGACAGGCGCTGCAGCGCGAATACGTAGCCTTCGGTGCCGCAGCCGCAGATCACGGCTTCGGCGATCGCCGATACATACGAATGGTGACGGAACGCCTCGCGGCGATGCACGTTCGAGATATGGACCTCGATCACCGGCTTCGCGATCGCCGACAGCGCGTCGGCCAGCGCGACCGACGTATGCGTATACGCGGCCGGGTTGATCACGATGCCGTGCGTGTCGTGGCGCGCGGCATGCAGCCAGTCGATCAGCTCGTGCTCGGCGTTGGACTGGCGGAACTCGACCTCCAGCCCGAGCGCTTCTCCGGCCGCGCGGCAGCGCTGCTCGACGTCGGCGAGCGTTTCCGCGCCGTAGATATGGGGCTCGCGCGTCCCCAGCAGATTCAGGTTGGGGCCGTTCAGCACCAGCACCTTGCGCTTGCTCATCGTGATTCCGCTCCAGAAACGAGGGGCGGATCGCTGCGTGCACCGCCCCGTGATAGTGGGATTCGGCGCTAGTGTGCGCCTGCACAACAACCTTGTCTTTTCGGGTTTTCGCTTATTTGTACCATCTAGTTAGTTTGTATAATTCCGCTTACCCACCCAGTAAACTCGGGATATCGCGCGTCCGATGAACTCAATGACTGGTTCATTTCGGGCCAAACCGGCCGGCGCCGCGCCCGCTTACCCGCAGGATTCGCTCATGCAGCGCTCGATCGCCACCGTGTCCCTGTCCGGCACGCTCGCCGAGAAACTCGCCGCCATCCAGGCGGCGGGCTTCGACGGCGTCGAAATCTTCGAGAACGACCTCGTCTACTTCGACGGCTCGCCCGCCGACGTCCGGCGCATGGCCGCCGATCTCGGCCTCGACATCGTGCTGTTCCAGCCGTTTCGCGACTTCGAGGGCGTGAGCGCCGCGCAACTGGCGCGCAATCTCGACCGCGTGCGCCGCAAGTTCGACGTGATGCACGCGCTCGGCACCGACCGCATCCTGGTCTGCAGCAACGTGTCGCCCGACACGATCGCGGACGATGCGCTGCTGATCGACCAGCTCGGCGCGCTCGCGGAGGCGGCCCGACAGGCCGGCGTCGTCGTCGCGTACGAAGCGCTCGCGTGGGGGCGCATCGTGAACCGGTACGGTCATGCGTGGCGACTCGTCGACGCGGTGAACAGCCCGCACCTCGGCCTCGCGCTCGACAGCTTCCACACGCTGTCGCTCGACGATTCGCCGGACGCGATCGCCGACATCCCCGGCGACCGGATCGCATTCGTGCAGATCGCCGACGCGCCGAAGCTCGCGATGGACGTGCTCGAATGGAGCCGCCATTACCGCTCGTTCCCCGGCCAGGGCGACTTCGACCTCGCCCGCTTCACCGCGCGCGTGATCGAGTCCGGCTATACGGGGCCGCTGTCGCTGGAAATCTTCAACGACGGCTTCCGCGCGGCGCCGACCGCGATCACGGCCGCCGACGGCCACCGCTCGCTGCTGTATCTGGAAGAACTGACGCGCGCCCGGCTCGCGCAGGACGGCCGCGCGCCGGGCGCCGACCAGCCGCTGTTCGCGCCGCCGGCGCCGCCCGCGCACGTCGGGTTCCAGTTCATCGAATTCGCGGTCGACGCGCAGGCGGCGGCCACCGTCGGCGAATGGCTGGGCCGGATGCGCTTCCGGCTCGCCGGCCGCCATCGGTCGAAGGACGTCACGCTGTTCCAGCACGGCGCCGCGTCGATCGTTCTGAACGCGGAGCGCGACTCGTTCGCCGATGCGTTCTTCCAGCAGCACGGGCTGTCGCTGTGCGCGTCGGCGTTCCGCGTCGACGACGCGAAAGTCGCGTTCGAACGCGCGGCCGGCTTCGGCTACGCGCCGTTCTCGGGCCGCGTCGGGCCGAACGAGCGCGTGCTGCCGAGCGTGCAGGCGCCGGACGGCAGCCTCGAATATTTCGTCGACGAGGCGCCGAACGCGCCGACGCTGTATGAATCGGATTTCGTGCTGACCGATATCGACGGTCCGGTCGAAGTCGGTCCGCTGACCGGTATCGACCACGTCTGCCTCGCGCTGCCGGCCGACGCGCTCGATACGTGGATCCTGTTCTTCAAGACGGCGTTCGGCTTCGAAGCCGAGCGCAGCTGGCTGGTGCCCGATCCGTACGGGCTGATGCGCAGCCGCGCGGTGCGCAGCGCGGACGGCTCGGTACGGATCGCGCTGAATGCGTCGGTCGACCGGCACACGGCCGTGGCCGAATCGCTCGACCGCTACCACGGCACGGGGCTGAACCATGTCGCGTTCCGCACCGACGACATCGTGAAGACGGTCGCCGCGTTCGCGGCCGACGGCGTGCCGTTCCTGCGCATCCCGGCCAACTACTACGACGACCTCGCCGCGCGCTATGCGCTGCCGGACGCGCTGATCGACACGCTGAGCGCCCACCATCTGCTGTACGACCGCGACGAGCGCGGCGGCGAATTCCTGCACGCGTATACGGAACTGGTCGACAACCGCTTTTCGCTCGAAATCGTCGAGCGGCGCGGCGGTTATGACGGGTACGGCGCCGCGAACGCGGCCGTGCGGCTGGCCGCGCAGGCGCAGCGCAGGAAATAGGGGAAGAACGGGAACTCCGAAGCGGAGCGGGGCCGGATCGTATCAACCGTCGCGACCGCGCGTTAAGGCCGGTGTTCGAACCGACGCTCCGGCTCCCTTCGGCTGTGCGCCCCGACCGCCGTCCCGGCCATCGAATCGAGGAGAATCGGGCCGCCGCGCCCCCGCCGACGCCCCAAACCGCAACAAAACTTCTTTCGGCCTTCCGTACGACGTTACATGCCGTAACTCGCCCGACGCCGCAGCATCGCGGGGCACCCCGCGGTTTTAAGAATCGCTTAAGTCTTGCTCGGCACCATCCGTCTCCAAACCCGAAGAATCTCTCGAAAACGGAGGATAGCGATGAGCGCCGTAGAAGCACCCGCGGGCCGCCCGGCCGCACCCCCAGTGAAAAAGACGATGCTGCGCCGCCTGCTCAGTCATCACGAAATCGCGACACTGCTCGTCCTGCTGCACGCGCCGATCGGCGCGAACGCCAAACCCGAGCTGCCGGCGCTGCAGGAAGCCGGTCTCGTCGAAATGGTCAAGCTCGACGCCGATACCGCACCGAGCTTCCGCCTGACCGAAAACGGCACGGCCGTCCTGAAGGGGCTCGGCTACCGCTGAGCGGCCGCCTTCTCCCTAGCATTTCCGCACTTCCCTACTTGCGCCGCGTCGGCTTCGCCGGCGCGGCATCCTACCCCGCCCGCTCCTGCAGCATCATCCGGTATTCCGTCGGCGTGACGCCGACCGTCGCCTTGAACTGGCGCGTAAACGCGCTGTGATCCGTGTAGCCGCATAGCGCCGCGACGTCGGTCACCTTGTCGTGCGTGACGAGCAGCGCGGTCGCCGCGTCGAGCCGCGTCTTCAGCAGCACCTGCCGCGGCGTCAGGTGAAACACCTTGTGGAAATAGCGCTCGAGCTGCGCGACCGACATCCCGGCCATCTGCGCGAGCTGCTTCAGGTTCAGCGGCTGCACGTAGTGATCCTGGATGTGCTGGACCACGTCCGCGAGCCGGCTGTATGCCGGATGCGACCCTTCGTGCGCGCGCAGGTCGCGCGAAATGCCCGCGAGGCCGACCACCTTGCCGGCCGCGTCGCGCAACGGCTCCTTGCAGGTCAGGCACCAGCCCGGCAGCCGCCCCGGATACAGGTGCAGTTCGAGCTGGTCGGTCAGTTGCTGGCCGGCGTTGATCGTCGCCATGTCCTGCTCGAAATAGCTGCGGCCGAAGCGGCGCGGAAACACTTCGTCGGTCGTCTTGCCGAGCAGCTCGCGCTTGTCCTTGTAGCCGCAGCGCATCGCGAGCGTGCGATTGACGAGCGCGTAGCGGCCGTCGGCGTCCTTCACGAAGAACGCGACGTCGGGCAGCGCGTCGAATACCGGCTCGAGCAGGCGGAAGTGCGCGAGCATCGCGTCGAGGTCGGCGTTGCCGGACGGGTGGCGCAGCGTGTCGGACAGGCTCATGGAAGGTGCGGCAAGCGTGGTCGTCATCCCGGCATCCGCGAAGCGAGTGGCTGATGGCGTCGATTATAGGGGCGCCGCGCCACCGCGCCGGTCGCGCACGCGCGCAGTGCCGTCGCGAATCCCGAAATCGCCATCGTAGAAACAGCACCGCATCGCGTCTTGGCCCGACTGCGCATTCGCGATGACGATTTCAGCATATACAGGGTTATCGACGATATGCCGATATCGTCGCCGCGCGCGCATCGAACGCGCAAGACGCGCGCATTTTCGCTACCTAGACTTCGCTCCACGGTCACGAGACGACATTCGGCCACCGCCGCAGCCGCGGCACCCGGCATCCAGCCGCAACCGCGGCGCAAGCCGATTCCGGCACAACCGGACAAGGCCCGCAAGCCGCGGCGCGCGGCCCCGCTGCACGGCTGTCGCGCCGGGCCGCCGCACGACGCGTCTCGCCCCGCTTACCGCCGCCGGCCGCAACCGGCGAGCCCAACCACGCCATCAAGGGGAAGTGAAAGTGAAGCTGAAGGTATCGCACGTCGCGCTGGCCGCTGCCTGCGCGTTCTCGGGCGCGCACGCCATCGCCGCCGAGGTCGTCAAGATCGGTTTTGCCGCGCCGCTCACGGGCCCGCAGTCGAACTACGGCACGGACATGCAGAAAGGCGTGCAGCTCGCGATCGCCGATTTCAACGCGACCGGGCCGACGATCGGCGGCAAGCCCGTCACGTTCCAGCTCGACTCGCAGGACGACCAGGCCGATCCGCGCACCGGCACGACGGTCGCGCAGCGCCTGATCGACGACAACGTACGCGGCATCGTCGGCCACTTCAACTCGGGCACCAGCATTCCGGCGTCCGACCTGTACGATCGCGCGGGCCTGCCGCAGGTGTCGATGGCGACGTCGCCGCAATACACGGCGCGCGGCTACAAGACGACCTACCGCCTGCTGACGAGCGACGCGCAGGCGGGCCGCATCGTCGGCACGTACGCGGTGAAGAACCTGCACTTCAAGCGCATCGCGATCATCGACGACCGCACGGCCTACGGCCAGGGCATCGCCGACGAATTCGCGAAGGCCGTGCAGGCCGCGGGCGGCACGATCGTCAAGCGCGACTTCACGAACGACAAGGCGCTCGACTTCTCGGCGATCCTGACCAACCTGAAGGGCATCAACCCGGATGCGATCTTCTACGGCGGCGGCGATGCACAGTCGTCGCCGATGATCCGCAAGATGCGCCAGCTCGGGATGAAGTCCGCATTCGTGACGGGCGAGATGTCGCGCTCGCCGACCTTCCTGAAGGTCGGCGGCGAAGCGGCCGAAGGCGCGATCGTCTACATGGGCGGGCTGCCGAAGGAAAAGATGCCCGGTTTCGCGGGCTACGCGGCGCGCTACAAGGCGCGTTTCAACGAAGACGTGATCACCTACTCGCCGTACGCCTACGACGGCACGATCGCGCTGCTCACCGCGATGAAGAACGCGAATTCGACCGATCCGAAGGTGTACACGCCGTATCTCGGCAAGGTGTCGATCAAGGGCGTGTCGGCGCCCAGCATCGCGTACGACGCGAAGGGCGACCTGAAGGACGCACCCGTGACGATCTACCGCGTCGAGCACGGCGCGTTCAAGCCGGTCGACACGATCGCCGGCAACTGAGCGCCGGCGGCGCGCACACGGCACGCCCGGCGCGCGCCTCTCCATGTGCCGCTTCCCGCCGAAGTCGAAGCCGCCCTCGACCTGCGCCGTCCGCGCGCATTTCGCGCTCCTGTAGAATCCCCCCACCCGCTTTGACGCTTCGTCTCCGCCGCGCCCCATCCCGGTGCGGCGGCGCGTGTGTCGCACGTCCATCCGACGCGCGACGCGCCTTCCGACGACGCAGGTTGCGCCCTCGCCAGTCCACGTCGATAGCGGGCCCCGGAGACGCAGCACCGACAACAACATTCGAAAACCGATCGTCCTGACCATGCAAGCTTCCGAATTGAGCGGCGTGCCTCGCGCCGCCGAACGCGCGCTCACGCGCAGCGACTACAAGACCCTCGGCCTCGCCGCACTCGGCGGCGCCCTCGAGTTCTACGACTTCATCATCTTCGTGTTCTTCGCGCCCGCGATCGGGCAGCTGTTCTTCCCGCACGACATTCCCGACTGGCTGCGCCAGCTGCAGACGTTCGGCATCTTCGCGGCCGGCTATCTCGCGCGTCCGCTCGGCGGCGTGATCATGGCGCACTTCGGCGACCTCGTCGGCCGCAAGCGGATGTTCACGCTGAGCGTGCTGATGATGTCCGTGCCGACGCTGCTGATGGGCCTGCTGCCGACCTACGACACGATCGGCATCCTCGCGCCGGTGTTGCTGCTGCTGTTCCGCATCCTGCAGGGCGCGGCGGTCGGCGGCGAAGTGCCAGGCGCATGGGTGTTCGTCTCCGAACACGTGCCGTCGCGGCACATCGGCTACGCGTGCGGCACGCTGACCTCGGGCCTGACGGCCGGCATCCTGCTCGGCTCGCTCGTCGCCGCCGGCATCAACAGCCGCTACTCGACAGCCGAAGTCGCCGCGTTCGCGTGGCGCATCCCGTTCCTGCTCGGCGGCGTATTCGGGCTGTTCTCGGTGTACCTGCGCCGCTGGCTGCACGAGACGCCGGTGTTCGCCGAGATGAAGGCGAAGAAGGCGCTCGCCGCCGAGATTCCGCTGAAGGCCGTGCTGCGCGACCACGGCCGCGCGGTGATCGTGTCGATGCTGCTCACGTGGATGCTGTCGGCCGCGATCGTCGTCGTGATCCTGATGACGCCCGCGCTGCTGCAGAAGCAGTTTCACCTGACGCCCGCGACGACGCTGTTCGCGAACAGCATCGCGACGCTGTGCCTGACGGCCGGCTGCATCTGCGCGGGTTCGCTCGCGGGCTGGATCGGCGCGAAGCGCGTGCTCGGCATCGGCGGCCTCGTGCTGGCCGCGTGCTACTACCTGCTGTTCGTGCAGGTCGCGGCCGACGCGTCGACGCTGCCGCTCTACTACGGCATCGCGGGCTTCATGGTCGGCACGATCGGCGCGGTGCCGTTCGTGATGGTCAAGAGCTTCCCGGCCGTCGTGCGCTTCTCGGGCATCTCGTTCTCGTACAACGTCGCCTATGCGATCTTCGGCGGCCTCACGCCGGTGATCGTGTCGCTGATGATGAAGTCGAATCCGCTGGCGCCGGTCGTGTACGTCGCGGCGATCTGCGTACTCGGCGCGATTGCCGCGCAGTTCGCGAAGGATGCGAAGGCGGATGCGCCGCACTGAGCGGCAGCACACCGGCCGTCCATGAACGAAGGGCCGAATCCCGCGGCGTGCGGGATTCGGCCCTTCTGCTTTATCCGGTGTGCCGACTCGGCGAGCGGCGTCGCGCGCTCAGCGCAGGCTGCCGTACGACGAGCTCGGCCGGCGCAGCGCATCGATGCTCGCGCCGCCCGCGCCCGTGACGAACAACAGCAGGAAGCCGCCGGCAATCGCGATGTTCTTCCAGAAGTGAATCACCATGTCGTGCTGGACCGCGGCGTCCGTCGCGTCCCAGAAATTGTGCCCGACCATCGCGGTCGCGACCGTGTAGAGCGCCATCAGCAGCGCGAGCGGCTTCACCTTGTAGCCGACGATCAGCAGCAGGCCGCCGAGCGCCTCGATCGCGACGACGACCGGCGCCAGGTACTGCGCAAACGGCACGTTCAGGCCACGCAGATAGCCGACGAAATCGCCATAGCCGAGCAGCTTCATCACGCCGCCCCACAAAAACAACGCCGCCAGCGCCAGGCGTGCGAAAAAAATGACGCCGGAATCGACGGAACGCGTCATGCCTCTCTCCTCGTAGGTCGTTCATCCGGCCGTCCGGGTGCGCCGGGACGGCCCGGGGGCCTGCGGGCCCCGGCAAATGGGCCAGAATAGAGGCTCTTTCCGCCGCATCCAAGCAAAAGGTTGTAGCAAATCTTTACACGATAGCGGCCGCGCGAACGACGCTGGCCGCCCGCGCGTTTAGTTCGCGTCGCTCAACAACACGCCTTTTTTGAAGATGAAACAGCCGTAGCCGCGCAGCTCGCCGGTGACGATCACCGCATACGCCTGCTGCGCGCGCTCGTAGAACGCGAAGCGATCGATGCCCGCCAGCGGCACCGCGCGTCCTTCCGCGCGGTCGATCTCGGCCTGCACTTCGCGCTGCACGGGCGGCACCGCCGCCGGATCGCCGACCACTCCCATCCGCCATGCGGGCGTATCGACGAAGGTGTCGAGCGGCAGCACCGACAGCACCGCGCGCACGACGCGCGCCGAATCGGCGCCGTCGATCCGCAGCGCGCGACCGACCACCGTATGCTGCGCGACGGATTCGGCCGGGAAGTTCGCGTCGCAGATCACCACTTCGTCTCCGTGGCCCATCGCGCGCAGCGCGTGGAGGATGTCGGCGTGCAGCAGCGGATCGAGATGCTTGAGCATGGGGGTAAGCCTCCGGTATCGGGAACGAACCGCGTAACGTTACCCGATCCCGGTCGCCGCGCCTACTTCGTGCGCGTCACGCCGCCGCGGCCGGCATTTCGTCGATGAAGCCCGTCACCGACTTCAGGCGGCCCGCCGCGTCGACGGTGCCGAAGTCCGAGCCTTTCACGATCGCCGCGCCGTCCGGCGATACCAGCGCCCACGAAAAGCGCAGGTGCTGGCCGAACGCATCGACGTCGGTCGTGCGGCGAAAGCGATACGCGGGAAAACGCGCCTGCACGGCCGCGATCATCGTGTCGATGCCCGCGTGGCCGTCGCCGGTCATCAGCGGATCGCGATACGTCGCGTCGCTTGCGTAGGTCGCGTCGATCAGCGCGCGCCGCCGCACGACGTCGGATTCGTTCCACGCGTCGAAGTAGCGGTCGATCAGGTCGGTGTGGGTGGACTGGACGGTGTTCATGCGAGGCTCCTGTGAGTGGATGACGGGACGACGTTGTCGCGAACGTTGCGAATCGCGTAACGTCATCGTCGCCGGCCTCGCGGCGGTGGTCGATTACGTCGCAGGTAAGCAATGTGCGGCGATGGGGGCGTCGCCGCGCGGGGTCGATGGTCTTGATGTCGCGCGTCAAGGTCGGGCTGTCGCTGCCGCTGGAATCCGCCTGACCGGCGCGCCGCCCGACACAGGCAAAACGGGCGCCCGCAGGCGCCCGTTCGCTCGCGCGTTGCGCCGGAACCGAACCGGCGACGCCGCGCGCGTCAGGTCACCGGCGCCGGATTGAACAACACGAGCGCATTCGCGAGCTTCCATTGCTCGGCCCACGTGCGACGCTTGCCGCTTGCGACGTCGAGCATCAGCCGGAACAGCTCCCAGCCGACGTCCTCGATCGTCGCGGCGCCGGTCGCGATCTGCCCCGCGTCGAGATCCATCAGGTCGTGCCAGCGGCGCGCGAGATCGCTGCGCGTCGCGACCTTGATCACCGGCACCTGCGCGAGCCCGTACGGCGTGCCGCGCCCCGTCGTGAACACGTGCAGGTTCATCCCGGCCGCGAGCTGCAGCGTGCCGCAGATGAAATCGCTCGCGGGCGTCGCCGTGTAGAGCAGCCCCTTTTGCCGGGCGCGCTCGCCCGGCCGCACGACGCCGGCGATCGGCGCGCTGCCCGACTTCACGATCGAGCCCATCGCCTTCTCGACGATGTTCGACAGCCCGCCCTTCTTGTTGCCGGGCGTCGTGTTCGCGCTGCGGTCGACACGGCCGCGCTGCAGATAGCGGTCGTACCAGTCCATCTCGCGGACGATCTCGCGCGCGACCTCCTCGCTCGCCGCGCGCGACGTCAGCTGCGCAACGCCGTCGCGCACTTCGGTCACCTCGGAGAACATGATCGTCGCGCCGGCGCGCACGAGCAGGTCGGCCGCGAAGCCGACCGCCGGATTGGCCGTCAATCCGGAGAACGCATCGCTGCCGCCGCACTGCACGCCGACCACCAGATCCGACGCGGGACACGTCTCGCGACGCCGGCGGTTCAGCCGTTCGAGATGCGATTCGGCCATCGTCATGATCGAATCGATCATCGACTGGAAGCCGACGTGCGCGGCGTCCTGCAGGCAGACGACGCCGCCGTTGTCCGGCTCGCCTTCGGCCGCGACGACCGGAATCGCGCCCGGCGGCAGCAGGCGGTCCGGCTGCAGCTTCTCGCAGCCGAGGCTGACCGTCATCACCTCGCCGCCGAAGTTCGGGTTCAGGCTGATGTTGCGCAGCGTGCGGATCGGGATGTCGGCGTCGGGTGCGTCGATCGCGACGCCGCAGCCGTACGTGTGCTCGAGCCCGACCACGTCGTCGACGTTCGGGTAGCGCGGCAGCAGTTCGGCCTTGATCCGCTTCACCGCGTGCTCGACGACGCCCGCCACGCACTGCACCGTCGTCGTGATCGCGAGGATGTTGCGCGTGCCGACCGAGCCGTCCGGATTGCGGAAACCTTCGAACGTAGAGCCTTCGAGCGGCGGCAGCGGCGGCGCGCGACGCGTCGCGAGCGGCAGGTTGTCGAGCCCCGGCGGCTCGGGCATCCGCATCGTGCGCTCGTTGACCCAGCTGCCGCGCCGCAGCTCGGTCAGCGCGTAGCCGATCACCACGTTGTAGCGGATAACCGGATCGCCGGCCGCGAGATCGGCGAGCGCGACCTTGTGCCCCTGCGGCACGCCTTCGCGCAGCGTCAGCCCGTCGGCGAACGTCGCGCCTTCGGGCAGGCCGCCGTCGTTGACTACGATCGCGACGTTGTCGTCCGGATGCACGCGGATATAGAGCGGGGAAGCAGTCATCGTCATTCCTGAAAGCACGTTTCGAATCGTTAGTCATCATACAACACAGCACGCGTACGACGCACAGTTCGTAAACCCTTATCCGGAAAGACCCTACCCATTTCCATCAAGCAAATCGCTTGCATGCGCTGTTTCCGTTGTTGTACGATGACATACAACGACATCGCCACCAAGGCTCGTATGCCGTTCCCGACGAACCCAGCACTCGCGCTAGACGGACGACCCAACCATGACTTCTCCGCAAGAACTCAAACAGATCATTTCCCACGGCCTGCTGTCGTTTCCGCTGACGGATTTCGACGCCGACGGCAACTTCCGCCCGACCACCTATGCCGAGCGCCTCGAATGGCTCGCGCCGTACGGCGCAAGCGCGCTGTTCGCCGCGGGCGGCACCGGTGAATTCTTCTCGCTCACGCAGCGCGAGTATTCGGACGTGATCCGCGTCGCGACCGAAACCTGCAAGGGCAAGGTGCCGATCCTCGCCGGCGCGGGCGGCGCAACGCGCGTCGCAATCGAATACGCGCAGGAAGCCGAGCGCCTCGGCGCGAGCGGCGTGCTGCTGATGCCGCACTACCTGACCGAGGCGAGCCAGGAAGGGATTGCCGAGCACGTCGAGCAGGTGTGCCGCGCGCTGAAGATCGGCGTGGTGGTCTACAACCGCGCGAACTCGAAGCTGAACGCCGACATGCTCGAACGCCTCGCCGACCGTTGCCCGAACCTAATCGGCTTCAAGGACGGCGTCGGCGACATCGAGAGCATGGTCACGATCCGCCGCCGCCTCGGCGACCGCTTCGCGTACCTCGGCGGGCTGCCGACCGCCGAAGTCTACGCGGCCGCCTACAAGGCGCTCGGCGTGCCGGTCTATTCGTCGGCCGTGTTCAACTTCATCCCGAAGACGGCGATGGCGTTCTACGAAGCGATCGCGAAGGACGACCACGCCACGGTCGGCCGCCTGATCGACGAATTCTTCCTGCCGTACCTGAACATCCGCAACCGCCGCGCGGGCTATGCGGTCAGCATCGTGAAGGCCGGCGCGAAGCTGGTCGGCCACGACGCGGGCCCGGTGCGCGCGCCGCTCGTCGATCTGACCGAAGAAGAAGTCGCGCAGCTCGATGTGCTGATCAGGAAGATGGGGCCGCAGTAAGCACGACGCGGCCGGTCGCGGCGCCATCGCGGCGCAGCGGCCGGCCTGCTTGCATCACCCGATGCCGCGCGGCTCGACGAGCCGGCGCGGCCGTCACATCCGCGCGATCGCGCCGATGATCCGGTAACGCGTATCGCGGAGCTTGTGCTCGGCGTCGTCGATTCCCTTTTGGTCCGACGGCGCGCGCCCGCGCATCGCCGGTCTCGCATCGAGAATCTGCTTCAGCACGTCGCGGTCGACGACCGCATCGAAGAGTCGGCCGACCGTGACCATCGCGTACTGCTTCGCGGTCGCGAGATGCGTGTTCGCCTGCGTGAGCGCTTCGGTGCGCTGCGCCGCGTCGCGCGCGTCGATGCTGCGGCGGTGCTTCAGCGCGAACACGACTGCCTGCATGTCGAGCCGGAAGCGCTCGACGACGACGCCGAAGACCAGCGAGTGTGCGTCGTGGCCCACGACGGGCCGCCCGCGATTGATCGTCAATTCGAATTCACTGCCGCCCAGTACGCGCTGCATCGCGAACAGCTCGTCGGCCAGCACGCGCCCTTCGCTGTATTCGCCGATCTGGGTGCGGACCAGTTTGGCGACGTCGCCGATCGTTTTCGGCAGCCCGGCCGCGAACAGGTGGTCGCCGCGTTTGCTGATGTTCATGAGTTCGGTTCCCTCGTTGTCATTTTGTCGATCTCTCAGGTTCGCCGGCGCGGTTTCGAATCGCGCGGCTTCGGTAATGTAGGGGAAAGTCGGCGCGCGGGGAAGATGGACGGTGCGATGGGGCCCGGGGGTGCCGCCTGCGAGGCATGGGCGTGGGGCGGCGTTGCACTGCGCCGGCGTGTGAGAGCGGGAGTTTCGGAGAGGGGTAACGGGTGTCGTTTATCGGCCCCGAGCGGCCGGTCGGCAAAGCGTCATGCAAGGCGCCTTCCAACGTGCACCGGCCGTTCGCGCGAGGCCTGCAGCGTAGCGGAATAGCCCGCATTCTCGTGCAAACGGATTTCATCGAGCCTTCGTGTCGTCGCTGAAAGCGCAATCCCGGCGCGGAGCGGGCTTCTTGAGCCGCGCCAAGGTGATCGATGTCAGGCCGAGGCCGCCGATGCATTGCGCCGCGCACCGCGCCGGTACAGTCCGAGCGTCGCGCAAAAACCGCAGAACGCTGCAAAACCCAGCCAGTAGCCGGGCGCCGCCCTGTCGTGGGTGACCTGGATCAAATACGTCGATACCGCGGGCGTGAAGCCGCCGAACAGCGCCGTTGCGAGACTGAACGCGAGCGAGAATCCGGCGACGCGCACTTCGACCGGCATCACTTCGGTGAGCGCGGCGACCATCGCGCCGTTGTACATGCCGAAGAAGAAAGAGAACCACAGCAGCACGATCAGCATGCGTGCGAAGCTCGGTGCATCGGTGAGCCATGAAAGCGCCGGATACGCCGTGAAAATCGCGAGCACGGTAATGCCGAGCAGCAGCGGCTTGCGGCCGACACGGTCGGAAATCGTGCCGCCGATCGGCAGCCACACGAAGTTCGACACCGCGACGAGCAGCGTCACCATCAGGCTGTCGGCGGTCGACAGCTTGAGCACCGATTTGCCGAACGTCGGCGTGTAGACGGTGATGAGATAGAACGTGGTGGTCGTCATCGCCGTGAGCAGCGCGCCGGCAACGACGACGCGCCAGTTGCGAAGCAGCATGCTGAACACCTCGCGCGCCTGCGGACGGTGACGACGCGCCTGGAATGCGGCGGTTTCCTGCAGAGAACGGCGCAGCAGGAACAGGAACGGCACGATCGCGCAGCCGATGAAAAACGGCACCCGCCAGCCCCATGCGCCGATCTGCTGCGCGGTGAGCCATTGGTTCAGGCCATAGCCGATGGCCGCCGCCATGAGGATGGCCACCTGCTGGCTGGCGGACTGCCAGCTCGTATAAAAGCCCTTTCTGCCGGGCGTCGCCATCTCGGCGAGATAGACCGACACGCCGCCCAGTTCCGCGCCGGCCGAAAAGCCCTGCAGCAAGCGCCCGACCAGCACGAGTACGGGCGCGAGCAGGCCGATCGTCGCGTAGCCCGGCACACCGGCGATCAGGATCGTGCCGCTCGCCATGATGGACAGCGTGACGATCAGCCCGGTGCGCCGCCCCACCTTGTCGATGTAGGCGCCCAGGAAGATCGCGCCGAGCGGACGCATCAGGAAGCCCGCGCCGAACACGGCGAAGGTAAGCATCAGCGACGCGAACTCGCTCGTCGACGGGAAGAAGACCTTCGAGATCGATGTCGCGTAGAAGCCGAACAGAAAGAAATCGAACTGTTCGAGGAAATTGCCGCTCGTGACGCGCAACACGGCGGCGGCGCGGGTCATGGGCGAGCCGCCGGACGTGCCGGCAATCGGTTCCGTGGGGATCATGCTGTCGTCTCCTGCTTGTCGTGTAATGAGGGGCGCACTCGGCGCCCTGTCGTTGCTAGTCGGAACCGAGGTTCAATGAATGGCGTTGCCGCTTGTCGATCGACGACTTGAGCAGCGCGGCCGAACGGAAAACGCCGTGCGCGAACTTGCCGTAGGGAAGCGTGGCAAAGAGCGCCATGACGATGCCCAGGTGGACTGCGAGCAATGACGGCATCGCGGCCGTCGCACGCAACGCGAGCAGCGCGAGACCGGATGCGCTCGTCAGCAGCAGCAGCGCGATGAAGCCGCGATCCATGGGACGCTGGCGCGTATCGCCGCGCTCGGGATTGCGCGTCAGATTCAGCCACAGGAGGCCTGCCGGCCCGACTATCAGCCCGATACCGCCCGCTGTACCCAGCAACACCGGCGCGCTCACGAACGGATACGGCGCTTCGCGCCCGAACAGGTAGTGATAGAGGGTTGCGACCGCCGTCGCCGCGAAGCAGAGCATGAAGCCGTAAAACGTCAGGTGATGAAAACGGCGCCGCGCGAGCGTGAACGCGTCGCTTGCTTCATTGCAGCCGTCGCCGTGGCCGCCATCGAGATATTTGAGCGTCAGCGCATGCTTCGCGGCCTCCCTGACGGCAGGCGCGCTCGCGCTCGCCGTTCCCGCCGCCGCGTCGCGCCAGAAGCGCGTGACGCCGACGCCGAGCGCGAGAATCGCGAACAGGAAGACCGCACCAAACATCGTCGCGAGCAGATTGTGCGGGAAGATCGCATAGAAGCTGCCCGACGGGACTTCCGCCGAAAGGCCGCCACGCAGCGCCGTGCCGAGCAGCAGAAAGAGTGCGAGCCCCGCCGCCAGTGCCACGGATAGCGTCAGCCCGTTGCGCTTGTACAGCGCGCCGAACGCGCGGGGAAACGCGTATTCCGTGTAGGTTTCGAGCCGCACTTGCGCCATTGCCTTCGGCACGTTCACGGCGAATTCGTGCGGCGGCGCGTACTGGCATGCGTGATAGCACGCGCCGCAGTTGTGGCAAAGATTCGCGAGATAGTGGACGTCCGCCTTGCCGAATTCGAGCCGGCGCGTCATCGCCGGAAACACGGCGCAGAAGCCTTCGCAATAGCGACACGCGTTGCAGATCTGCATCTGCCGCGCGACTTCGCTTTCGCTGTCGCTCATCGGCAGGATCGGGATCACGCGCGGGCTCGTGGCCGGCGCCGTTCGTTCCGCCTCGATCGACGCCGCCGTGCGCGTGCGTTCGGATACGAGCGCATCAAGCCGCTGCATGGCAAGCCTCCGTTGTATTGAGTGCGGCGCGTGCGGCTTCTGTACCGGCGATACGCCCGAACGCCGTGCCGATCGACATGCCCACGCCTGCCGTATAGCCCTTGCCGAGCACGTTGCCCGCCATCATTTCGCCGGCAACGAAAAGGTTCTCGCTCGGCTCGCCGCCGAAGTGAACCTGCGCGCGGTCGTTGGTCCTGAGACCGAGATAGGTGAAGGTGATGCCCGGTCGCAGCGCGTAACCGTAAAACGGCGGCGTATCGATGCGGCGCGCCCAATGGGTCTTGGGGGGCGCGAGGCCTTCGGTATGGCAGTCGTCGAGCGCCGTGTGATCGAAGGTGCCGACCCGGCATGCGTCGTTATAGCGTGTGAGGGTTTCCATGAAGCGCGCTTCGGGCAGCTTCAGCCTGCGCGCCAGTTCCGGCAGGCTGTCAGCCTTTTCGCCCGGAAACACCGGCGGCATGAAGCGGCCAATCGCTTTGGCGTCGATGATCGAATAGCCGATCTGCCCCGGCTGATGCGCGACGAGCCGGCCCCAGATCGCATAGCGCTTGGGCCAGAAATCCTCGCCTTCGTCGTAGAAACGCTCCGCCTCTCGATTGACCACGACACCGAGCGACACGCAGTCGATACGCGTGCAGATGCCGCCGTCATACAACGGCGCGCGCGCGTCGATGGCGACGCAATGCGACTGCGACGGATCACCGATCATGTCTGCGCCCGCGTCGATCATGTGCTTGATGAGCACGCCCGTATTGAAGCGCGTGCCACGAATCAGGAAGTTGTCGGCGGGCCATTCGCCCCGCTCGTTTTGCCCCCACGCCTGCCGCAACCATTCGCGGTTCGATTCGAAGCCGCCCGCCGCCAGTACGCAGGCGCGCGCTTCGAAACGCTGGCGGCCGCTGCGCGCCGCGATGAAACGTCCGCCGTCGAGTTCCAGCTTATCGACGGGCGTGTCGTAGCGGATGTCGACGCCGAGCGCTTCGGCGCTGCGGTAGTACGCGTTGACGAGCGCCTTGCCGCCGCCCATGAAGAATGCGTTCGTTCGGGCGACATGCAGCGCGCCGGACAGCGGCGGCTGAAAGCGCACGCCGTGCTTGTGCATCCACGGCCGGCAAGTGGACGACGCGCGAATCGTCAGCCGAGCCAGATGCTCGTTGGTGATGCCGCCGGTGACCTTCAGCAGGTCCTGCCAGAATTCCTCCTCCGGATAAGCGTCCACGAGGACATCCTGCGGCGCGTCGTGCATGCAGCGCAGATTGCGCGTGTGTTGCGAGTTGCCGCCGCGCCATTCGCGCGGCGCGGCTTCGAGAAGCAGGACCGACGCGCCCGCCTCGCGCGCCATCAATGCGGCGCATAGCGCGGCATTGCCTCCTCCGATTACGAGCACATCGACCATTAGAGCTGTCTCCTTTCGGATGCATCCTAAGGATCTCGTGCCCGTCGCGCCATCAGCGCGCCGTCAAGTGGTCTTCAGTTTTTGTGAACCCTGTGGCATGTGCAGCCGCGCGCCGGGCCAGCGGCCTTCGCTCACCAGTTGCCGGGCGACGTCGGCAAGCACCACGCGCGCGGCGAGACCGGCGGGAGACAGTTCGTCGTCGGAGATGCTGGCAATCATGTTGGGGCGCGTGGCGTATTTCTCCGCGACGGGCACGCTCTTGAGCATCGCGTTCTCGGCCCGCGCGAGTGCCGCGCCCGGCTGTATCGTGGCGCCGATTCCCTTGCGCACCGCATCCATCAGCAGTGCCAGCCCGTCCACTTCGGCGACGATGTTCGGCTCGTATGCGGCACGTGTGAACGCGGATGACAGCAGCGAGCGAAGCCCGTGCGTGCCGCTCGGGAGAATGAGCGGAAGCTTGCCGAGATTTTTCAGCCGGACGGACGCGCTTGTCGGCATCCCCTCGAGGTCGCCCGCACCGATGATGAACAGCCGCTCGTCCAGCAGCGACATCACACTCCAGCGTTGCGCGGGTTCGGCGCGAAACAGGACGGCGAGATCGATCTGGCGTGCGCTCAGCATGGAGGCGAGGTAACCCGAAAGACTTTCAACCAGGTGCAGCCGTACATCGGGATAACGCGCGCGCATCGCCTGCATGAACGCGACACCCAGCACGCTCGCCGTGCTCGGCGCCATGCCGACGCTCACATGGCC
This sequence comes from Burkholderia pseudomultivorans, assembly GCF_001718415.1. NCBI lineage: Bacteria > Pseudomonadati > Pseudomonadota > Betaproteobacteria > Burkholderiales > Burkholderiaceae > Burkholderia > Burkholderia pseudomultivorans. The sequence continues at coordinate 350,429 of NZ_CP013377.1, read as the reverse complement.
CGACAGACGGGCGGAGCGCGCAGCGAGCGCGGCCGCGTCGATATGACGTAGCGCCAGTTGCGCCTGGCGCCAGAAAGCGAGACCGGCGTCGGTCGGCACGACGCCGGCGGACGTACGTTGCAGCAGGCGTGTGGACAATTCGCCTTCGAGACGGCTGATCTGCTGGCTCAACGCCGAAGTGACCAGGCCGAGTTCCAGCGCGGCCTTGCCCATGCTTCCGTGTTCCACGACACTGAGGAAATAGCGTAGTTGTCTGAGTTCCATCCGACGATCGGCCAGGGAGAATCGGCAGCCATTTTCGCAGATCAGCCCTCGCAACGTCCTGGATCAAACGCGGATAAGCCCGGCGCGCTGACGATGGCGCCGCCGAAACCCCGCCGGTCAACGCCCTCCCGACCGCCGCGAGTCGGGCACGAAGTGCGCGAACGATCCGTCTCCATACGCTCGCTCGACCTTCGATACGACGACGTGATATCCGCCGTACCACTTACGGAATTGTCGCTTCGCGTCGAGATGCTGCGGCGCGGTCGCAAATGCCTTCAGCGATGCTTCGTCGCGCCAGTAGTAGCTGGCATTCACGAGCCGCCCGTCGGCCGACCGCCAGGATTCCGCGCCGACAAAGCCCGGCAGACTCGCCGCCACGCCGTCGATGATGGCGCTGAGGCGATGGAACTCCTCGTCGACTTCGCCGGGCTTGTAGATGAACGCTGCGATGTACATCCAGGATTCTCCATACGTTGGGAGTACGACTCGCCGTCTGCCGCTCAGACGGGACGAGACATCACCGCCAGCCGAACGGCCAGCAGCACGAGCAGCGCGGCCAGTCCGCGAGACTGCAGCTTCGCCGCGCGCGCATGGCGGCCGAGGAAGCGGCGCACCGTGCCGCCGACACTGCCGAGCAGCGCGTGAAACACCGTGCTGATCGCAGTCAGCACACAGCCGAGCACGATCAGCTGATGCCCGACCGCGCCCTTGCCGGGATCCGCGAACTGCGGCAGAAAAACCATGAAGAACAGCAACGCCTTCGGATTCAGCAGGCTGTTCAGCATGGCGCGCACGAACACCGCGCGCAGCGTCGCCTGGGAAGCAGCGACACGACCCAGTTCACCCGGTCGACGCATCGCCTTGTAGGCCATCCACAGCAGATAGGCCGCGCCCGCATAGCGGATCAGGTCGAACGACGGCGGCCATGCGGCGACCATCGCCGTCACGCCGGTCGCCGTCAGCAGCGTGAGGACCAGATCGGCGAGGCCGATACCGAGCGCCGCCGCCGCGCCGCCGCGAAGTCCGTAGGCCATGCCGTGCGCCATCACGAAGGCCATGTTGGGGCCCGGAGACAGCAGCAGCGCCATGACCGCGCCCGCGAAGATCAACAAGGTGGATGTCTCGATCATGCTGACAGGTATTTGCGTGAGTGGAAGTCGCAGCGTAATCTCTGCCAGCGATACAAACAAAAAATTGTTCTAGATACATGCCATGGCCGAGCCTCGATACAAATCCATCGTCGACGATATGGTCGGCCGCATTCGGGCCGGCGCACTGCCGCCCGGCACGCAGCTGCCCACCGTCCGCGCACTGATGAAGCAGCACGGCGTCGCGTTGGCCACCGCGTCGCGCGTGTATGGCGAACTCGAAGCGATGGGACTGGTGGTTGGCGAAGTGGGGAGAGGCACGTTCGTGCGCGACACCTCGCTGCCGCGCGGACTCGGGCTGGAGCAGAATCCCGCGCGATCCGGCGCAATCGACCTGACCTTCAACTACCCGTCGCTGCCCGGTCAGGTCGAACTGCTGCGCACGGGGCTGCGCGGTCTCGCCGCGTCCGGCGATCTCGATGCGCTGCTGCATTCCGCGCCGCAAGGTGGACGCAGGCACGAACGGCAAACCGTTGCGAAACATTTGCGCAACCGCGACATCCGCGTCCCCGGCGAACAGGTGCTGATCGTCAACGGAGCGCAACAGGGGCTGGCCGTGACGGTCATGGCGCTTCTCGAACCCGGCGACATTCTCGCCATCGACGCGCTGACCTACCCCGGCATGAAAGCGCTGGCGCAACTGCACCGGCTCGACCTGGCGCCGCTGCCGTCACGCGCGGGAGGCGGCCTGGATCTCGACCGGCTCGATGCACTCTGCCGGAGGCGCCCCGTGCGCGCGCTCTACACGATGCCCACGCTGCACAATCCGCTCGGCTGGGTGATGAGCGAGCCGGACCGGCTTCGCCTCGCCGAACTCGCCGAACGTCACGACTTTCTCGTCATCGAGGACGGCGCCTACGCATTCCTGGCCGAACCCGCGCCGAAGCCGGTCTTCACGCATGCGCCGGAGCGCACGGTCTACGTATCGGGGCTGTCGAAAAGCGTCGCGTCGGGCTTGAGAGTGGGCTTCGTTGCGGCGCCGGCGCGCCTGATACCGCAACTCGAGCGGGCGATCCGCGTGTCGACATGGAACACGCCGTCGCTCACCGTTGCCCTGGCGTGCCAGTGGATCGAAAGCGGAGTCGTCGACACGCTCGAGGACCGAAAGCGCAAGGATGCGCGGCGCAGACAGACGCTGGCGCGCCGCATTCTGCGCGGCGGATCGATCGTCGCGCACCCGACGTCCTACTACTTGTGGCTCGAAATGCCCGACGACCTGCGCGCCGACCGTGTCGCGGCCGATCTCGAGCGGGACGGTGTCCTCGTGACGACAGCCGAGCCGTTCTCGACGACGCCGAATACGCGTCACGCCCTTCGACTGGCGCTCGGCTCGCTGTCGCTCGATGCGCTCGGCGATGCGCTGCATAAAGTGCGCCGGGCCGTGATCGGCTGACAAGCGGAACCGACCACCCGGTCGATCCCGCCTCGTCGTTTCCAGCGCTCGTTTCGGCGCCCGACCGGCGCGCCGAAACGTCCCTTCATCGCATCACTCCGCCTTGCCGTCCCGCAGCCGCGGAATCGCAAGCGGATTGTCCTGCTGCAGCGCTTCCGGCAGCAGCTCGTCCGGGAAGTCCTGATAGCACACCGGCCGCAGGAACCGGTCGATCGCGGTCGCGCCGACCGACGTGACGGCCGGGTTCGACGTCGCCGGGAACGGGCCGCCGTGCACCATCGCGTCGCAGACCTCGACGCCGGTCGGGAAACCGTTGACGAGCAGACGCCCGGCCTTGCGCTCCAGGACCGGCAGCAGCCGGCGCGCAAGCGCCGTGTCGCCGGCATCCATCTGCAGCGTGGCCGTCAGCTGGCCTTCGAGCGCATCGAGCACGCGCGCGACTTCGTCGAGATCGCGGCAGCGCACGATCAGCGACGCCGGCCCGAACACCTCGTGGCCGAACGCAGGCTCGGCGAGGAACGCCTGCGCACCGACTTCGTACAGCGCGCCGCCCGCCTGACACTCGGTCTGCGCGGCTTCTCCCGCGCCGATTTCACGCACGCCCGGCAGTTCGGCCAGCTTGCCGCGACCGTTGCGGTACGCATCGGCGATGCCGCGCGTCAGCATCACGCCAGCCGGCTTCTTCGCGAGCGCCTGCGCCGCGGCCGCCTCGAAGCGATCGAGATCAGGGCCGTCGATCGCGAGCACGAGGCCCGGATTCGTGCAGAACTGGCCGACGCCGAGCGTCAGCGATTCGACGAAGCCGGTCGCGATCGCGTCGCCGCGCGCAGCCAGCGCGGCCGGGAACAGCACGACCGGGTTGATGCTGCTCATTTCCGCATAGACGGGAATCGGCTGCGGCCGCGCGTTCGCGAGCTGCACGAGCGCCATTCCGCCCTGCCGCGAACCGGTGAAGCCGACCGCCTGGATGGCCGGATGGCTGACGAGCGCCGCGCCGATCACGCGGCCGGGGCCGATCAGCAGCGAGAACACGCCCGCCGGCATCCCGCATTTCGCGACCGCGGCGCGGATCGCGCGGCCGACCAGTTCGGACGTGCCGAGGTGCGCTTCGTGCGCCTTCACGATCACCGGACAGCCGGCCGCGAGCGCCGACGCCGTGTCGCCGCCGGCCACCGAGAACGCGAGCGGGAAATTGCTCGCGCCGAACACGGCGACGGGCCCGAGCGCAATCTTCTGCAGCCGCAGGTCCGCGCGCGGCAACGGCGTGCGCGTCGGCTGCGCAGGGTCGATCGACGCGGCAAGGAAGCGGCCGTCGCGCACGACGCGTGCAAAAAGGCGCAACTGGCCGACGGTGCGCGCGCGCTCGCCCTGCAGCCGCGCGACGGGCAGGCCGGTTTCGGCATGCGCGCGCTCGATCAGCGCGTCGCCGAGCGCGACGATCTCGTCGGCGATCGTCTCCAGCAGCGCCGCGCGCGCCGCGAGCGGCTGCGAGCGGTAGGCATCGAACGCGTCGCGCGCGAGCGTGCACGCACGATCGACGTCGGCCTGCGTCGCGACGCCGAATGCCGGCGCATCGATCTGCGCGCCCTTCGACGGATCGAACGCGTACAAGGTACCGGCCGAGCCGGCCACCGCGTCGGCGCCGATCAGCATCTCTCCTGTCAGTTGCATGGGTGTGCTCCGTGGTTCGGGTAAGGTTCGGACATTGTAGCCCAACAGATACGATGTCTGCCGACATCATTTTACTCGGCCCGGGCGAGGCCAGCCGCCCCGGCCATCGTCTTGAAATCCTTATCGGGTCAATAATTTCACGGAATTCTTACCGTCTTGCGTCACCGGCCCAGAGGGAAAACCCGAGTTCCCCGTCGTCGACGGACACCCATAAACTTCGCCCATGTCATACGACGACGTACCTTAAAGTGTCCAATCAGTCCTCCTCTCGAGATCTTCCGGCCGATCTCGCGGCCACCGCGCGCCGAACCGCCGTCCGCTACTGGATCCTGGCGATGCTGTTCATCGTCACAACGCTCAACTACGCGGATCGCGCGACGCTGTCGATCACCGGCACGCCGATCCGCAAGGCGTTCGGCATCGATCCCGTGACGATGGGCTATATCTTCTCGGCGTTCAGCTGGGCCTACGTGCTCGCGCAATTGCCGAGCGGCTGGCTGCTCGACCGCTTCGGCGCGCGGCGCGTCTATGCGGCCAGCATCTTCCTGTGGTCGGCGTTCACGCTGCTGCAGAGCACGATCGGCCTCGGCGGCAGCGCCGCGTTCGCGGTGGCCGCGCTGTTCGCGATGCGCTTCGCGGTCGGCATCGCCGAGGCGCCTGCGTTCCCGGCCAACGCGAAGGTCGTCGCGAGCTGGTTCCCGACCGCCGAGCGCGGCACGGCGTCGGCGATCTTCAACGCCGCGCAGTATTTCGCGGCGGTCGTGTTCTCGCCGCTGATGGCGTGGCTCACGCACGCGTACGGCTGGCACCACGTCTACCTGTGGCTCGGGCTCGCCGGCATCGCGCTCGCGCTCCTGTGGCTGCGCGTCGTCCGGGATCCGGCCGATCATCCGGCCGTCAATCGCGCGGAACTCGAGCATATCGAACAGGGCGGCGGCCTCGTCCGGTCGGCGCCGCGCGGCCGCGGCGCGAAGCTGGAAGGCAATCGCGTCGCGGGCTGGTACTACGTGCGCCAGCTGCTGTCGAACCGGATGCTGATCGGCGTCTACCTCGGCCAGTACTGCGTGAACGTGCTCACCTACTTCTTCCTCACGTGGTTCCCGATCTATCTCGTGCAGGCGCGCGGCATGTCGCTGCTGAAGGCCGGCTTCATGACCTCGCTGCCCGCGATCTGCGGCTTCCTCGGCGGCGTGCTCGGCGGGATGCTGTCGGACGCGCTGATCCGCCGCGGCGTGTCGCTGACGCTTGCGCGCAAGATCCCGATCGTCGGCGGGATGCTGCTGTCGATGGTCATCATCGGCTGCAATTACGTCGACAGCGAAGCGCTGGTGATCGTGCTGATGGCCGTGTCGTTCTTCGGCAAGGGGATCGGCTCGCTCGGCTGGGCCGTCGTCGCGGACACCGCGCCGAAGGAAGCGATCGGCCTGTCGGGCAGCCTGTTCAACATGTTCGGCAACACGGCCGGCATCGTCGCGCCGATCGCGATCGGCTATCTGGTCGGCGCAAGCGGCTCGTTCAACGGCGCGCTCGTGTTCGTCGGGCTCAACGCGCTCGTGACCGTGTTCAGCTATCTCGTGATCGTGAAGGACATCCGGCGCGTCGAATTGCGCCATCGGGCGGGCTGAACGCGCGTCGCGCCAGGCGGCAGGCCGGCTGGCCGGCTGGCGCCAAACCATCGTTCGGCCGTCGCCCGCACGCCACCGCACCACACTGCGCCGCAACGCTTACCTCGCAGGTAATGCCCGACGCGCGCCGGATTGCTTATCATCCGGAGCATGAACTCGACTGCCGCCCTCCATGCGATTCCCCCGTCCGCCGGCCGCGCGTCCGGCGTCGGCCCGTTGCTGCGCACCTGGCGTCAGCGCCGGCGCCTGAGCCAGATGGCGCTCGCGCTCGACGCGGAGGTGTCCGCGCGCCATCTGAGCTTCGTCGAATCGGGCCGCGCGCAGCCGAGCCGCGAGATGGTGCTGCATCTGGCCGAGCGCCTCGACGTGCCGCTGCGCGAACGCAACGCGCTGCTCGTCGCGGCCGGCTATGCGCCGCTGTTTCGCGAGCGGCCGTTCTCCGATCCGCAGCTCGACGCCGCGCGCCACGCGGTCGAAGCCGTGCTGCGAGGTCACGAGCCCTATCCGGCGCTCGCGGTCGATCGACACTGGACGCTGCTCGCCGCCAACCGGATGCTCGGCGCGCTGGTCGCGCAGGCCGACCCGGCGCTGCTGCAACCGCCCGTCAACGTGCTGCGGCTGAGCCTTCATCCGGAAGGGCTCGCATCGCAGATCGTCAACTGGCACGAATGGCGCGCGCACATCCTGCATCGTCTGCAACGGCAGATCGACGCGAGCGGCGACCGCACGCTGCATGCGCTGCGCGACGAACTCGCCGCGTATCCGGCGCCGGCCGGCCAGCCCGACGACACGCACGCGCGCACCGACCACGCGGATATCGCGGTGCCGCTGCGACTGCGCACCGCCGCCGGCGAGCTGACGTTCTTCAGTACGACGACGGTGTTCGGCACGCCGGTCGACGTCACGCTGTCGGAACTGGCGATCGAGGCGTTTTTCCCGGCGAATCCGGAGACGGCGGAAGCGATGCGGGCGCTGGCGGACGCGCAGCAGGCGTAATAGCGGGCGCATATAGAGCGTGCGGAACGTCCGCCGAGACGAGCGCGAGGCAAGAGCAAACCGGCGCTAACGCGTCGCGTCCAGAAACGCGATCGCCTGCCCGCACGGGCGGCCGTTCAGCGCGCCATCGCGCACGACGACCTCGCCGCGTACGACCGTATGTATCGGCCACCCCATCACCGCGCAGCCGTCGTAAGGCGTCCAGCCGCTGACGCTCGCGATCCATTCGTCGCGGATGATGCGGCGCGCCTTCAGATCGACGATGCTGAAATCGGCATCGTAGCCCGCTGCGATACGCCCCTTGCCTTCGATGCCGAACACGCGCGCCGGCCCGCCGCTGGTCAGGTCGACCAGCCGCGCGAGGCTCAGCCGCCCCGCATGCACGTGATCGAGCATCAGCGGCAGCAGCGTCTGCACGCCCGTCATGCCGCTCGGCGACTGCGGATAGGGCCGCGCCTTCTCTTCCCGCGTATGCGGCGCATGATCGCTGCCGAGCACGTCGACCACCCCGTCGCGGATGGCCTGCCACAGCGCGTCGCGATGACGCCGCTCGCGCACCGGCGGATTCATCTGCGCGAACGTGCGCAGGCGCTCGTAGCATTCGGGCGCAACGAGGCTCAGGTGATGCGGCGTGACCTCGACCGTCACGCGCCGCCGGTGCTGCGCGAGCAGCGCCATTTCCTCCGCGGTGGACACGTGCAGCAGATGCAGCCGGCGGCCGGCGTCGGCGGCCAGCTTCACGATGCGCCGCGTCGCCGCGAGCGCGCTCTCCTCGTCACGCCAGCGCGGATGATCGCGTACGTCGCCGCTGGCTTCCACCAGCGCCCGGCGCGCGCGCAGCCGCGCTTCGTCCTCCGCATGCACGGCCATGCGCCGCCGCCCGTGCCGCAGGATGCGACGCAAGACGGTTTCGTCGTCGGCCAGCAGGTCGCCGAACGAACTGCCCATGAACACCTTGACGCCCGCGCAGCCGGGCAGGTTCTCCAGCATCGCCAGCCGTTCCGCGTTCACCGCCGAGCCGCCGACGTAGAACGCGTAGTCGCACCATGCGCGATCGCGCGCCCGCTCCAGCTTCGCGCGCAGATCGTGCTCGTCCAGCGTCAGCGGATCCGTATTCGGCATCTCGAAGATCGCCGTGACGCCGCCGAGCACCGCGCCGCGCGTGCCGGCCTCGAACGTTTCCTTGTGGGTCAGGCCCGGTTCGCGAAAATGCACCTGGCTGTCGATCACGCCCGGCAACACGTGCAACCCCGTCGCGTCGAGCACGACGTCGGCGCTCCACGTCGCGCGCAGCGCTCCCAACGCGACGACACGGCCGTCCGTGCACGCGACGTCGATGCGCTCCGCGCCGCCGGGCGTGATCACCGTGCCGCCGTGCACGAGCAGGCGTGCATGGCGCCGGGCCGCTGCCGCGATGCCGTCGCGTGACGGCCGGTCGTGCGCTTCCATCGTTCAGAACTCGTTCTGGATATGCTTGTAGCCGAGCACCAGCGCGTTGTTCGTGCGTGCGACGTCTTCGGAGAACTCGCTCGCATCGGTCGTCACCTGCGGCAACGCGGCGAGATCGGTTTCCGGCCCGATGCGCTCGGTCGACCGGACATGGAAGCCCGGCGGCAGATGGCAGCCGTCGACCACCGCGTTGTAGCGCACGACGCAGCCGTCGTCGATCGTGCAGTTGAACAGCACGCTGTTGAAGCCGACGAACACGCCGTCGCCGACCTTGCACGGCCCGTGCACGATCGCGCGATGGGCGATCGAGGTATGCCGGCCGATGGTGACGCGTGCGCCCGACTTCGAATGGATCACGACGCCATCCTGAATGTTCGAGTGCGCGCCGATCACAATCGGTGCGATGTGGCCGTCGCGATCCGTCTCGTCGGCGCGAATCACCGCGTACGGACCGATGAACACGTTCTCCTCGACGATCACGTTGCCGCACAGAATCGCGGTCGGATCGACGAACGCATCGGGATGAATCTGCGGCAGGTCGCCGCGCGGGTTCTTTCGGATCATCAGGGTTCTAGCAGGAAAGGAAGCGTGCCGCGCGCGAGCCGCTCGAACAGGCGCGGGTCCCGCCACTGCGCGACGACGGCCGGCGCAAACTCGATTGCGTGCATATCGATGCGGCCCATGCGCGGATTGAAGGCGTCGTCGCGAAAACACTGCGCATAACCGGTGTCGGTCTCGTGCACGACGACCGAATGCAGCCGCACGTCGGCTTCGCCGTTGCTCATCTCGGCTTGCGACAGCGCGGCGTCGACGAGCCGGAACAACACGCGCGAGAACTGCTCCGCGCTCGGCGAGACGGGAAGCATCACCCATCGCTCCGAATGCCGGCGCAGCGCTTCCAGATAGTCGGGATCGTCGCCCGACCACAGCGTCACCGCATGGCCGAATGCGTCGATCAGGTCGCGCACGTCGCCCTTGAGCAGGCCGAAGTCGTAGACCATCTGCCCGTGGTCGAGCGCATGCGCTTCGAGCAGCAGTTCGACCTTGTACGAGTGGCCGTGGATCGAATGCGAACAGCGCCGCGTGCTGCAGCCGCGCACGATGTGCGCATTCTCGAACCGGAACAGTTTGCGGATCAGCATGCCGTGCGCTCCGCGACCGATCGCGCGCCCTGCGTCGACACGCGCGTCATGCGGCAACCCCAGCGGGCCGCGACGCGGCCCATGCCACCGCATCGTGCGGATGCAGGCTTTCCAGATGACGCACCTGGACGCGCGCATCCGCGTGAACGCGGTCGAGCGCCGCCTGGACGCGGCGCGCAGCATCCTCGACGAACATCAGGTTCCGGCCGTTCAGCACCGCGAACGCCTGTTCGTCCGCGCGCTTGACGGCGGTCTGCACCGGCGTGCCGAGCGCATGTTCGACGCGATCGATCAGCTCGAGCAACCCGAGCGTCGCGCGATCGTCGGCGATACCGACCTCGACCACCGCTTCGCTGCGCTGGCTGTGCGGCGTGGCGTCCGTCGCATGCCGCCGCAGCCAGGCGGCGACGGCCGCCGGCTCCACGCGATCCTCTGCGCCGAAGGCCGCGACGAACGCCTGCTCGATCCAGTGCCGCGACAATGCGGCCGAACACGGACACGTCGACGAATAAACGATCGTGACCTGCGCACGCAGCGTGAATACGTCGCCGGCCAGCATCGCGTCGAGCCGGACCGGATACGACTTCCATCCGGCCAGCCCGTCGGTTACCAGCGCCGGACGGCGCGCGAGCAGATCGAAATGCAGCCGCAACCGCGCGCTGCGCGTGTCGCAATCGCGATGACTGTCGATCATCGCCTGCAGCGCTTGCCGCAAGCCGGCCGGCGACAGCGCGTCGCCATCGCCGAGCGCATCGAGCAGCCGGTACAGCCGCGACATGTGGATGCCCTTCACGTGCGCCGCCGGCAGATCGACCTGCACGTCGGCGCGCGCATGCACGTTGCGCGCGCAACCTTGTTCGGCTACGACGACGGGCAGGTCGATGCCCTGCATGCCGACCCATTCGAGCGGGCCACCGGCCGGCGCGACATCGGCAATCGAAATATCGGGAAGTGCTGCGGTCATGCGAGGGTCTGCTTTGCGTATGGATCGATCGATGCGGGCGGTGCGGGTGTCAGGTCAGGACCAGTCGCGAAACGGGTTGTCCCAGGTGGTCCACTGTTCGGGGCCGGCGGCCATTTCGCCGTCGGTCAGCAGACACGCATCGAAGCGCGCGCGCAGCGCGGCTTCGTCCATGTCCATGCCGATCAGCACCAGTTCCTGGCGCGCATCGCCGACGCGCTCGTCCCATCGCGCGCGGATCTGCGCGACGGCGTCCGGATCCTCTGGCCAGCGCTCGGGCGGCACGGCGGCCCACCAGTAGCCGGCCGGACCGTGCCGCGCGACCGCGCCGGCCTGCGACCACGACCCGGCCACGGTCGGATGGGTGGCCAGCCAGAAGAAGCCTTTCGAGCGCACCACGCCCGGCCACTCGCTTTCGACGAGTGCGAAAAAGCGCTGCGGATGGAACGGCCGCCGCGCGCGATACACGAAGCTGCGAATCCCGTATTCGTCGGTCTCGGGCGTATGCGTGCCGCGCATCTCCTGCAGCCAGCCCGGCGCACGCGACGCCGCTTCGAAATCGAACAACCCCGTATCGAGCACGCGGTCGAGCGGAACCTTGCCGAACTCGGCGATCTCGATCCGCGCGCGCGGATTCAGCCCGCGCAGCAGCGCGACGAGGCGCTCGCGTTCGTCGTCGCCGATCAGGTCGATCTTGTTGATCACGATCACGTCGCAGAACTCGATCTGGTCGATCAGCAGGTCGACCACCGTGCGCGCGTCTTCTTCGCCCATCGATTCGCCGCACGCCTGAAGGCTGTCGCGCGACGCGTAGTCGCGCAGGAAATTGAACGCGTCGACTACCGTCACCATCGTGTCGAGCCGCGCGACTTCACCGAGGCTGCGGCCGTCCTCGCCTTCGAACGTGAAGGTCTCGGCCACCGGCAGCGGCTCGGAAATGCCGGTCGATTCGATCACGAGCTGGTCGAATCGGCCTTCCCGCGCGAGCCGGTCGACCTCGATCAGCAGATCCTCGCGCAGCGTGCAGCAGATGCAGCCGTTGCTCATCTCGACCAGCTTCTCGTCGGTGCGCGACAGCCCCGCGCCGCCTTCGCGCACGAGCGCCGCATCGATGTTGACCTCGGACATGTCGTTGACGATGACCGCGACGCGCCGGCCTTCGCGATTGTTGAGGATATGGTTCAGCAGCGTCGTCTTGCCGGCGCCGAGAAAGCCGGACAGGACGGTCACGGGAAGCCGCGTGGACGGCGGGAGTGAGGTGCTCATCGGGCGATTCCGGAAGAGGAAGGGGAAGACAGGACGATATATGGTATCGCAACGATATAACATATCATTTTGTCTGTCCAGCTAGCCGGTTAGAAATCGGCCGATCAGCGGCAGGCGGTAAAACCAGGGATGTCGCGCGCGGCCCGCGATGGGCGAACCGCGCGCTGCGTCGTCACGTATAGAGCGATGCCTGCGGCAACACGCCCGTCAGCGCGAACCGTCCGACGTCGCGCTGCCGATAGTCGAGCGGATCGTGCAGCGTATGCGTACGCGCATTGCGCCAGAAGCGGTCGAGCCCGAGCGAGGCGGCCGTCGCGCGCGCGCCGCAGGCGTCGAACAGCGCTTCGCCGTTCGCCAGCGCCGCGCGCTGCGCGACGATCTTCGCCTCCGACACGGCCAGCGCCGCTTCGGCGCGCCCGTCGGCCGTCAGCGCGTCGTGCTGCGTCCACGCGCGCTGCAGCGCGGCGGCCGCGCGATCGGCGAGCGCCGCGGCCGCCACCGCCTGGATGCGCATGTCGCCGAAGCGCTGCAGCGTATAAGGATCGTCACTCGCACGCTCGACGTCCGCCTGAATCCACGGACGCCCGTGCTTCAGCACGTAGTCGCGCGCCTCGCTGAGCGCGCCTTCGGCGAGCCCGACGAACAGGTTCGTCAGCACCAGCTGCGATACCAGCGTGCGCAGCGTCGCGCGCGGCGTCGGCGGCGTTTCCGAACGATGCAGCACCTCGTCCGGCGCCAGCGTCACGCGGTCGAAGCGCACGCTGCCGCTGTCGGTCTGGCGCTGGCCGATCGGATCCCAGTCGTCGTTGACGGTGATCCCGTCGCGATCGGTCGGCACCACGCCGAACACGGTGCGGCCCGTGTCCGGATCGTGCGCGGACACCGTCATCCGCTGCGAGCCGCGCGTGCCCGAGCAAAAGCCTTTCACGCCGTCGAGACGGTAGCCGCCGTCCGGCGTCGCGGTCGCGACGAGCCGCGTGTCGAGCGGATTGACCGCATTGCCCCACCACCAGCGCTGCTCGACCGTGCCGCGCAGATAGCGTTCGCGCTGCGCCGGATTGCCCCACACGTCGACGCTGACGACCTGCAGGCACTGGAAGCCGACCAGATGCGCGAGCGCGCTGTCGACGCGCGCGATCTGGCGGATCGCATCGTAGATCGCCGGCCATTCGGCTTCCTGCCCGCCGAACGCGCGCGGCACCGCGAGCGTCAGCAGGCCCGCCTCGGCGAGCCACCGCTTTTCCTGCGCCGCATGGCCGCCGGTGCGGTCGCGTGCCGCGGCGCTCGCGCGCAGCGCGTCGATCGCGCGCGCGAGCGCATCGCGATCGAACGCCGAGGCCTCGGTATCCGGCGCGAGCGTCGCCGGGCCGCGCGGATCGTTCATGCGACGGCTTCCTGTGCGACGGTCTCGCCGGACAGCGGCACGAGCGCAGCGAGCGGGCGGCCGGTCAGCCGCGACAGGATCTCGCGCCGCCAGTCGTCGTAGATCGCGCGATAGTCGGCGATGTCCGCGCCGAACACGTGCGCGGTGTGCGCATATTCGTCGTGCAGATAGCCGTCGAGTCGCGCCTGCATTTCCTCGTCCGCCGCGATCACGCAATCGATCAGCGCATCGCGCTCGGCGGGCGGCAGCTTCGTGAGCGTGTCGAACCACCACTGCACGATCTGCACGCGATGCCATTCCTCATCGGGCCGGATCCGGTTCTCGCCATACTCGCGCATCGCGCCGTCGGCGATGCGGCCGGTCTTTCGCTGGATCCACAGCTTCGCGAGGATATGCAGCTCGTAGTGCCATTCGAACGCGAGAAAACCCGCGACGTCGCGCACCGCGATATCGCCGATGCGCGCCCAGTGCGCGCCGACGAGCCGCTCGACTTCCGGCAGCGGATCGCGCCCGGTCAGTTCGGCCACGCGTTCGCGGCCGATCACCGCATGCGCGCCGTCGTCGCCGAGCTGGCGCGACAGGATCAGCTGGAAATGCGGATCGTCGCGGAACAGCGTGTCGATCGCCTTCGCGACGACCTGCACGATGAACAGGTCGTGCGACGCCATCTTCGTGTAGTAGTCGGCGACGGCGGCCAGTTCGGCCGCGCCGCGCGGCTCGCGCGGCGGCGTCGCGAGCTTGTCGGGAAAGTCGGGACGATGGCGTCGCGCCACGTCGATAAACAGCGCTTCCTCGAATTGTCCGTTCCACGCGCGCGGCGCGCCGATGGGTAGAGTCATGATGTTCGGTTCCAGGATCGTTGATGAGGCGAGCAGACGCTCGTGACGTCGCTCAGGCACGCCGGGTCACGCGTCGGACCAGGCGGTCGCCCGTGATTTGCACGGCCGAGACGAGCGCGATCAGGATCACGATCACGGTCGCCATGACGGTGGTGTCGAAACGCTGGTAGCCGTAGCGGATCGCGAGATCGCCGAGGCCGCCCGCGCCGACGGCGCCCGCCATCGCGGTCGAGCCGATCAGCGCGACGACCGTGATCGTGAAGCCGCCGAGCATGCCGGGCAGCGCCTCGGGCAGCAGCACGTGCCACACGATATGGCGGCGCTTCGCGCCCATCGCGAGCGCGGCCTCGATCAGCCCGCGGTCGACTTCGCGCAGGCTCACTTCGGCGATCCGCGCGAAGAACGGGATCGCGGCGATCGACAGCGGCACGACGGCGGCCCATACGCCGATCGTCGTGCCGATCAGCACGCGCGTAAACGGCAGCAGCGCGACCAGCAGGATGATGAAGGGCGTCGAGCGGAACACGTTGACGAGCGCGCCGAGCACCGCGTTCAGGCCGCGCCGCTCGTAGATGCCGCCGGGCGCGGTCGTCACGAGGATCACCGCGAGCGGAACGCCGATCAGCGCGGCGATCGCGGCCGACGCGGCGACCATCGACAGCGTGTCGCGGATCGCGTCGAGCAGTTCGGGCCACCACAGCTCAAACATAGCCGAGCACCTCCGCATGATTCGCGTGGCGGCGCGCGCGTTCGAGCAGCACGGCGACCGCGCCGCGTGCGGGCGCGACGCCGGCATCGTCCGCGCGCGGCGGCGCCGCCGCGATCACGAGGCGCCCTTGCGCATGGCCCTGGATGCGCTCGATGCCGCCATGCAGGAACCGCACCGAGCCGCCGAGCGCGGCCGCGAGCGCGCCGACGTCCGGCTCGCCGCCGCTCTCGCCCGTGTAGCGCACGTCGAGCACGACCTGCGCGCCGTCGGGCAGCGCGGCCTGCCCGGACAGCGGCTGCACGCGCGCGGCGAGTTCGGCCGGCAGGTCGTGCACGAGCGTGCTGAGCAGCGCGCGCGTCGCGCCGTGCTGCGGATTGCCGAACACGCGCCATACGGGGCCCGTTTCGACGACCTCGCCCTGCTCGATCACCGCGACCGTGTCGCACACCGCGCGGATCACTTCCATTTCATGCGTGATCAGCACGATCGTCAGCCCGAGACGGCGATTGATGTCGGCGAGCAGCGCGAGGATCGACTGCGTCGTCTCGGGATCGAGCGCCGAGGTCGCCTCGTCGCACAGCAGCACCTCGGGATCGTGCACGAGCGCGCGCGCAATGCCGACGCGCTGCTTCTGGCCGCCCGACAGGCTGGCCGGATACGCGTCGCGCTTCGCGGTCAGCCCGACGAGTTCGAGCAAGGCGTCGACCTTGCGCGCCCGCTCGGGCTTCGGCACGCCGGCGATCTTCAGCGGCAGCGCGACGTTGTCGAACACCGTCTTCGCGGACAGCAGGTTGAAGTGCTGGAACACCATGCCGGTGCGGCGCCGCAGCGCGACGAGCCCGTTCTCGTCGAGCGCGCCGACATCGACGCCCTGCACGCGCACGCGGCCCGAACTCGGGCGTTCGAGCCCGTTGACGAGCCGCAGCAGCGTCGACTTCCCGGCGCCGCTGCGGCCGATGATGCCGAACACCTCGCCGCGCCGCACCTCGAGCGTCACGTCGCGCAGCGCGGCGGCCTGGCCGCGCGGCGACGCGAACACCTTGCCGACGTGTTCGAACGACACCGCCGCAGCGCCGTCCGGCGCCACGCGATGCGCGTCATCCACGTCGCGCGCTGCAGCGGCCGATGCCTCGACGAAACCCAGCGTATCGAACAATTGCGTCATCGCCTGCTCCGTCACGTTCATGCATGCGCGGGTTGCGCGGATTCGGCCGCGGCCGGCCGATGCTGCGCGCCCGTATGCCAGGCCGGCAGGCGCGCGCCCGCGCCGAACAGCTTCTCGCGCAGCGTCGGCGCGGGATCGTAGTCTTCCTTGTAGACGCCGCGGTTCTGCAGCTCGGGCACGACCCAGTCGACGAAATCCTCGAACGACTCGGGCATCACGGTACGCGTCAGGTTGAAGCCGTCGATGCCGGTCTCGTCGATCCACGACTGCAGCTCGTCCGCGACCTGCGACGGCGAGCCGACGATCGGCGCATAGCGGCCGCCGAGCGACATCTGTTCGAGCATCCGCCGCACGGTCCACGTGCCGCTCGTGCTCTTGCGCGAGATTGCGTCCACGGCCGACTGGATCGAGTCGGTCTTCACGTAGGAGATCGGCTCGTCGAGGCCGTACTTCGCGAAGTCGATGCCGGTCGAGCTCGCGAAATGCGCGAGCCCCGCTTCCGGGCTCGCGTAGCGCCGGTACTCGTCGAACTTCTCGCGCGCGAGCCGTTCGGTCTCGGCCGTCACGACGCTCACGCCGGCAAAGATCCTGATCGACGCCGGATCGCGCCCCTGCCGCGCCGCCGCCGCACGAATGTCGAGTGCGGCCGCGCGCGCGGCCGCCTTGCTCTGGCCGTTCACGAACACGCATTCCGCATGCCGGCCCGCGAACTCGACGCCGCGCGCCGACGAACCGGCCTGGTACAGCACCGGCGTGCGCTGCGGCGACGGCTCGCTCAGATGGATCGCATCGACCGAATAGAACGGCCCGTCGTGCTTCACGCGCCGCACCTTGCCCGGCTGCGCAAACACGCGCGCCCGCGCGTCGCGGATCACCGCGTCGTCGTCCCAGCTCTGCTCCCACAGCTTGTAGACGACGTCCATGTAGTCGTCCGCGCGCTCGTAGCGGTCGTCGTGACCGATCTGCTGCGCGAGTCCCATCCCGCGTGCAGCGCTGTCGAGATAGCCGGTGACGATGTTCCAGCCGACGCGCCCCTTGGTCAGGTGATCGAGCGTCGACATGCGGCGCGCGAACAGGTACGGCGGCTCGTAGGTCAGGTTCGCGGTCACGCCGAAGCCGAGATGCCGCGTGACCTGCGCCATCGCCGGCACCAGCAGCAGCGGATCGTTGACGGGCACCTGCACCGATTCGCGCAGCGCGGTATCGGGGCCGCCGCCGAACACGTCGTACACGCCGACGATGTCCGCGAGAAAGATGCCGTCGAACTTGCCGCGTTCGAGCGTCTTCGCGAGATCGGTCCAGTAGTCGAGATCGGTGTAGTGCGCGGAGCGGTCGCGCGGATGCGTCCACAGACCGTGATTGATGTGCCCGACGCAGTTCATGTTGAACGCGTTGAGCAGGATCTTCTTCGGGTTGGCCATGCTCGCCTCCTTCACCACGCGATCGCGTACAGCGAGCCGAACGCGTTGTCGAGCGCCTTGCGCACCGCCGGCGAATGCTGGTAGATCGCGATGAACTTGCGGATGCGCGGATCGTTCACGCTGTCGGGCCGCACGACCCA